>JAJRWK010000216.1 GCA_024276795.1 archaeon | reverse complement strand
CGAGGGTTACACAACTGTGGGTGTAAGGGTTTGCATTGAACACCTAGCAGCAGCCCCCGTTGGAGCAAAGGTACAAGTACATGCTAGGCTCGTGGAGCAAGATGGTAGGAAACTGAAGTTCGAAGTTATAACAAAATGGGGTGATAAACTAATCGGGAAGGGAGAACATGACCGTTTCATAATTAACCATGAAAGGTTCATGAAAAAGTTGGAACATTCCCTAAAAACTAATGAGCCTTAGAGCTTATGAGAATTTCTGGCTGACTTCGTCGAGCGCCTCTTCAAAAACGGTCAATACATCTTTGGCAACTTCTTCAACGATTGGAGATTCGACCAGAGACAATACTGCTACCGGGTTCATTGCGCTTACAGTGATCTTGCCATTTTCATTTACATAGACCGAAACGTTGCAAGGGAGTAATGCGCTCATATCCATGTTTTCTTGAAGTACTTTGTGTGCCCTGTTAGGGTTGCACATGCCAAGGATTTTGTGTGGCTTGCTTTCAATGTTTAGTTTTTCTTTGAGGACGTCTTTGACATTGATTTCGGTGAGGACACCGAAGCCCTTGGCTTTGAATACTTCCTTAACGATGTTCTCGACTTGGTCAAATTGTTCTGCAGAAACTGCTAATTCTCGTTTCAATGCGATTTTTGATTCTGTCATTACTATTAAGTCAGAAAGGATTTATATAAGGATTTATGATATATCAAATTTCGTAATTAAATACCAGTTTTTGCAAAACTACTGAAGCACAAAGAGGTTAGAAAACCTGAATATCCTATACAAACAAAAAATCAGGAATAACAAGAAAGTTTGTTTAGCTTAGACGATTAATGCTCTCTTGAGGATTATTTTTCTGGTTCTTTGTTCCACATGTAGTGCAAGAGATCAGCGACTCTGTTGGCATAGCCCCATTCATTGTCATACCAGGCGAGTACTTTTACCATGCTTTTATCTACTATTTTCAGCGTTGGTAGATCTACGATTGCGCTGTGAGGATCATGATTGAAGTCAATTGAAACCAGCGATCTCCATTGTATATCAATAATACCTTTCATTTCTTTTTTCGCGGCTTCTCTAAATGCTTCTTCGACGTCATCATGGGTAATATCTGCAGCAACTCTCGCTGTGAGATCTACGAGGGAAACATTGGAAACAGGGACTCGAACAGCAAGGCCGTCTACTTTCCCGTTGAGATGGGGCATCACAAGCCCTATTGCTTTCGCTGCACCTGTTGATGTTGGTATCATGGACATGTAAGCCGCTCTTGCTCGTCTGAAGTCTTTGTGTTGGGAATCTAGAAGTCTTTGGTCGTTAGTTACCGAATGGATTGTTGTCATTATTGCATGTTCAACTTTGAAGCGGTCGTCCAAAACCTTGAGTACTGGTGCTAAGCAATTAGTGGTGCACGATGCGTTAGAAACGATGAAATGTTTTGAAGGGTCGTACATGTCGAAATTAACACCTCGTACAACAGTTACGTCTACGTCTTTTCCTGGGGCAGATAGAATGACTCTTTTTGCTCCCGCGTCAATGTGTTTTTGCAAGCCTTGTCTGTCTCTGAATTTTCCCGTGCTCTCAATCACGTAGTCTGCTTCTAGTTCTTTCCATGGCAGGCTTGCAGGGTCTCTTTCACTCAGAATAGTGAAGCGATCCCCGTTCAAAATAATGTCATTTCCATCGACTTCGACACTTCCGTTAAATCTCCCGTGAATACTGTCAAATTCGAACAGGTTTGCCAGCATGTCTGCTGAGGACAAATCGTTGATAGCGACTATGTCTACTTTTTCTTCTCTTTCCAGTAACGCTCTTGTTACCAGTCGACCGATTCGACCAAATCCGTTGATTCCTATTTTTGGAATTCGACTCATGTGTACACCAAATCAGTTTGAAACAAGATTAGATTATGAGCCTTTCCATTCAAAGAGAAGGAGAATTTTTTAACGGATGAGGAACAAAAATAGCTGCCCCTCTTTTTGCTAAGAGGAGAAGAAGTAAATCAAGGCTTCGTCGACGTGTGCTCTCCAATTTCCCCACGAATGGCCTTCGTGCCACTCCTGGATAATATAATCATAATTTCGGTCTTCGAGGACTTGAACTAATTGCTTGCTTCCGTTCATAATATCTTGTTCATAGGTGCCCCAATCCACGTACCACTTTATTGACTCCTTGTCCCCGGATTTGATTTGAAGGATGATTGTCTCATTATACCAGTATGCTCCGCTCATGCTAGCAATGTTGCCAAAGATTTCTGCTCGCGTATATCCAATGTACGCTGCAATTAGAGCGCCCAAGGATACCCCTAGCATGGCTCTTGATTCTGGGCTTTGAATAGTGGAATACATGGAATCAATTAAGGAAACAATGTTTGTAGATATGAAATCAGCAAACTTTTCGTTGGGATTGTATTCAGAAATTCTCTCTTCACCTGAAATGGGTGGAATGAA
Source organism: archaeon (assembly GCA_024276795.1). Classification (GTDB taxonomy): domain Archaea; phylum Asgardarchaeota; class Heimdallarchaeia; order Heimdallarchaeales; family JAJRWK01; genus JAJRWK01. Next base: position 4,077 of record JAJRWK010000216.1, on the reverse strand, counting down.
TACAGCAATCACGGGCGTGATTTCACCTTTCCAGATCAAGTAATCCAGCACGTTAGTCATGTTTGCGAGGGTCATAAACTCTAAGCCATCATGAGCATATATTGTCGGATACTGTTTTGCTTCGTCATAATTTGGAGGCAGATAGACCGCGATTGTCCTTGAATTAGATAACTGAGGCGAATAAACGTTTTCATGGTACTTTATTTCACCGTGCGGAATATCTGGAAAGTACTTGATTTCTTCTGGCTGAACATATTTTGGCATTGCTAGTTCGCTATTTGGCCCAAATCCCCCCATAACTGTCTTGTCATTCAACGGGTCAAGAATCCACTGCCCATCAACTACGAATTTGTAGTCAAGACGAGCGTCAGGATCAAATTCCCATGTTAAATAGAAAAGATTGGACCCTTCTAGACGTTTCATTGTTTTGGGGTCGTTACCCCATTCTGTAAAGTCCCCTACCACAAGCACTGTTTCGGTAGGCGGAGTTCCTAAGTAAATGAAAGTAGCATGTGTTAGATTAGTCATTGGGAAACCATAGACTTCTTGTTCTTTAAGAAACGCCGTGATGATTCTCTCTTTTTCTGATTCATTCGCTTCAGAATAAGCATTTAGAAAATCGTCAAACGTGGGAAATTCTCTTGGGGTCAAAGAATCATCATCTAGTGGTATGGGGTTGCCACGATTTAGTGAGTTCAAGTAGGCGAGGATTAACCCGGAGACCAACAAAATTCCTATGAGCACGATTCCAGCGATTTCTAGACGGAAAGGAAGTCTTTTTTTCATTAGTTAAGGCCTCAGCACGGACAATTAAATCGTTTTACTACAAAAAAGAGAAGAGTGAAGGCAAAGCGCCAATGTTCAGCGCGAGAATTAGAAAAGGTGCATTGGGAGGGCAGAGTAATTGCCCTCAATGTTGTTTTCGTCTATCTCTTGATTCTTTTACGAAGCAAGGGTATAGCTGCTAAGGCAACGAGGAATGGCCAGATTGGCATTGGTAAGAAGCCGCCTTTCTTCTCAGCAGATGTGGTGGGTCCAACGACCGTGATCTGGACTGTGGCGTCAGCAAAATTACCCGAAACGTCAAAGACAAGAACTTTCAAGTTATGAACTCCGGCTTCGAGCTGAATCTCGATGGTTTCTTCATAGGTTAAGCCATTTAAGTTGATCTCTTTGATTAGTGTCTGATTGTCGAAGATTCGCACAAGCTTGAGTCCGGCAAGAAGTCCTTGGTCTGCATCACTGACTTTGAATTTTAGAGTAACCGTTGCTTTTCCAGTTGTGGCATCAGCGTCGAATGTGTCCCCGTCTGCCGGGCTTAGAATCTCAGCGGTTGGATTGGTTGTGTCTTCTTCGAAAGTGATTTCTTCACCAACTGCGTATACAGTTGCTCGTGTTTGTGTCGCAACGTCATAGTTGTTCAAGAGGAAGTCTTGGATCTCAGCATCAAACGTTAGGTTTCCACTTGAAGGTACGAGCATGTCTACGACGTTGGGGTCGAAGTCAGAGTCGTCTCCTCCTCCAAATGCCCATTCCCCAGCACTAGCTCCTCTGTTGCGGAAGTAGTTGAAGTCGCCCGATCCGACAAGAACCACGTATGACCAGTTGGCTACTGGCGTTCCTATTTGATTGACTGGAACGACAATATCTACGATTCCAGTTGAAGCATCTCCCTTGACAACTACGCCGGCTCCTGGTATCGCGTCTTCGGGAGCAGTCGCCGAATGCAATTCTTGGGTCCATCCGTCAGCGACAACGACGTATTCCCAAGCATGGGCTTGTTCTATGTCGACGTATTCTTTTCTGATAGTGCTGGTCTCTCCACCAGCGGCATTGTCAATGTAGATCGTTATGATAGGATGTGAGAAACCATTGGGTCCGCCCCAACCGTTAAATGACAAGTTGAGAAACTCAAGACTGAATTGAACGTTGTAGTCGTTAGCAGACACGTTAAATTCCAAAATGTCGAAGTGGCCAAAGTACGGAGCGAAAGCATCTGCGGATGGATATTCTCCGAATTCATCTCCCTTGGGATCTAGTTGGTTATAGATCAAGGTCTTGGGGGGCTCGATACCAAAGATAACCGTGACATTGGCGGTAACATTGAAGTTTGCGGTGGCAGTCGCATTCACATAAAAGGTTACGGTTGTGTTTTCATTCTGAGCTGGGATATAGACCTCATAAAGATCGTTGTCAGTGAAAGACTTAACATAATCCATTTTCACTTTGACCCAGGGCTCAGTTCCATTAATCGAGTAGTAAAGGAATACATCAACGGGTAGTGAATCTGTGGGGTCGTCATGGATTGTGATATCTGTTCCATTAACCTTCCAGTTGGCTTGAGCCTCAACTCTCAAATCCTCATTTGGTGCAGTGAAGCCTCCACTCGGAATGACTCCGCCTACCCAAGCATTAAATGTTGTCGGTGGAGGTCCGACTAAATAGCTCTTGGTGATTTTTTCACCTTGCCAGCTATGGGTTGGGTCCCAGTTGTCTGGCCAGAATGTTACTGTAACATTATAGTTTTCTATCAAAGAGCTACCAGGAATTACTAACCTGTAAATGTCATTATTTCCAGAGTATTCTCCGGGCTTATGAACCATTTTCTGGGTCTCATTAAGAGTTACCACTCCTTGATCATCTCTAATAACGACTTGGGCATTGACGCCATAGGTCATGTTAGGATGATCATGAATGCCTGCTGAATCTGTTACATTCCACCAAACTTCCATAGAGAACGACAAAGGTAGACCGGCTGCGGCGCTCCCGTTAATTAGATTTGCTTGCACGTTTCCAAACCAGCCAGCGGTTGGTTCTGCCTGAAGGTTCGAAATACCGTCGCCGTCAGAATCGAGATCTACCTTGATATAATTGGTGAGAGTAACGGGATCATTAGGACCTAGGTTTAGAATTGAAGGGTCATTTGGAAGGTAGTCCACCGCAGTGAACCCGTCCCAACTGTATTTTACGGGGAGAATTCCAATGCTTTTCCCAGTAACATTGGTACCGCCATAAAGCATGCTGAAAGGTAATGAAATCTCAAGAATGTTATTCGTTGAGCTTGCCACAGCATAGAAACCGCCAAAACCAGAATCTCCCAAATAGGCTCCGTTGTCAGAACCATTGAAGACGGCTGGAGTTCCTGCATCCCAAACTCCAACGAAGAAGTCTGCAGCAAATCCGCCTCCTAGTGTAATGGGACGATTTCCATATCCTGCAGAGTTCTGAACATCTGTGAGTCCGGTGCCTTGTCCTGGATCGGTGTCAAAATAGACAACGGTTCCGTTATTCAATGCCACATCGAGTGCAACGAATAAGTGGGTCTCATTCATGGCGATATAGATGCCGTACAATTCGTGATTAGCGTTCAGTACGCTGTCATCGACGGGATCAGCGATGTAGTATTTTTCAACGCTAGCCCAGTCACTAATGTCTCCATCAATTGTTGGAGTAAATATTGTCTGGGAAAGCTTTTCCCCCGCAACAGTGGTTTGCGGGCTTATAGCACCCAACAACAAAACAAACATCAGTAGTGCTAGAAATAGTCTTTTTTGTTTCATGTGTTCACCTCAACACCGCTATGCGATGTGATTATGACAATATTAGATAGATCAATTTAATTTTTGTCCTTCTACATCTCGAACAATCAATAACTTAAACTTACAACTAGGAGAAATTGTCTAATCAATAGAGACAAGTTTAGAAAAGTTTATGCTACTTTTCGAGTTTCTTTATTTCATCAAAAGTAAAGTTGACGATCCAACTTTCTTTTCCAAATCGTTGCAATGAATAAGCATACTCATGGATAGTTCTCAAGAGAACGAATTCATCAAATAAATCCAGATCCAGATTTTGATAAAACTGTTTCACTTTTTCTTTTAAATTGTTGATGATCTCTTTTTGTTCAGAGGTTTTTGCGAGCTCATTAGACGCGTATTCCAATTGGTTTCTAATACCACAATACATTGATGCATAGTCATAACATGGATTTCCCAATGATAAGTCCTCCAAATCAAGTAAGAGAATTTGATCTTGAGCAGTGCGTGAAAACTGTCTCCACCAAATGTCGCCGTGGAT
>JAJRWK010000022.1 GCA_024276795.1 archaeon | reverse complement strand
TTGCCAAAGCAATGTTTACGTCTCGGTAGGCTCCTTTGAATACTTTTACCGCTTCTGCTGTAATAGCATTTCTCACAACTATGACTCCTTTAGAGCAAAATGTGGAATAGAATTCCTTCATAATTTCAGCAGTCTGCTTATTGCCCTCGACAGCACCAATAATCTTTGGATATCGCTGAGTAATGTCAGCAATCACCCTACCTGAATAGGTTCTTTCAGGAGCAAAGCCAAGCCCAATTTCATCTCCAACCCTTAGGCCGCTTTTTTCTTCTAGTACTTTTCTCAACATACCCCCGGTTGTGCCTGGTGGAACTGTGCTTTCCTGAATGATGACGGTTCCGGGTTGAAGATGGAACGCAATGTTCTCGTAAAGACTCCGTAAAGGCTTTTCTTCTAATTGATTATTTTTGTTGGTTAATGTAGGGATAATAACGAGTACAATTCTTGCTTCTTTGAGTGCTTCTTGTAAACTGGTAGTCGCTCTGAATTTTCTTGCTTGAACAGCGCTCGCTAGCTGTTCTGGAACGCCAGGTTCATTTAGATCTGTTTCTCCATTATTAACAGAGGCTACAAGCTCTTTATTTAGATCTACTCCAACTACATTGAATCCTGCATTTGCAATTACCGTGGCGAGTGGAAGACCCATTTTTCCAAGACCAACAACGGAAACAGTGATCCTTTTGTCCTTTACCGAATGCAACGTTAGAGCTAAATCTTGTTTGTGATCGGTAGTCATGGCTAAGAAAGATCCATACATCTAGTATAAATTCCAAACGGAAACACAGTAGAATTATTCAGAAACATTAGCGTGGACAGCTGCTTCCTTGAAACAATACACTTTCTGGAAATAAGGTGGGCTAAAATAAACAGATTACCAATGTTATTTGACACAACTCCGCTTCACCCTAAGCAAGAAGCTACCATGTTCTTGTAAATACTAACAGACTAAATGGGCATTAACGTAGCCAAGCTCTTTTGCAGAAAGAAACAATTGTTCTGTGGAGACCCTCTATCCTTCATCGGCAAATTCAGTTCCGATGTACCCGTACATGTGAATGCCTTTACATTTTGTACACCGCAAATAGATTACAGGCATTCCTTCTGAAACCTCAAATTTGACAAATTCATGAGATGAAATTCCGTCGCAGTACTTACAGAAAACCTCAGGCATGTTGGTATATTAGAAAAGGTTGTTTTTCAACATTCGCCATGTTTCCGCAAACAGTTCCGTTCCGCATAATATTAGAGTAATCACAAGTATTCTTTCAATGATTTGGATCTGAAGCTTCGTTTAATCGATCGAGGTGATCTTTTGTTAGATTAATTTCTAGTGCTCCAAGCAGTTCTTCCAGTTGTTCTACAGTATTTGCACCAATAATCGGCGCAGTAATAGTATCTTGGTGCATAATCCAAGAAAGGGCGACTTGTGAAGGCTTGGCTTCAATTTCGTTAGCAATCTCTAAGAGAGTATCAATTATTCTCCAACCATGTTCGTTCATATATAACTCTTGAATTCGTTTCGCCCTCGGTGTTTCTGGAATCGGACCTCCGCGACGATACTTTCCAGTAAGAAACCCGCCTCCGAGCGGGCTATAAGGAATAGATCCAAGGTTTTCAGTCTTCACCACAGGTCTCATGTTTTCCTCGTATCTTTCCCTCTCCACGAGAGAATACTTGTACTGAAGAACCTCATAGCGAACCCAATCATATTTATCGCTTATCCAGAGAGCTTTCATGAGCCTCCAGTTAGTAATATTGGAAGCGCCTATATAATGAACAATACCCATCGATACAACGTCATTTAGCGCACGCAAAGTCTCTTTGAGAGGGCTTAGTTGATCATCCCAGTGAGTCTGATAAAGATCAATATAATCGGTTTGAAGCCTTTTTAGAGAGGCCTTAACTTCTTTAAAGACATGTTTCCTGCCAACACCTTCGTCATTGGGCCCACTTCCCATGGGACCTCTCAATTTTGTCGCCAAAACTACGTCATCACGATGTTTTCTACTCGCGAACCAGCGCCCCAAGATCTCTTCACTTTTTCCTGGATAGCTGTTCTTGGCCCAGTAAGAGTAAATGTTTGCAGTGTCGATAAAATTTACACCAAGGTCGAAAGCCCTATCGAGAATCTTTAGGCTTGTTTCCTCGTCGGCAGTCCACCCAAACTGCATCGTGCCCAAACAAATCCTCGATACCTTGGTAGAGGTTGACCCAAGACGAGTATATTCCATAGACATTAAGTATCTCTAAAAGTCATTGATAAAAACAATTTCGCCACTCGGAATGGAAACTAAGGAACTAGTTCTAATGAGAGAATAGAGTAAAATAAGAAAAACTCGCAAGTACATACCAGATTTTTAAAAGAAGATGGAAAATAATAAATAATCATGGCAGTTGCTTTGCAATTTATTGAAAAAGAATTGATAAAAGCGGAAAATGACTACTCCAGAGTGCAAGCATCCCCTGAACAAAAAATAGTTATTGATCAGTTAGCAGAATTGTTGAGCAGATATACAGGCATGCCGAAACTGCCAATGAAGGGGTTTTTATGGAAAGCCATGAAGGACTGGCAATTAAGACACAACACCGCATGTCATGCAGTGCTAGAACTGCCATATGCTGAAAGACTCGAGAAAGTAAAAGAAATGCTCACCATTCTTGAGGAGAACTACCTCTCAAAGGTTCTGAAACGTTCAGTTGACCAATATCGACTGAAAAGAGCGATTGATGCTGCTTTCTCATACTATCACTCGATTGCTCCAAGATAGGAAAACAATGAACGTAGCGTAGATTCCTCACTTGCTCTCCAAAGTTTGGATTTTCTTTGGCAAACTCTCAAAAACAAAAACGCGAGTAAGCCAGAAGACAAAAATCAAGTAAAGAAGCACAACTAGTTTTTGCGTTACATATTGGTTAGCTTTGGGAACAAATAGGCCAACTGCTATACTAAGCGAAATTGTAAACCCGAACAGTGTTAGACCAATTTTGGTATTCCCATCCTTGAAGAGGGGTGATCTCACGAGGCCGATTACAAAGAATAGTGTTAACAACATCAAAACCAGAAAAAAACTGATGGCAAACAGATCATGAATATCACTCGTATTACCACTGGCTACAAAAATTCCAACTCCAATGAGGAGAATTCCGGAAAATGAGCCAAAAAGTAAAGCAACAAAAAGGAAAAAAGATGGTCTAACTGGTCTTAGCCATAGATCATGAGCGATTGTAGCATAAAGGAACATCGTACTAATTCCAATGCTTACCACTGCTGAGTTAAACAGAAAACCCCATTTGCTGACTCCGAGAGCGCTCAGAAATTGGCCAAAAAAGTCATAGTTGGGATAAAGTATCATGGCAAGAATTGTGCCTAAGACGAAATATGCTAACGAACCAATCGTCAGCACGGACATCATTTGTTTCCAACGAAACATAATGCTTTCTCACCCAATAACTGAGAAGAAAAAGATGAATTATAGTTATTGGAATTCCTCGGAACTGAAAATGACGTATCCAACAACTATGAAGAATTGGCCAAAGTAATATATTGACCAAGTAATGGAAAGTTACCGGGAAGAGCTGAGAATAAAAGCAGACAATGTTACGACTGCATAAGACACGAGGTAAGAAATCACCAACGCGTATTCTCCAAGTTTTCGAACGGAGAAGATAGCTTGCAAAAACCACCAAATCCAAAACGTAGCGATAAAGGATAATGGAAATGGTTAACCCGGTATAGATGCGCGATAAGCACTATGAGCACTGCCACCACAAACGCAATCAACGAGATGAGAACAGAAAGAGTCATTCTCCAAAAAATCATGGCAAGATGATGAAAAGAAATGGCTGAAATGCACGGCAGGATTACATCAAGGCTGATGGTGAACGATGATCGGAACCCTAGCTTTGTCCAAGATATAGTCGCTTAATGTTCTTCTAATGCCAAACCGGCCTTCTCGCTTGGATTGACCCATAATGGCGACATCCGGAGAATCCCTATTTAGAATGGCAGCAGCAGATTTGCCAATATTGTGTGATACGATAAAATGAGGGATCATTTTTGTGCTGAAAATGGAGGCATATCCCTTCACGAGAATCTCAAAAACTTCTTTTTCTTTCACGATAACGTCGGCTTCAAGAGCGCCTTTGAGTGGGGTTAGGGCAGGAAGATCAGCAATGTGATAAATGTGGAGTTCGCCTTTCTTGCCGATAAGCAATGAGTTCGCCCAAAACAGTAGTCTAGGATCTCTCTGAGTACGGGGTAGGAGTATGGCTATTTTTTCGAATGATGGTACGTTTTCTTCGTCACCAGGGATAAGGCCCCTCATAGGATATGCTTGCAAAACATCGTAGGGCACTTTGGGAATAACCTTAGAAGAGACGCTCGTTATCAAGAAGCGATCAATCCATTTAGCTCTCCTTCTTGAAGGCATGACAAGAAGCTGATAACCTTTCTGAGCCTCTCGAATGATTACTTTTGGAGTGTCCAGAGATCGCGTTGTTATTATTTCAACAGGTATTCGAAGTTGCTCAAATTCTTTCGCGTATGCAGAAGGGTCTCGTCTTCCGTTGTGGAGAATCGTTACGCTAGCCCCGTATTCGTGTGCTATGAATTTCGCGATTGAAACACCAAACCGTTCGAATGGCTGACAGGCCAAGGGCACCAGTATTTTTTCTAATTGAATAAAATAATCATCCGGAATTTGGAAGCCATGATCAAAGAACTGCCTTAATGAATCGGGGCTTTCTTCATTCATCCATGTTTTCCTCCACTTTTGGTTTAATAATATAGTGGGCAAATGAATCCGTGATTTCTTCGGTTAAATTTGGTTTAATAAAACCGAACCAGATGATTGTCCCTATGGCGAGCCAGATTGAGGCTCCAACTAATGCAACGTCGGAATGAAGAACTAGCGCAACCCCTAGAGTGATTTGGGTAGCAACGGATATGACTGGCAAAAATGGGTAGAGGGGAACCTTATAGCCGTAGAACAGTTGATCTCCATATTTGGAGCGGATTTTGAAGATGCTAAGATTTACCTGGAGAAACAAAAGGACAAACAACAGATCAGCAGCCGAAGCAACATCATCGATAGGCAGAAAAATAGCAATTCCTATCATTATGATGCCAGAAACTAAAATGGCAACGTGAGGCGTACGTCTCCATTCATTTACTTGATTGAATGCACGGGGCAGTAATCGATCCCTACCCATAACAAATGAGACTCGGGCGCTACTGTAAATGGTTGCATTTAGAGCAGAGAGTGTAGAGACTAGCCCTCCAAATAGCATTAGCCCAACACCCAACGGCATGAACTGTCTGGCAGCCTCCGCTAGGCCAAGTTCTCCGATTGATGATAAAAATTGCCAAGTTGTCTCACCAGAAGCAGGGGTAATTGCAGTCAAAGACACGAGCCCTACGAAAAAATAAATTGGAACCACGATTAACAATGAAAAGAAAATCGCACGAGGAATGCTTCGATTAGGTTGTTCTACTTCCTCACCAGTTTGAACAATGATTTCATAGCCCTCGAAAGCAATAAACGTGAAGCCCATGGCAGTCAAGATTGAAAAAATGGTTTTATTCGGTGGAATAATGGGTTCAAGGTGAGTAAAACTGAGGTCTGGTGCTTTTAGAGCAACCCATAATCCACTTAGAATAAACACGGCGATTATGATAACTTTAGTTACGGTAATGACATTGCCTACACTCCCTGTTTCTGAGGAGCCCAAATAATTTACAAGCAAGAACAACAGAATAATGAAAACAGCAAAGACCTTCTCAAGAACAGCTATGTTAGCGTTCTCTGGGAGAAAACCAAGCTCATCAAGCAAAAAAACAAAATAGGATCCAAAACCGAGAGAATAAAGACTTCCTGCAACGATGTGGGCAAGCCAACTCATCCAACCGCTGAGAAATGCTTGATAGCGGCCCATTGAGGATTTTACCCAGAGATAGCCTCCACCTGCTTCGGGGACAGCGCTTCCCAGTTCTGCGTAGATTAGAGCTGTTAAGCTCGTTGCAAAACCATTTAGCAAGAAAGCAAGCAAAAGACCAGGACCAGCTATACCAGCTGCAAGACCGGTTAGAACAAAAATGCCAGCACCGATCATGGCTCCAACGCCCAGCATGGTGATGTCGAATAGACTAAGGTCTCTACTGAGTTCTGAATTTTCTCCAAGATCTAATACATGAGAAGGAACTTTACTAACGACTCTTCTTAATTGAAACGTGATAATAAAGATAAAAACAAAGAGAAGCAATAAGAGTACGACGAGGTATTCCATCCAGCCAATATTGTAAGTCATTGAAGCCATAGAACCACGCTTTCCGCTTCTTTGATATAAACGATTTTGAGTGAAAAACAACGACATAAAAAGGATTATGATATTAAAGCACTCTCCTTTTTTCCCACATATGTTCACAATTATTCAAAAAGATGAGAAAGATCGAATGCCCGATTCAATCAGAGCAGTATCGTAACAGTCTTAATATCCACTCAAAGAAAAAGAAATGTAAGAACAGATAAGGTGTAAGACATGGCACGAATGCACTCTCGGAAAAAAGGCCGATCAAGCTCTACACGTCCCCATCGCACAGAAATTCCTGAATGGATCCCACTAACCCCCGAACAAATCGAAGAAATCATTGTCAGGCTATTCAGAGAAGGACAGCCAACAACACAAATTGGCACTATTTTGCGAGACCAATACGGAGTCCCAAGTGTCAAGCTAGTTACTGGAAAGAAGATCTACAAAATCCTCGAAGAACACGGCCTAACGCCAAGATATCCCGAAGATTTCATTAATCTGGTTCGCAAATCACTAAAAATGAGGAACCACCTTGTTGACAACCCGAAGGACATCCACAATAAAATTAGCTTAAGGAAAATTGAGTCGAAGATCCACAGACTTTCAAAATATTACAAGCGAATTGGAAAGTTGCCCCAAGACTGGAGATACTCGCCAGACCGTGCAGCGATTATGCTCCGCTAGGGCCAAACAACAACCCAAATCGTTTTCACCTGTTTTTTCCTTCATCCCGGTTAGGAGCCATATTTCCAGCAGGTGGTTCTCCAAGGGCTTTTGAAATAATTCTAAGAATTCGAAGTGGTTCTGGAATTTTTGAAACGAGAGCACTCTTATATACCAACTGCTTTGCAGATTCCAAATCGTCTCCAACACTTTGCAAGTTCACAATTCCAAAGCGAGTCTCCACACTTATAGGTGGTGGGAGCTTTGAAAGAATACTCCGAATATAACTCTCGTTTGGTGAATATTTAGCAGCCGCTTCTAATAGACCTCCTTTCTGACTTTCAGTAATGATTATGACGGGGGTCTCGAATTCTTCATACAACCGAAACGGATCCACAAAATTCAATCCAGCGATAGTTATCCCTTTCAAGAAAATGTAGTTGACAGGGAAATGATTCGAATGGATAGTTTCAATAACACGTTCGGTGGCATCCGAACCGTCTGTTTGAAGCATACAACTAGCAAAGCCAACAATCAAAAATGGGTGTTGTAGCAATAAGAAATAGCCTGGAGTATAATCTTTCTCTCGATCCCATTTTCCCGAACGTATGGCAAGTAATCGAGGTGCGGTTTTCACAATTACTAGTTAAGCATTAGTAAGTATTAATAGAAACGGACCAATGATGCAACAGTCAATCAAAACCGCATGCATGGTTACGAAAAAGCTTTCTATCAAAACGAGAGGGTAATCATAGCGATCTTGACCCACCGAAATCTAAATATTCGCATGAGGTGGTGTTGATTTAGACTCAAAGAGGGAATAGTATGGCGAGCACAACCGTAATTGAAAGAGACATTCAAATTCGACAAATCATGCGTTACTTGTTCACAGGATTCTTCGTTTTATTTATCATCTTCGTATTTGCAGGTTATAAATCCGGTATGGCATTTGCTGGAATCATCGGTTTGATTGTATTGGGAACTCTACTAGATGAGTCCGCTAAAGAGACTCAGATTATGAGAAAATTCCTTGGTGCAACGAAGCACATGAAGGACGACATGAAAGAAAAACACATCAAAGCAGAAGAAACATAATATCCCCTTTCAAAAATCTACTCTCTTTCCGTTATTTGTTATTCTGTTGAGAATAGTTAGTGTCCATCCCATGTTAAGCCGAATTTACTCAACCTATCAATTTGTCCCTCATGGTGTCTTCATCGTTTGATTTATTTGAATATCTAAACATGATACTATGAGTGTATTATGCCAAAAGAGAGAACCGGGGTGAAACACTGATTGTTTTTCAAATTCTTGTTTAGAAGAATTAGTCAAAGCTCTCAGTTGGAAAAGTTTTTACCCCATTTGGAAGAGAGAAAACATGGCATTAAAGAGGCGAGAAAAATTGGCCGAATTACGTGAGAAAATATTGCAAAACGAGCCGATCATTGTATTTCCTGGAGAAGAACTAGGAGTAATTGAAGAATTTCAACGAGGAAGCTATACTTTCGAAGAAGATGGGATTGTAAAAAGCGCAGCGTTGGGTATTCCCCGATTCAATACTAAGCATTATCGCGTGGAAATCTTGCCGCGACCCTCCACAGCTCCAGTTCCTCGAAGAGGAGACTTGACAATCGGACAGATCGTACACACTGGAAGCCAGATTGCTACTGTAGCAATTCATTACATTAACGGAGTGTCAGTGGTTCCAACATACACTGCAATTATCCATATTTCACAAGTGTCTCGTGGGTTCCTTTCTAACATGGATGATGCATATAGGTCTGGCGACATAATTCGAGCAAGGATCGTGAGCGGTAGGACAATTCCGGTCCAGATAGAAACCCTCGATTCAAATCTAGGAGTGGTCTATTCTCTTTGCTCAAAATGTGGGTCCCCTCTCCACAAGCTTGGAAGAGACAAACTCAAATGTAGCAACTGCGAACGAACTGAAAGAAGAAAAACAGCAATAGACTATGGACGAGCAGGCAAGGACATCAAGTATCGCTAACCGATGCACTCAGTTCTTGGTTTCAGAAAAAAGTTTCTTTTCCCAGACGGACTCTAAAAAGAGTGAAACAGCGAAAATCGCGAGATCCTTTTCTCCAGGCTTTCCTATTAAGGACGGATCTAGTCCCGGAAGCATGGTCTCAATTATTTCTTCAAGAGACACGTGTCCATTCATGTAGAGCCAAGCAACGAGGGCTTCGACAGCATCACCAAGTTCTCCGGAGCTCATTCGGGGAGGTAAATATTCTGCAAATTCAGATTCTTTCAGAGCTTTCGCCAATGAGGAGTCCCATACTCTTATCGCTTTATGTTCTAAAGGGGCAACATGAAAGCGAGCAACAGTATAACAATAGTTGATCAAGAAGTCTCCAAGACTGGCCAAGGGACGGGATTTAATAACTTCTCTAAAAGATGACTTAGCCAGTTCTTTCGATAGCCGAGAATGCTTTTCTTGATAGAATGCTAAAAAATCGTTATTCAGAGAAGAACTGCCGGGATTAGGCAATCCACTTAGGCCTCCTCTACTCAGAAAGCGCCTTTTCCAAAACACTGACGAAAGTGTCTACCATGTTCTCGATTTCGTGGGTTGCCTCTTCGATTAGGGCGATAGGGTCAGCCGACCCATTTGTGCGGATCTCAAAAACTGCAACATCTTCGAAAGTTCGCTCTCGAGCATATCCCACCAACGCAACTTCTTCTCTACTAACCAAGTACTCTTTGAGCAAATTGAGGTAGGTGTGGGGATCGTCAAAGACTCTAATTCGCAAGTAGTTAGGGGTTTGTTCAAGGATTTCTATTTTTAGTGGTTTCACAGGAAACACCTATTCCATTGATTTTCTTGACTTTTTAAAAACGATTTGACCAGATACCTCTTCTCTCAACGGATCGCCGAAATGCGTCAACATGTTCTCACGTCTTTCGATTTCAGGGAACTCATCGTTTTCTTCAGCATACTGGGACAACGTGTCAATAATTGAGTCGGGGGATTGAGTGATCTCGGCGGTGCCTTGTGCGTTGTCTCTAAACAGACCAAGTACATAACCAATATCTAGCAGTGATAGGGGCCGCCAACCCGTCTTTAGACTTGAAGCTATGAGAATTGATCGCATAGGTTTTGTAAGTCCTGCAGGCAAAAGGGAACGAATAGCCTCGATTCTTGAGACATGATCAAGAACTATGAGGTAGGGCATGGTTGTCAAAATCCCGTATTCAGTGCGTTCTGCACTATACCCTAGCTGATTGATGACGTCAACGAGAAGAGAAGAGTTTACGGACCCCCCGGTAAGGTGGGCAAGAAAACTATTTTCTAGGAAATACCGGCCTTTTCGATCAGCATGAACTGCTCCTTTGACTCCTCTGATGAGGTCCCGAATCTGCCTCGAAATTTTAATTTCTTGATCCTTAGTTCCTGTGAGAGTAATCGTAATCCTCCCCAACTTGCTTGTAATGTGCAACGAAGGAAGATTCGCATACTTATCTAGCATCTGAAGGAACAGACGTTCTTCCTCTTTACTCTGAGTTTGCACATACAGCTTTCGAGTTACGAATTTCATTCAATGACCTTATTTGAACATTTGAATAAAAACCCTAAGATATAAACCCAATTTGTCGGTTAAAAATAGGAGTAGGTTGTTTAAGCTTTTTTTCTATCTTCTGAAATCTTGAGTTCTAGGAGCAAGGAAAAAATATTTGAAAAAGAATCAACTTGTTCTCGAAAAATAAAAGACAATTGCTGATAGTTTTGAGAAAATTACTTTATAGATTAACACCAATAGGATAAATCACTGGGTCTACGTGGGTGTACAATAGGTGAGTTTGCCAGAAAATTCAACAAGTTCAGAACAAGAAGAAAATCCTCAGTCTAAAGAGCAAGAAATCCTAAGCCATCTTTCTAGACCCACAGAAATCGAACTTGTTATCAAAGCAGCATATCTTTTCACCACTGATGGCAAGCCTTTGATCAGCATTCGCTGGGTTGATACAGGCACTCCAAAAGACAGTGTCATTGGAAGTTTCGTTGCAGCAATCATAAATTTTGGAGGCAAGAGTAGTGAGAATAAGCCCCGAAATATTATACTAAGAAATGCCAAATTCGTGTTCTTGAAAAGGTCAAACTATATTGCAGTTGCGACCGGTAGCAAGTATGCTAAGGTGAATATGACAGAGAGATTCTTGGAGCAAGCAATTCCGGCTAACGAAGAAAGACTAGATCGCAAAGAAATTCTTGAACACTTTATTTCTGCAGTAATAGGGATCGTGGGACCAGAAAACATGAAACACATTGGAGTTGGAGACGACCTTAATGATGACGAAATCCAGCTGATTTATGAGCGGATACAAAAAGCCGCGGAACAGCTAGAAAAGAGCAACCAGAATCAACAATCTGAGCCAGTCATCACAACATTCCCAAAACCAAACGGAGAACAAGAAAAACGGTCGGAGGAAATCAATAACGAGCTTATCAAACAATTAGACGAATATTTTGAGAAAAAGAAAATTGCACAAGAATACTTGAGAACATTTTGTAGAGAAGAACCAGAAATAAGGAACTTAATACTGGTCTTCCCCTCAGAATATGAAGGTATAGATGTAATTATTGCAGGAGAGAAAGATGTGGAAATCGCTAACAGAGTAACTGAAGTAATTACAGCGGATCTAACAACTCCTGTTCTAATCTGTACTCGATCTTTTGAAGACCGCATTCTTGAAATCCAGAACCATTACATTTTACTTCAAGGTATAAAAGAAACAGACGCATTTATCATTGGGATCATAAACAATCCAGCTGGGAAAGAAAAATACCTTCAAACTATTTTTGAAGAATTATCCAAAAGTTTGGATCACGTGTTTACATCCTTAATTAAGGGAAGATTTGTTTAAGGCGTCACGTGTTCAGTTCCTTTTGAGACGCTTCTTGTTGAGTCTTAGCTCCTCGTAGCAGACACCCAGTCCCGTAGTCATCTGATCAGAAACAAGGAATGCTTTGTATTGTTCTAAGCAATGACAAGACAAGTCTTCTAGATAACCAAGATCTTGTGTATAACTAAACTCACTCAAAGCCTTCTTGAATGCTTCGTCACAACGCCCACAGTTATGTGGTCCTCTTTCATGTCCTGCAGCGACTGGATCACAGATTACTCGCAATTCGGGGAATTCCTGTTTCACGTGCTTAGTAACGAATAATGAGGACCAAAGCCAAGGGGGTCGATAGCTTTGTAGGAAGAATAGCTTTTCCATGAGAGTTCCTTTCTGGATATTCGAAGAATTAATGGAAATACTTTCGACTCCAATTTCGGCAGCCTTTCTTGCAGTTCTCAATGCGTCCCTAATCGCAAATGCCTCACTAACAAAAAGTGGTTTGAGAAGAACATAGGCCTTTACCCGAACCCCATATTGCAGTGATAGGTTCACTGCTCGTGAAAATTGTTTCCAAGTCATTCCTTTATTGATACTGCGCTTGTTGATATCATCATCGGCAGTTTCTAGACCAATCGCAATAGTCAATTTCTCACGGTTTGCAACGTTAGTAATAGATTCGAGATTTCTGCGAATAACATATTCGGCTCTTGATTCAACGATGATTTCTTTAACTTGCTCAATTTGAGAAAACCTTGAAAGAATCTCTTCTCTAACGGGTACGGGAATTTCTAATCGATCAAGAAATGAGCCACTCGTGAAGAATTTCACCACCATGGGGCCAGAGGCCTTTTTCTTATCAAAAATTTCCATCAATTTGGATGGCAGAGTTTCTAGTAATTCTTGCGGGGGATCTGGAGGATTTTCGTTAGGGTATCCACACATGCTACATCCGCCATGCTTTGCTTCAGCGAACTTGCAAGCTCTTGTCGGAAGAATGAAAGTTAACGAGGTTCCTCGCTCTCCGCTAGGAAGAGGAGCCCCTTCAATCCAACTAATAATGCGAAAATGAGACTTGCGCTTCGAGCTTGCCTTAACTCGAATTTTACCAATTTCATGAACAAATGCTTTGGACACTATGTTTTCACCTTTTTTCGAATCTTTGCAACAATTCCTGATTTCCCTTGACGCATCTGGCGTCCAGGAAGAAGCGCTACACCAGTCCCCAATAGTTCATTATCTGGAGAAACTATAATAACCTCATCATCTGGCCGAATACTAGGAGAAGCAGAAATAACGCCAGCCAAAAAGAGATTCGATCCCTCCAGAGAATCCCCATTAAAAACAATACGAGACTGAACTAGATCAAAGACAGCAGAAATAGCTTCAAGAGATAAGACAAGCTTATTTGTTTTGAAACTAAGAACTCCAATATTGATCCCGCCCGAAATAAAGGAAACATCGCGAGGATATTTTCCTCTAATTTCAATCGATTTGAACGAAGATAGGAGTTCGTCGCCAACCCCTTTTCCATAGTAGTACGAGGAAAGTGCACGAAATCTCTCCAAATAATCCAGCTTGTTGTAGCTTAACGACATGTAAGGAAACCCATCATTACCCACCAACTGAAGGGCTGCTTGAGTGTTTTCTCTCAACACGCTCAAACCATCGGAGAGATAGGGTTTTTCCAAATAGTTTGCAGAAAATATATTCACATTCGATTGACCGAGGGCAAATTCAACCATTTTTTGATAGTCCTCACTAACGTGAACCACAAAAATCGTTTCTCGCGAGTACTGATTCAGTAATTCAGCCAAATGGGTACTAGTTACTCGAATTTCAGTCTCCCCCCAGTCACCAGTAACAGGAATGTCGTAATGGGAAACGGGATAAGCTAGATCAAGCTCTCCGGGAACGGCACCCATTGGGCTAGTGACAATAATTTTTCCAATTCTCGTTCGGAACTTTTTGGCCTCTTGATTCAATACCGAGGCAAAGCGCTGGTGGCTCTGAGAAAGAAAGTATGGTTTCTTGTAAGAACAAGGAAGGATTACAACCAATTTGTGATATTTCCATGGCTCAAATCGATCACGAACACGTTTATGGAAAGAAGAGATTTCGGGGCGGCGAAGAGATTCTTCTCCAGCGCAATACATGGAAGTACCCACAATAGGAATCCCATCCTCAAAGTGGAACCGATTTGCAGGCCTATCGCAAACTCTTAGAACTGAAGCAAAAAAAGGATCCCAATGAATGGTTTCCTCCACAAGATCCCTAAGCTGTCCTTTTGACACTAGACGCTGAGTTAGGCTAATCCAATATTTAGACTGTCGAAGATTCCATTCGCATAGGCTCCATTCATCACTTTTGAGGTGGTTAAGCGATTCATCAAAAGGGACAATCTTGAGGTCAGGAGAGAGGACAAGGCCTTGTGAACACGCCCACTGTGCCCAAGTTGAATCCACAATGTCAATTCCAAGATAAACAAGAAGAGGGAAAAAATGGGGAGGAATTAATCCGCCTAGGCCAAGACCAACATCCATGGGTAACCGAGACCTCAGCTCGATAATGTCTTTCGCGAAACGTTGAGCGTGTTCCTTCCAATCATACGAAAACAGAGGAAAAACAAGAGAAGGATCAAGCTCTAATAACTCAGAAAGAGTTGAAGGGTGTTTCATTAATGACAGGGGATAAAAGGCAACGAACGGCCTCGGCTCCTTATTTGCAAGTCTAAGAGATTGTAAATAGTACTTCCACTCCTCTCTCAGTGTTTCATCGAAAAGACCGGGAACATTAGGC
Organism: archaeon; assembly: GCA_024276795.1. Classification (GTDB taxonomy): domain Archaea; phylum Asgardarchaeota; class Heimdallarchaeia; order Heimdallarchaeales; family JAJRWK01; genus JAJRWK01. The sequence goes on along the minus strand of JAJRWK010000022.1, from coordinate 2,751 downwards.
ACAAGCTTAGGAGCCAAGAGAGGTAAGACATCTGGAGACGTTTCAAGTCCTTCTTCGAGAAGAAATTCCATTTGGACTCTCGAATTTCCTGGAAACAATAGACCACCCATGGGATCAGTGGAAGGAGAGTTGATAGGATCCCATATTATGAGCGAAGGAGTTGAAATATCAGCGGGAAAATTTCTACTTTTCATCAATCTGGAGAGACTAACTACTTTTGTGGTTTGCAGGATGCGCATCTTCTTCAAGTGCTCTTTGTCTATAAGAATAAAGAAGTAACGATGATAGTAAATTACATCCATCTAATAGGTGGCCGAAAAAAATAAACGAAAGGGAATTCCAACAAATCTTATTAAGATAAAGACAGAAAAAGAGGATTAGGGTGCAATCCAATGCCAAGATTCTATCGAGTACTCGATGATGGTGACGTCGAAGAAATAAACGAATTCGAGGGGAAAAATGATCAGGCTTATCTCGTAGTGGATGACAAAGCCCGTATCATTTGGTTGTGGAAAGGAACCAATTGCCCTGTAAGAAGAAAGTTCATTGGTAGCAGAGCAATGACCGACATGCGTAAGCAGATTGGTTTTCACTATTCTGTCAGAGTAACAGAACAAGGAGACGAAGATAATAAATTCCGATTAGCATTAGAAGGAAAGCTCCCTGAAGCGGGTCCTAGAACTTCAGTTGCTGATTCAGAAACAGAAGGACCACTCTATAAAGGGGACGAAAAGGAATATGAAGAACTAGTCAAATCAACAGGGGCAGAATCAGAGCCCCGCACACGAAGCCCATTACATGATGCAGTAATAGGAAGAAAACGCGTCTCGCAGATGGGCGCGCCAGGAATGCGACCACAAGCTACATTTCTTGCTGATCCTGCAATGCGTGGAGAGATCCAAGAAATTGCCGAAAACAAAGTAGTAATTGAAGCAGTCGAAGAAAAACAAGTACAAGACGCATTTGACATTCTTAGGGAACTAGGAGAACCAAAGGGATACGAACGTGCAATGGTAATCGTTGGAAGCAAAGTATTCCAAGAAATGCAGGGCATGTTCAAAGAACTCGACGAACCACTAGAAGGAATTTACTTGGTCAAAGAATATATTCCAAGGCTGATTTGTGAAAATGGACGAGTCAGAGCAGTAGAATTGCTGAAACGAAAAGAAGGAGAAGAAGCACCGCCAGACGAGCTCGAGCAGGACCTCTCAGACATCTTAGACATGTTTGGAATCGAGATAGGATGAGAAAGAAGCATAAGCCAATCTTCTCTGCTCATCCATTCTAGTTCTATCGAAGCCCCCATATGCACATCTGCGCCAGAATACATTTTTTTAATAAGAAGCTACAAATAGAAGGTAAAGAGAGGTAAAAAAGATGTCAATTCGCGTAAGCAAACAACATGCTATGGCTCTAGCTCGCGTGTTAAAGCAAATAACTTCAGAATCCCACATAGACACCCTAGCGATCATTTCACAAACTGGTGCGCGCGTAGCATTTTTCTCAACGCAAAAAGATGCCGATCCTCACGAAATGTGCGCAATCGGAGCAGCACTTTCAAACTCTGGAGCCCTGGCTTTGCAAAAAATAGGATTCGGGGAAATATCAGATATTATGATCAGAGGAAGCGGCGGATTCTTGATTCTTAAGTCGATGGATCGGTTCATCCTCGTAGGAGGAGCAAAAGAAAAACAAGCATTCATGGAAGCAACACAAGTTCTCCTCAAGCATGCACATGAGCTATCAGAAATCCTTAAAGAAGTCCCAGACGAAGAGTATTAGCTTTTCTAATTAACCAAAAGAGTAGTAAAAACATATGATGGGTTTCTATCTTTTATTGTATAGTTATTATATTCGAAAGACCACATAATAAGATGTATGCAAAAAAGGACAGTACTAATTGGGCTATTATTCACAATTATTGTCTTAGGGATGAATTTTCCTCTTTCTTTTGGAGAGGATATTGGAAAACAATCAGGCGAACAAGCAATCACGAGTAAGCTCGTGCTGACACCTTCCAAACAACTAAATGAGAACTTCTGGTATCGAGAATCAGCAGGGATATGGATCGGCACGGACGGGTGGTGGACCGCAAATGTTTGGTTTGCGGGAGCAGAAATCGAGTTACAAGGACTTGACGCGGATTTGCTACCTTCACTTCTTAACAACAAGTTCGTGGGATTATATGTTTCCGTATCTGATAACACCGATCCATTTTCAGATAATCTTTATTTGAGATTCGATATCAAGACAAACGACCCGCTTGAAGCCGAACAACTAAGTCAACAACTGCTTAATGCCTTAAGTGCGGTAGTTTCTATATCCGCGACTTATAGAAACTCTGAAGGAAGTGACTGGTACGATGGCTCTAATTGGGTACAGATAACACATGTATACTTCGGAGGCCATGTGGATTGGACTGATCTGACGGCACTTATTGATGCCTCTCTGCCTCGAGAACACGGAGGTCTTGCAGCAACGATTGATATAACTGATTCCACTAATCTTGCTTTTAGCGCATGGCTAAATGTGGGCGATCAATCCGTTTCAGGGGAAATTGGAATTCAATTTTCTTCATACTTACCTTTGGCTTCATCGTCATACAACATTTCTTTGGCATCAGTATTCAGAGTTGCATATTTCGAGCAGTCAAGTCTATCTACGAGCTCTCTGGATGTGTGGGCCACTTTACCGAATGTTAGTGGTCTAACAATCAATCCAGGGAATCAAACAAATGTCTTCGCAAAGATC
>JAJRWK010000215.1 GCA_024276795.1 archaeon | reverse complement strand
TTACTTTTCGCCTAACTCTCGGTCTCTGTCTCTTCTTAAGAATGAAAAACAGATCTTTAATTGATGGCGCAAAGAATCCCATCTAAGGGTGATCACCTTAGTAGCTTAACTCCAGTTGCTAACATTGAACTTTCTCTCATGCATTTAGCTAAGCGGTTAGGCAAGAAGTTCAGGGCCGACAATAATGGACTCAGCATAGAAGTTTCTGGTTCTAAGATCGAATACTCAATCGTCAAGGAAGGAACTTCTCGAATAATTGGTTCACAGCAGATTCCTAGCGATAAAAAATTGACGTTGCTAGCAGAAATTGGCCGAAAAATGCTTACTCATGTATTGGAACTATAGTTGGAAACAAAGAGAACTTTGCATGGTGATGAGTTATTCTTGTATCCATTGTCGTGGGGTGGTTGTGTTGGTTAACTTTTCACTTTGAAACGTTGAGAGTCTCCTCCCTCCCGATTTAAGTACGAGGAGATAGATACGTGCTTCAAGGGCATGGCTGCATGCCCGTGCCAAGGCAACATGAAGAGGACATAAACCATGAGTGAATAAGCCTTTTAACGCATTCTTCTTCCAGTTTTGTCAAATACTAAGACTTTCTTTGGATCTGCTTTGAATCTTGCTTCAACATTTACACCCAGTGAAGCCGCTTCCTCTATTTTCTCTCTCTCTGCAATAACGGCTCTTTGTCCATCTGGTAATTGTACTGAAAGACGCACATGATCTCCCATGAAGCTGTTCGACTTGATCGTTCCGCGAATTGTGTCCAATCTTTCTTTTTCGTCAATGACAACTGACATGTCTTGAGGTCTTATAAGGACATTCACTGGTTTTCCTGTTTTAGTGGTCTCTTCAAGGAATGCTCTTACAGTACCTGCGTTATCTATCTCGATGTTGATCTCGCCTGCTTTAGCTCCAGTTATCGTTCCATTAAATATTGATGATTCTCCAATAAACTCTCCGACGAACTGGTTATCGGGATCATTAAAGAGCTTCAATGGAGGGTCAACTTGCTGGAGCTCACCTTCTTTGAGTACTGCAATTCTATCCGAAATTGCCAAAGCCTCTGACTGGTCATGTGTGACGTATACTACTGTTATGCCTAATCTCTTGGCAATCTCACGAATCTCTGTTCTTAATTCGACTCTGATTTTAGCGTCGAGGTTGCTTAGTGGCTCGTCGCAAAGCAAAACTTTGGGGTCGACGGCGAGAGCTCTCACCAGCGCAATTCGCTGTTGCTGTCCACCTGAGAGCTGGGTCGGCATTTTGTCAACTTGATCCTCAAGTTTTACGAGTCGAAGCATTTCCTTGACTTTTTCCTTGCGAAGTTCCCTAGGCATTCCTTTCAGTTTCAATCCATACTCGATGTTTCCGCCAACAGTCATGTGGGGCCATAAGGCATAATTTTGAAAAATCATGGCAGTGTCGCGCTTTTGTGGCGGCAAGTAAGTAACATCCTCGTCGCCGATATAGATTCTTCCAGAGACTGGTGTGATGAATCCAGCTATTGATCTTAGAAGAGTGGTTTTTCCACAGCCGCTAGGTCCTAGTATTGTCACTAGTTCTCCTTCACGAATTTCCAAGGAGACGTTGTTGATAGCAACAAAATCATCGTACATGATTGTTACGTTTTCGATTAGAATTCCATCCATTTTTTTCGCCTCTTTTCTTAGATACCAGTAATGGCTTCAGCACGATTTCTGAGCAAGAAGTTGGTAGTCAATAGACTGATTGTCTGAAGAAACATGAGAAAGACCCCTATTGCTGACAGTCGACCAATGCTCCCAGAGTCATGAGCCATTTCCCATGTCAAAGTGCCGTTAGAACGTTCGAGAACGAGAATCAACGTTGTGCTTACTTCCCCCATAGAGTATACTAAAGATATCAAAGATCCAGCAATAATGTTTAGTGCAACGAGAGGTGTTACGATTTCGATAAGGGAACGGTATCTGCTCGCTCCAAGATTCATAGCTGCCTCTTCCAGAACTTCATCAGTTTGTTGAAGACCCGCATAGACAGCACGGATCGTAAATGGGAACCTTCTTACCGTATAACTGATGATCAGGATCATGGCTGGAAACAGTGGGTTTAGTGTGAGCGAGGCAATTCCAAACAGAGGTTTTGAATTCTGGAACATTCGCCAGTATCCCAGTCCCAGAACAATTCCTGGAATCGCAATCGGGATTGTTAGTAGCGCATCGAACCAGTCTTTTCCGGGGAAATCTTTTCTATTTGCTAAATACGCCGCAATCGTGGCAATAATTATCGTGATAAAAGTGGCGCTGAAACTATAGAAAAGAGTATTTTTCAACGGCGTTAGCAATCCTTGAGCCCCAGTTTGAGTGAACAACGCGTAATGTTCAAAGGTAAGTCTCGGCTCCTGTGCGTTTGGCACTAAAGAGCGATAGATGACACCAATATGGATTATTACAGCGACCAAAAACACAAGCGATAGATAAGCAATCAAAAGAGTACTTTTAATTGAACCAACTGCTTTTTCCCTCGTTTGGCCAGCGCGACCTTTACTAATCATGGAATACTGGCGCAATGCAACGTACTTGCGGATAAAGAAGAATCCGATTACAGCAAATACTACTAGAATTGCTGCTAAGAACGTTGCTTGTGGATTCAGTCTTGCTGACGCCTCTCCAGCAAATATCTTATCATACACTTCAAATGTAATAACCTTGGTTGCTTCCTGATCCCCAGTTGCTGAAAGCAAAACAATTGGAGTTCCTAAGTCCTCCATCGCTAAGATTAGAACTAGAATACTACCAGAAGCAATTCCTGGCATTGCTAACGGAAATGTTACCGTGCGGAATAAGGTAAACCCGCTCGCGCCGAGGTTTTCTGCTTGTTCTTCGAGTGATGGATCAATGTTGAGAAGAGCTGAATATACATTGAGGTAAATCAGTGTGAAAAAGTGTAATGACTGAATAACGATCAAGCCAGCCAATCCACGTAACAAAATAATAAATCCTAATTTTGAAAAAACATACCTATTCAAAAGCCCCTCGTATCCAAGCATCTGGTCAAACCCTATTCCTCCAACAAACGGTGGAACAATCAAGGGAATGAGCATTAGGCCTTGGAATAAGAATTTACCAGGAAACTTGTATCTTGCCATGATAAAAGCCGTTGATGTTCCCAGAATAAGAGACAATAATGTTGTCAAAACTCCAACTTGGATTGTATTTAGAATGATTCCCCGATCCTTGAGTTTGATTGTAACCTCAGTGACTGACGAACCCTTGTAGTCTATTGTCCTTATCTGCATTGCATAATGACCTTCATATCCGCTTGGGTTAAAGTAAGACTTTCGTGATAACGCTATTTTGGCTGTTTCAAGTGAGAATCGGCCATCAACTGTAAATGCATTGACAAGAACGACGACGACGGGCACAACAAGGAAATAGATGAGAAACGCAGTAATGGCTACAATAAAGAACCAGCTAATGGGGTCTTTCTTCAATTCACGTACTGCCCGCTCAACTTTTTCTCTGACTGGATTCGGATTGGCTGGGAACGAAAATGTCATGGTTGACACCTAACTTTTCATCCC
>JAJRWK010000214.1 GCA_024276795.1 archaeon | reverse complement strand
CCCATCGTTCTATAATTCTACGTCTCCAACTAGATGCACAAATTTCTTTCTACCAACCTCTGTTTGCTGAACTAGATTTTTAGCTTCCAGTCTTTTAATATACGTGCTTAACTTACTCTTGCCCCATCCAAGGTGTTTGCGCAAGGTTTCTTGTGATGCTCTTCGATCCAAATCCAATAGAGCATAGATGATCTTTCTTTCTTGATCAGTGAGATTGACAAAGCGAACATCTTCGCGTTGTGGGAGTCCTTTTGAGACCGTTATGCTTTCAGAGTAAGGTTCAATATTCAAGGCCTTATCTCTTGGTTTTCTACCAATATACCACTTGTATCCATAAAATGAAAACACGCTAAGAAGGACTCCGACAATAAGACCACTTATGAAGAAGAGAAAATAGTAGAACGCCTGACTTGTTTCCTCTGTCTGGGTTTCAAATATCTGATATTCAATCACAATGGGCTGGCTTTGAATAGCATCCCCTGGTTCCCACCTAAAATGCGTTCGAACACCGTCGGAATAATTAGAGGTGGGCAACGGGCTAATCAAAGGAGTAACTTGACCTCCGATAAATTTAGACCCGATTTGTGCATTTGGGGGAAGAGCTACGTCCACAAATCCTATTGTGTTGGCTTTGAAAGGAAGCCCGTAAGAAAACAGATAACTCTCGGTTAAGAGAATGACAACGTCGCGTATTTCGTAAGTTAGTTGTATCAACCCCGCGCTCCATGACGCAGTTTGGATCTCTAAGTAGATGCTTGAATTCTTGTTTCCTTGCGTAACTTTCGCAATCACTGACAAATTTGATTCTATGTTGAGACTTGCTACCAGACCGTTCATGTATATTGTAAAATTGTTGATTGGCTCACTTTGCGAATTCAGAAACAAAATCACGTCTCTCACAAAAATGCCTCTGTCTGTATTTATCTGGATACTTGTGTTCGCCATTTCGATCTCTGGAAATGATGAAGATTGAAGAAGCCCGAGGTCATTTATTTCCGATCCTATAACCTTGTCGCTCTTTGCTTGCAATTGGCTTTGGATTCCAATGAATAGGATAAGCAAGATGATTGTACCGTTGACAAGAGTCTTTCTATTTCCCATTTCAAGGTCCCCTAGTTTTGTATCCCTTATTTGTTTGAAAAAGGTATGGAAAACTCCCTAATGTCTAGTCTTGCTCTACGACTATACTTGTTTCTTTTTTCATTCTTGTCGTTTTGATGTCTTTCTTTCTCTGATCTTGTCATTTCGTTAGTATCTGTCTGTGTACCTCCCGAAATAATTTAATATGGCAATAGATATATCTTATATAGATATGTCTTGAATGGTATGTCTCAAACGGGGTTAAACGTATGAGTATTGAAAAACTAATTCTCAAATCAAACAAGGCAAGGAAAAACCAACTTGCCGGAAATAAAAATCAAGGGATTTTCTTGGGTCTTTTCACTCTGGGAGCTCTAGCTTCCTTTGCTATCTGGTTAGTCTACAATGCATTAATGGTCTCCGAAAACGTAACCGTACCAAGCCCCTGGCACTAGACGTTTCTTTCCCCCTAAATCATTTTTTCATAGATGGTTTTCAATATTTTTGCAAAAATAAATACTTGATCACATATCATTCTTTTCAATCATTGTCGGATTGGGGTTAGATTAAGTACCCCGCTGTTGAGTAAGTTAGAGGATTTGAAGGAAAAAGGCATTCTATTCAAGAATCCTCACAACTAACCCCTAAAAAATCGGAGGATTTATTACTGGTGCAGAAGGCTTCATATTCTTTACACTGGGCTGACTATTGTTCTCTGAAATTGGAACATTAGACCATTACGACTATATTTTTGTCTCCTCGGTCTTCTTATACATTCGTAGTAAAAACTCTATTAGTTCTGAAAATAGTGGCAATTTCAGACCAATGAAACCGGCAACCAAACCTACTACAAAAACAGTAACACTGCAATATTGGCTCTGAAACTGTACTGTCTTGTTCCTTTCTCTTTTTCAATTCCAAACCTCACTGATAGAACCTTCTCTCTGGCTGTTTTTTCTTGATTTACTTGATTAAGCACAAGTGATTTCAGTCAGTCTCTTTTCTCGACTTTCTTCAAGCGTTTATCTTTCAACAATTCTTATGCTGAGACCCACCTTCTCAATTCTTCTAGAAGCCATCTGAAATGTTCGAAACCAAGCCACGCTTTAATTCAGAACAGTTCTGAGCGTGGTTTTATCTATTCACATTGAGAAGTGATACTTGATGACACGCACCAAAGTCTCACTGCCAAAGTTTGTCGCAACAAGCCTTGTCCTAGGTATGCTCTTTGTATTTGCCTTCGGACTTGGTACAACTGCCGTTTTAGCAGACCCAATGGATCACGGCCCAGGAAATGGCATGATGGATCATGACGAGCAAGAAGGACCTCGCATGTTCCGCGACGAGGAGGGTATTCACTTGGAATACGATGGGCTTGAAGTTCTCTTCATGGCCGGAATGCCACACTTAATGTTTCAGACCGAAAAGGGCGGGATTATGCTGATGTTTACTGAAATCCGCGAACTCTCCATTAACCCTGACGGAACAGAATCGATTGTTTCTTCGATTAATCTTGAAACGCTAGTTTTCGAGCACACTGACCCCGTCCTTCTTTACGGTCTCGGCGGAGCAAATGACAGTAGGTTCGAAATGACGCTCTACACCAACTTCACCTTCAAAGATTCGCTCGTCTCACTCGAAATCCCTATTTCTTATTCAACTACTGAAAGAGTGGCTGGTCATGGTAATATGACGTATACTGTTCCTGCAGACGCGGTCAAATTTGGCTTAAACATTAAAGGCTGGATATTCGAAGATCTCAATAATACGTTGGAACTCCGTTTCAGAATCCATGAATCTGCTGGAATGCGGGGTAACATGATGGACTCGGAAAATGGCGAGCTCAAAATGATTCACCATGAAAACCGAGAAAATAACGTTTCACGACCCATTGAAATGGTTCAGACTCAATCCTCCTTGATGAACGCTTCAATCGGATTTGAAACCTTTGCCATTGCAGATGGGAAAACAGTTCCTGTAAACATCACCATTGACGAATCAAGTATCTTTGGAATGATCGGCCTTCGCTTCCCATCCTTCAACTCCTCATTAGAATACGATCCATACGTTTCTATCGAACTGTTGACAGAAAATGCCGGATCGTCTAGCTTTACTAATGTTCCCCCATTCTTCTATTTTCTGGGCTTTTTCCTACTGGCCGTAGCTTCCCTCTTGCTGAGCAGATCGTTGTATAGGAAAAAACAGGCGCGTAGCACTTGATCTGTTTTCTTTCCTCTTTCTTTCTTTTTTGCTTCTTTCTTTATATTTGCTAGATATCTTTTTTTCCTCTCACACCTTATTTATCTTGGCGGATAGGGTAGTGAAGAAAAGCCTTATATTACATCAAGATATATCGAATAGTGATATATTCTGGTGTTGGCTATGGAAACGAATACAAAAACTAAAGCATCAGTAATTGAAAAATCCGGACAAGAACTTCTCCTCGCAAAAGATATCCATTTCGCTTATAACAAAAAACAACCCGTCTTAAGGGGAATCAGCCTCAAAGTCTATCCCGGCGAAATAATAGGCATTTCGGGAGAAAACGGGTCTGGCAAATCAACGTTGCTGAAAATATTGGTAGGGTTACTCAAGCCCAAACAAGGAAGCATCCTTGTTAATGGAAGAATTGGGTACAGTCCACAAGATCTCCTCTTATTCGAAAATCTAACAGTCATGGAAAATTTTCTCTTATTTGTAAAAGGAATGGGGCTTTCGAAAAATGAGATCATTGAACAAGCAGAAGACATTATGAAAAGACTGAATTTTTCTCAGTATCGAGACACTTTGGTAAGAAATCTCAGTGGAGGGACCGCCCAAAAGACTAATTTTGGCATTTCACTACTCGGGGATCCCGACATCTTGATCCTTGACGAGCCTTATCAAGGAATGGATTACGCCTCATTCACTGCTTTCTGGGAAATACAGTTTGAAATGAGAAAAAGAGGAAAATCTATCATTATTGTTAGCCACTTGATAGAAGACAAGGAAAAATTCACACGGGCGATCCATCTGATCAAGGGAAGGTTGCAATCTTGCACTGACGAAGACTGTCCTGGTTGTTGTGGTGATGTGGAATGTTGAAATCTGTTGATCAAACCTGGGAAATCATGCTTTCATTCCTAAAATCAGTAGTTCGGCAGAAAACCGTGCTTTTCAGTAGCTTCATTCTTCCATTCTTTACTCTGTGGTCTACATGGTGGGTTACCGCAGACATTCCAATGGCTTTTCGCCTCTACGATGACTCAGTCCTTGTCCAAAGCATGTTAGACATTCACATATTCACCGGGGCCCTTACCGCGATTGCCATAACTTCTGGTATCCTAAGTTTTCTCCTTACGGCAGCCAATCAGAAAAATGCCCAAAGACTGAGAATAATGGGCTATCCCCAAAGTGTGATCAATCTTGGCTGGTTTCTAGCACTCTTAATCATTCTGGTTTTTGGGGCGATTGGCACATTCATATTTGCAATTTATTTGTTGTGGCCAAAGGACCCTATTGGCGTTTTTATCGCAATACTTCTGACCACCGCAATCTACTCCGCTGTAGGATACTTGATTGGTATTTTATTCCCCAAAGTAATGGAGGGGACTCTGATCGTGCTGATATTCTCCTTCATTGACTTGATGTTGATTAGCAATCCAATGGGTGGAGAAGTGTACTTGAGCTCTTGGACCTATTATTTCCCCGGATTTTGGCCGACCCAATTGGTTATGCGAGCTGGCTTTTTCACCAGCTCTAATTATCTCACTCCAGTCCTTTACTCCTTGCTCTACGTGTTTATCCTCCTCCTCATGCCAAACCTCAGCAAACTGGGAATCAGGAGCCAATTCTCCACATACATCAAAAAGGTGACGAGAAATGCTATATGATGTTACACTCCTTAAATCAATAGGGCTGAATTTTTCCCGCGAGAAAATCATCGTTGCTCTACTTGTCGTGCTTCCGTTCGTAATGCTAACAGCAGCCACTGCCACTATGCCCGATCAAACCTTGGACATTAAAATAGAAGGGGTGTCGATCACTCCGGCACCTACCGCAAAATCTGTAAGCGTTGCTCTTTATGCTTTGACAACCGTGGGCTTTATCGCAGCACTGACAACATTCTTCATTAACTTTCAACTGAAAAAGGTTAGACCCCGCCTTCAGATAGCCGGATACTCCTCCACAAGCATTACCTCTGCACTTATCATCATTACCGCTATTGTTAGCACCATCGTTACGCTTACCGTTCTTTTCTTTGGCTTTCTTTGGTTCACTCCTTCCTCTCTCATTGGCTATACCGTCAGTCTAGTGATGGGCGCTATTATCTTCTCAACTATTGGTTTGATACTTTCAACAGTTCTGGAATCAAAAGAATTAGGAATCTATATCTTGCTCACTTTAGTCTTATTAGACACGGGATTTGTTGAACATCCTTTCTATTCTCGACGATGGGATGACCCCTATTTGATTATTCTCCCTGCTCATCATGTGGTAAGAATGGTTATGCGTTCATCTTTTGCGCCTTCAGGAGTCAGTCCTTGGTACAGACTTCTCCCTTTTGCCTTGTTTTATGAGGCAATCCTCATCGCGATCTTGCTTTTCTTCGTTAAAAGAAAAAGTTAGGAATATCCTTGCTTTATTTCCGATCCGCCTTTTTCACTCTTAATTATTGCTTCATGCCTGTTCAATCATTTTATCCCCATTACAAACACAAATATGTCATATGGCGATATATCCAATAGGTTCTTTAACTCAAAATTAGAGAGGTAATATGAATATGGATAGCAAAAAACATCATCCTAAAGATTCTGAACATGGGGATCATTCCAAACATGTATCAGAAGAACACATGGCTCACGCCCAACACGAAGGCGGAGAACATGAAAAGCATGTCAAGCATGAAGAGATGCAACAACATGCTGACCATTCGATGCACGAAAAACATGCGATGGAAGAAGAGGGACACGGGGAGCACGGCGAACACGAAGAACATGCCATGCACGGCGAACACGAGGGTCATGAAGGCCACCACGAAATGATGGTAAAAGACTTTAAGAAAAGATTCATTGTTTCAGCAATTCTATCAGTTCCTGTTCTGTTCTTTTCGCCAACGGTTCAAGGCGCATTTCAATACAACATCTCATTCACTGGCGTAGAATACATGCTCCTATTCTTCTCATCAATAATTTTCTTCTACGGTGGAATTCCCTTTTTCAAAGGGTTAGTTGACGAATTTAAGAAAGAACTTCCAGGTATGATGACCCTTGTGGCTATTGCGATAACTGCGGCATACGCTTATAGCGCTGCTGTTGTGCTTATAATCCCGGGGAAGTTCTTCTTCTGGGAGCTAGTTACCTTACTTGACGTCATGTTGCTAGGCCACTGGCTTGAAATGAAATCGATTCTTGGAGCATCCAAAGCACTAGAGTCCTTGGTAAAGCTCATGCCTTCTACAGCACATGTAGTCCAACCGGATGGTAGCATTGTTGAAGTAGAGGTCGCATCACTCAAACCGGGGGATAAAGTTCTAGTCAGACCTGGAGAAAAAGTACCTGCCGACGGCGAGGTCATTAGTGGAGCTTCCAGTGTGAACGAAGCATTTCTCACTGGCGAGTCGGTTCCAGTTCGCAAGAGCGAGGGTGACGAAGTAATTGCTGGCTCGATTAACGGAGAAGGAGCAATAACGATTGAGATTAAAAGAACAGGAAAAGATACCTATCTTTCACAAGTTATCGACTTGGTCAAGCAAGCCCAAGCAACTCGCTCGAAGACTCAAGACTTAGCTAACAAGGCGGCATTTGTGCTGACCCTTGTTGCAGTAATCGGCGGTGCAATCACTTTTGGGATCTGGATGTCCCTTGGCAAAGGTCTCGCATTTGCGTTGGAAAGAATGGTCACCGTGATTGTCATTGCTTGTCCCCATGCTCTTGGTCTAGCCGTTCCTCTTGTTGTATCCGTTTCGACAGCAATTTCAGCCAACAACGGCTTGCTTATTAGAAACAGAACTGCTTTTGAGAGGGGCCGGAACATTGACGCTATCGTCTTTGACAAGACCGGGACTCTCACGAAAGGGGAGTTTGGGGTAACTGACATCGTTACCTTGGATGAAATGCCTGAGGAAGAATTACTAAGCATTGCTGGTGCCTTGGAAATCAATTCCGAGCACCCCATTGCACAAGGAATCGTGCGAACCGTACAAGAGAAAGGAATCACGATCCCCGCTGTTGAGGAATTCAAAGCTATCCCCGGAAGAGGAGTGCAGGGAAGAGTTGATGGTAAGAATATCATGGTTGTTAGCCCTGGATATCTCAGAGACAACGGTATTAGCATAGAGGATGAGCGAATTCAAACACTTCAGTCCCAAGGCAAAACTACGGTATTCGTTCTCAGCGATAACAGACTAGTTGGAGCTATTGCGTTAGCCGACATTATCCGGCCTGAATCTCGCGAAGCAATTGCCGAATTGAAGAAAATGGGCATTCAGACCATTATGCTCACAGGTGATAACCGCCTCGTCGCGAAGTGGGTAGCCGAAGAACTTGGACTAGACCAATTCTTTGCCGAGGTCTTACCTCACGAAAAATCGGAAGTCATTACTAAGCTACAAGAAGAACAAGGGCTGATTGTCGCCATGGTCGGGGATGGTGTTAACGATGCACCTGCTCTGGTGAAAGCCGACCTTGGTATCGCGATCGGTGCAGGAACCGATGTGGCAATCGAGTCTGCTGACGTAATTCTTGTTCGAGACGATCCTCGAGACATTGTGGCAATTATTAAACTGGCCCGAAGCACATTCCGCAAAATGCAAGAAAACCTCGCCTGGGCAACTGGATACAACACCTTTGCATTACCACTGGCTGCAGGTATTTTGTACAACTGGGGAGTCGTCCTCACCCCTGCAATGGGAGCGGTCTTAATGTCTCTCAGCACCGTTATTGTAGCTTTCAACGCCAAACGCCTAAGGTTAGAGTGATGTTCAGAACAGTTCAAAACCAAAAAAATGAACGGTTCGTTCCGTGGAATTATAATGTCAAAAATCAAAGTGATGTATGATGACGACTCAACTATCCGCTCGGAATAAGTTTGGTAGCAAGGCACGATCGCTAGTCGGTTTGGCCGCTGCAGGCATTGTGACTGGGATGTCCCAGGTAAGTTTGGCACTCGCCTCCCCCGGAGACGATGAAAACATGGGTGGCCACATGTTTGATTGGCTAGGCCGATACGGTGGATATGTATTGTTTATTGGGCTTCTCTGGATCTTCATTGCTTTCGCGGTGTCTCAAGACGCCTATTCTCGCGGCGAAAACGGATTACTGTGGGGCCTAATAGTACTGTTCATGCCCATGATGGGGCTTTTCGTGTACTTAATCTTCCTCGCGATCAGATCGTCCGGTGCTAGTCGAGCTGTTACCACGACAGTAACACCACAAGCTCCCGCACCAACACAACCTGCTCAACCAGCCCAGACCCAATACATTGCCCCTCAACCCGTAGCCCCACAGCCTCAGACAACACCTAAAACTGGAGACGTTCAATACTGCACAGCCTGTGGTGCCGCCAATAGCTTAACTGCTAAGTTCTGCAACTCATGCGGTGCTCCCTTGAAAGCATAGGAAAGGAGGAAAAAAACATGTGTGGGCCAACCAGAAGAAGAAAAAGCAGACATCACTTCCACATTCCTCACGGCCATCTACATCTGCCACTCATAGCTGGAAGATCGGCGACGCAGGAATACGAAAACCAAGGGCCGGGCAACACATCCCAACTGGGCGGCCCACTCCCCTTCATTTGCCTAATATGTGGAACTCCAAACCCTGAAGATGCAAGATACTGTTCAGAATGTGGACATGCAATGTATGTCTGTCCCATAAGCCAGAAAAAATTCAAGCAAGAAGACGAATTCGTGCAATGCCCAGAATGCCTAACCGTATTTCACGCCCATCATTTCGATCAATGGATGACTAATTCCGGCAAAAATACTTGCCCATATTGTGGAAGAATTCTTAGCCAAGTGTTCCGCGGAAAAGCCGGAATACACCAAGTGAAAACGATATAATCCCACAAGCTCGGGATAAGCCTTCTCTCTCTCCCATTTATTTGCTCTTTTTTCTCCTTATATCGCAATCATTCACACAATTAATTGAATTGACCCAATGCTTGAAAAACAAAACAAGTCATTTATTCTGAAACGTAGTCTTTCTTATAGCGGAGTTTGGTTTCATGTGACATTTAAGACCTTAAAGAAACAACTCGGTCAATATTTCACTCCCAAACACATTGCCGAATTCATGGTATCTCTCATAGACAAGCCTAAGTCCTCCCGAATACTCGAACCCAGTGCCGGCACCGGGGTCTTCCTAAGAGTTCTCCATGAAAAAGGGTACCACAACGTGTTGGCTTTTGAAATCGATCCAGACTTGGAGCCTGATTCTCCTCT
>JAJRWK010000213.1 GCA_024276795.1 archaeon | reverse complement strand
TCGTCCAAGTAAACTCTGAAGAAGACTTGTCAGAATTGTTACAGAAACATGCGATTGGATTGATATACGTGTTTCATGGAGAAGCAAGTGGTCTGAAGATTGATTCTGCCACAATAAAATGGGAAAAGCTAGGATTCAAAATAGACCAATCACCCATAAAGTACCATTACTTCATTAGTTGCAGTTCAAGAAATGACGTAACTACAAAGATTAACCAGATGCAAAATAAGGAAATCCATGGATTTTCGGGAATAATTGACGCATTTGTAGCCCAAACGATCACTTTTAGTGAGATCTGGGAAGATTTCAAGACCCTTGATTCTGGAATTTCCCTCTCTGCGTATGACCGATTACAATTCATCATGACCAATTACCAGAGTATTTTCCTTATTCACCTTTTATTCCCAGTTTTCCCCATGAGTAGTGAAGAGGCTACTGCGTTAGACACGATTTTTGGAATGGGTGTTTATGCAGATATCAAAATTGGCGATGTTGCAAAGCTGAAAGTTCAAGGCTTTTATTACTTCTACGGCTTAAAATGGATTACTCGATGGGATGAATCCACAGGACAATACCTCAATGGCCGTTATTATCATCGAAAAGGCCTTCTAAAAATTGATTACGGAGTAAATCCATTTTATCAAGGTGCAGAGTTCCATATTGACTATTATGAGGAATACGGAACTGGAAAGGTCATAATTGCTGGTGGCTTTAGCTATTATCGATATTGGAGTAAGTCATTCAAGATAGGCTCATACTCTGGCATCGGAGCTAGCTTCAAGGCAGGAATAGACCTAACGGCTTCATTTGTAATGGAGAAAGGAGAGTTGAGGGTAAAAAAGATTGTAATAACTATATTTGGGGAGGTCAAAACTAGCATGAAGGCCACTGTTTGGTGGGCAGTTCTTTACGAAATCAATGTTTCGGGAAAACTATACGCTAAACTAATCATCGATCTTTACGACTTGATCTACACTAATAAAAAACAAGTTAAATTTGAGGTATGAGTTGGAATCAATATTAGTGCAAGAGTTTATGTTTTAGTCATCCTAGATTTCAAAACTAGTTACGACAAAGCATGGAAAGTGCTAAATTATGTTCTAAAAATATAAATCTTATACAACAGGGGAGGTTTGCTACACCCCTTTCTTTTTCAATAATTTGAATCAATCACAATGTGGGAGTCGACACACATGACAAAACTCGAAAAAGCGGGCATCCTTGTCCTCACGAACAAAGAAAAGAACAGACTTCAAATCCGCTTTGCCAGCACCATAAAGAATTCAAGATTCTTGATGATCTCCTTTGTTATTCTCATTGTAGGCATTTATCTATTCTTTTTTTTGACTCTAGTAGATTTTCTCCTTGACAGCTTCACAGCTAAAGGAGGATTCATAACACAATACAGTAAGGACGATCAGCCACGACCAGCGTCCTTGCGCGATCTTTTGATTATGATAGGCATTGTCATACTAGTCAACGCAATGTCCGGCTTAGTTCTAATGGAGACCTCAATCCATATTGACGATGATAATATTGTCATCTCAAGAAGAGTGTTTGGAAAAACTATGAAGAAAAAAACGATCCCAGTACATTCGGTGCAAAACATCAAAGTTACATTCGAACACTCATCCCATGGAGAATATGCATATCTTCTCATTGCAACACACCAAAAAGAAGCAAGATTTCAAATATATGAATCGGATCCAAAGATTTCTGAAGAAATCAAACAAGAATTGGAAAACTTGGGTGAGACGATTAAAGAATTCCTGAAAAAGGTAAAATGATCGTACTCATGGCAGTCTTCCATCATTACAACAACATCTACAGAAACAGGAACATAATAAGTCAAAAAAAGAGGAAAAAACATGCCGACATGGGGGGATCTGCTCACAGAACTCAAACAGCTTGTCAAAAACGGTAAGGTGCGCCTCATGATTTCATAAGGCGAAAATACCTCCTTGAGCTCTACCGATATACTGAAAGGGATACGATTGTATATGCTAGTGGGTGGATCAACGGCAAAGAGGGGCGTCTTGTAGGAATTGATGAGGAAGACCGTAAAGACTTCATGAAGACTTGTCTGTTCGCCAAATAGCAAAGGAACTCGAACTAACACACCAAGCGATCCATAAATGGATCTAGCAGTTCAGCATTACGAAAGCAGACGAAAGCAGATGGATAACGCTTAGGGACTGCAGAAGAGTTTTTATTCGTTTCAGACCCCATATTGGCAAGTTCGTCTCTTCGGTAAGACTGAACCTTGATTCGATACATGCGTTTGAAGCAGAGTCTCAAGGGATCCCAGCAATACAACGAAAAGAATTAGGAAAACCATTCAAGGTTAGAATGACGACTCGTAGTTTTGAAAAACACAAAAAACTTGGTGATGAGCATTTCAAAACACCCCAAGAATACTTGGCAGTCATAAATGATCCCGATTATATCTGGGTCGAAACAGAAGCCCGGCGCGGCGGAAAGTTCCACTTTTTTGGGAAAAGAAGCAATAGTGAAAACTTAACAACAGTCGTGGTTTTCTCAAGAGAGAATAATATCCATAGCATAGCAACTGGTTACGTTCTGATTGGAAAAAAAGAAAGCAATACGAGCAAAGATTCAAATTACTTTTCAAGAAGAAATAGGCCGTATATCGTCAAAAACAGGTAGAGACGCGAGCTCTGGGGGGAGAACATGCAAAAAGTCCGTAAATTCAACATACCCGATTTTCTTTGTTTTCCCTTTCGTATACACTATATGAATGTCATCAATTGGTTCTCCATACCCTGCTGACTCATCGAATACTACTATCACATTATTAACATCGAGAAAAACATCTACTTCTCTAGGTTCCTCACTTGTTTGGAATATTTCTTTGACATGTTTGACGAGGATTTCACCAATTCTTCTTTCCAGTTCTTCTTCAGAATAATCTGGATACTGTTTTTGCATCCTAATAAGGTATCCTCCACTCGCCTATTTTAACATATCACAAGTGTCTACTTACGTAGTTGACGCCCCAAGAAATCCGTTGACGCTTTATTTTTAAACCACACGTATTTACAACGTATTAGTGATTCCGCCCGCTGATTTCGAATATGTCATTAAGAAGGGCATTGCGGACGAAGAACAGCGAATCATAGAAGGATTCGCAACAGTACAAGTACCGGATAAAGATAATCCCCCTGACATCATTGAAGTGGAATCGGTGGCGAAAACCTTCAATGAGTTCATGGGTTCAACATTGCAAGCAACAAAAAAATTTCAGAATCTGAAGAGGGGCAAGTATATTACGGGATGATTCTAAAGAGACAACCACTAGACGAAAAGCTGAGACTACTGTTGGTGAAAGACGGGATTGCTCAACGCTACAGTTGAACATTCGAGCAAATTGAGCGATTAGACCTTGAAACGTTCTTGGCGATCCAAGGCATAATGAATACAGAGACCCGATACATGAAAAAAAAGAATTAGAAACGAGGATGGATAAATGAAGGACTTGAAACTCTAGATACGCGTACTTTGAATTATCCGAAATGATGATGCGTGGAAACTAGTTTAGTTTGGCGCGTCTCAGTTTTTCCGACAGATTTTTCTCGATGATAGTAGCAATTCTGGAACGTGTGTCTTTCTGAAAGGAAGTGAATCAGAGAAAATCGATATGCCAGATGAATCTGATATTGGCAAGAGAATTACTTGAATAAGTGGGTGATTTTTGATAGTCTTGACTCAATAAAAGGAAAAGGATGATTACGGCGCGACATTTCAGAAGGTTTCGCATGATGAGAGTTAGAGAAAAAACCAAAAAAGGAATAATTCTTTCTGTTTTAAGACATCAACAACGAAGACATTACCGATCTAGTTAATTACATTATGATCAAGACATTTTTGAAGAAATTTGAAGACAGATAACATTTACTCTTTTATTTTATCTGCGATAATTCTCCAGATTTCCCATGTCAGATCCGAAGATAGTTATTCCTCGCACTTGATTTGCTATTAATTGATGGCCAAAAGATATTGGGCTAATCGATAGCTCCTTTCCGCTTATGTAAAATTACTTACGCGAGAACTATGAGTTTGCTCTCGCCATTTTTGGCTATGTATTTTCTAGCCAAGTAATTTCGTCTAGTTGACAAAATATTCTAAAAAACTAGAACTTGACAAATCTGCTCAAAAGTAATGAGATCAAGTTGAAATGTTTGCTCAGTCATGATTTGTTTAGTTCTTCCGCAAGAAATAGGATTAGTTTCGTTAGTAATTTAAAAAATGATTCTAGAAGATCGGGGGAAAATTTCTTATTCCTATAACTTAATAGCTTCTTAATATTCTCTATTCGCGTTAGAGAAAAGCATTTCCCATTAAGGTGATAACATGGAAAACAACCGATTTGGCACCAAAGCACTTGGTGTTCTTATTATTTTGTCGTTTGCGGTAAGCATGTTTCTTCCCTCTGGCTCAAACAGGTATTTGGCAGAAGTAAACGCGGCATTAGTCCCTATTGGGTCTGGAGCGATCTTGCAAGGATTTTACTGGGATGTTCCGTATGACTGGTATCAAACGGTATATACGTATATTCCTCAGATTGCAGCGGCTGGTTTTGATAACATCTGGTTACCGCCGCCTTCGAAAGCAATGGGTGGAAGGGATTCCATGGGCTACGATCCATACGACTATTATGATTTAGGTGAGTTTTACCAGAAAGGGGCTGTTGCCACTCGGTTTGGAACGAAAGCAGACCTCCTCAATCTTATTAACCTAGCCAAATCTCACGGGCTCCACGTCACGGCAGACATCGTGATTAATCACAATGGAGGTGGAAACTTGGAATGGAATCCCAATGTAAACGATTACACTTGGACCGATTTTACCGGTGTTGCCAGTGGGAAGTTTTTGCGAAGCTACAACGATTTCCATCCTTCTACCTATGAGCAAGCTGATGAAGGAGTGTTTGGCGGATACCCGGACTTGGCTCATGCGAATCCCTACGTTTGGAATGAAGTGATTAAATGGGGACAGTGGCTACGGGACAGGATTGGCTTCACAGACTGGAGATTCGATTATGTTAAAGGCTATCATGCATGGATGGTAAGAGATTGGCTAACTTACGTTGGCGGTTTGGTGTTGGAGAATATTGGGATACAAGTATTAGTACGATCCAGAATTGGCTAAGTGGAACTGATTGGAAAGCATCAGCATTTGATTTCCCCTTGTACTATACTTTGAGAGACATGAGCGAAGGAGGCGGTCTGTTCTACATGGGGAACTTGGCATACGCAGGACTCGCTGGTTCGAATCCGTTTAATGCGGTTACCTTTGTTGCGAATCACGACACAAACGAGATTTATACTATGAAGGAAATGGCTTACGCATACATTCTCCTAAGCGAAGGATATCCTTCAGTGTTTTGGAGAGACTACTTCGAATGGGGTCTCAAGGATGCAATTGACTTACTTCTCTCTCTAAGAAAGAACTACGCTGGAGGAACGACAACTGTGTTATTGGGTAACGACGACTTATTTATTATGCAACGAAATGGGTATGGTTCGCAACCTGGGCTTATCCTCATGATGAATGATGGAGACACTTGGAAAGGCGCATGGGTTCAGACGAAGTGGTCAAACCAATTACTTCGAGATGCAACAGGAAGGGCTTATGATGAATGGGTAGATGGAAATGGATGGGTAGAGATTTGGGCACCACCGAGAAGCTACACGGTCTGGATACCAGTTTAGGCGTTCTAAATAATATTCCTGTTGTTTCGGGGATTTTCCTCCTTTTTTGTATTTTGAGCAAAATCAATTTGTTCAATCAATATAGCATTATAAATAGAAAAACTAGACTAAGAAGTATAGAGGCAAGTCTTGACTAGTGGTTACATCGTATAAAGAACAAGGAGAGAAAAGTTTGTTTAACAGAAGACAAAAGTTATAGAAAGGAATAAATCCATTTGTGAAAAAGATCTTTCCATTAAGGGAACAGCTTTTAATTTTGCCACTGTAATTCTTTTTAGAGATTAGAGTGGGATAATATGAGTGAAAAGGAATCGGTGTCTTTTGAACATAGCAAGAAGATAACTTTAGACGAGTTGATGGGATTATCCATGGCGGAACTAGTTTTTTTGCAGCACTTACTAAATTATTCAGGTTCAATTGTTCGGTTTGCTCTCCTCCAAGAAATCAATGCGTACATGGTCAAGGAGAAGAAAATTAGTCCGTCCAGTTTCTACCATAGTTTGAATAAATTGCAAGAAAAAGGGTTTGTAACATTTGAAAAAACCGGGGACGACAAAATTTCAACAGTTAGGGCGACTCCTCTTGCCAGACAAGCCCTTGCTGAAGCTAGCCGAATTTTGCTCATTGGAGCCATTGATGTTTACTCGTTTAGTAAGAGACTCTTAAATCAAGTCTTGAAACAATTTCAAATGGATCAAGAACTCAACACGGTTCTCCTTGTTCCCATGGACTTGTTTGTTTCTGTGAAAATCATTAATTTGGTTGGAAGCTACGCGAACAACCCGTATATTCTAGCCAATGAATATCAGTTTGAGCGCTTAAAGATTAGGGGATTAGCTGAAAACATGGAGCAGTCCAAACTTTCAGGAGGTCATATTCGCGAGCCCAATGATTTTTTTGATGCTGTTGTTTTGTTTCGTTGGGGTCCTTCAGAGCCGATGTATGGTATTTCGCGTGAAGATTTAATCAATGAATTGGTCAGAGTGCTAAAACCTGGTGGTTTGTTTTTTGTTTCTGGTATGAAGAAAGTGGAAAAGACCCATCACTTCTTATTGGATGGGATAGCAGAAGCCTTGTCTAATGCTTATTTTATGCAACAAATTTCAGAAGAGGAATTGCAGAAAGATCTGGAGAGGTTTGGGTTCGTTGATACTGCTTTCATGGAATATGAGGGTTTCTTGGTATCTAGGGCGAGAATCCCAAATGAAGCGTAAAAATGTTTGGAACCCAATGTGAAACACAGAAGATTTTTTTTGTCGCATAATATGAGTTTATAAAAGAAAGCTGGGACCCTAGTTTGAGTCGGGTCAATAAGTTCGCTTATTTTTAGGCCTGACTCGCTCCCTCCCCCATCTCCAGAGATTTTCAACCTCATTGCTTAAACATTGTTGAAATATCTTGCGTAGAAATGCTTTGAATTGATCCTTTTAGATTTCAAAAAGTCTTTTGCCAACATTTTCGCACTCAAACCATTATTGTTTCTTTCCTCCAAATAGACAAACTTAAGGTTAGTCAAGTTATAACTCAGTTGAAAGTGAGTTTACTGTATAGGGGCTTGATGAATATTGAGTATGTCTGCTAGTCAGCCGGATCCAAAAAGTGATAATGAAATTCGATTGAGAGTTGAAGAAGCCCTTTCGAGAGATCGGGGAACCGGAAAGGTTCGCTTACCCATATCAGTGATGAAAAAAATTGGACTCGAGCCTGGAGACATTATTGAGATCAAAGGAAAGAAAATAACTGGCGGAAAAGTTTTGCCCTTAGGTCCCGACGAGAAAGATGATATTATTCGCCTAGACGGGCTAACACGGCGTAATTGTGGGTCATCAATGGGTGAGACAGTTATCGTCCGAAAGATTAATCCTCGCGGAGCAAGGTCGATTTCAATTGCGCCAGTAGATGAGGATGTTAGAATCACGGGATCTGTGCAAAAAATAAGAGAAGCGCTTTTAAACCGGCCAGTTCACCGAGGAGACATAATCTCAATTGTGGCAAACATTTCAAAGAAAATGAGTCCCAGCGATCCCACCTCTATTTTCTCAGCGTTCTTTGGTCAAGGACAACCTCTCAACATGCGAGAAACAAAAGTAATTGTTACGCAGACTGATCCAGACGGAATAGTGCTAGTGAAAAAAGATACTGACATTACCATACTCGCTACACAGCCGCCGTCTCTAAAAGGCCTGCCAACGATAACGTATGACGACATCGGGGGATTGAAAGAAGAAATCCGCAGAATGCGCGAAATGATCGAGTTGCCCTTGAAATATCCTGAGCTATTTGAAAGGCTGGGCATTGATCCACCCAAAGGTGTTTTGCTATATGGGCCTCCCGGTACGGGGAAAACACTCCTCGCAAAAGCTGTTGCAAATGAGTCTAATGCGAACTTCATAGCGATAAACGGACCAGAGATCATGAGCAAGTTTTATGGGGAGAGCGAAAAACGGTTGAGAGAACTGTTCGAACAAGCTGAAAAGAAAGCTCCTTCATTGATTTTCATCGACGAGATCGATTCTATCGCACCGAAGAGAGAAGAAGTGATGGGTGAAGTTGAAAGACGAGTGGTCGCACAACTCTTATCCCTTATGGATGGGCTTAAGTCAAGGGGAAGAGTCATAGTAATCGGTGCAACGAACCGTCCAAACAGCATCGATCCGGCGCTTCGAAGGCCTGGCAGATTTGACCGTGAGATCGAGATTGGAATACCCGACAAAGAGGGCAGGTTTGAAATACTCATGATTCACACCAGAGGAATGCCTCTTGACGAATCAGTAGATTTGAAGAAACTGGTTGATAGGACCCATGGATTTGTCGGAGCGGACTTGGCTGCACTTACTCGAGAAGCGGCTATGCAGACTTTGCGAAGAGTTCTTCCCTCCATCGATTTGGAAAAGGAGGAAATCCCAGAAGAAGTAATGAATCAGCTTATTGTTACGAAGGAAGACTTTGATAATGCCTTAAAATATGTGAGGCCCTCTGCACTGAGAGAGGTATTCGTTTCAATTCCGGAAGTAAAATGGGATGACATCGGAGGGGTTGACAAGGCGAAGCAACTCTTGAGAGAAGCAGTGGAATTGCCTCTGAAACATCCCGAAGTTTTCGAATACCATGGGATAAAGCCACCTAAGGGTATTCTATTGTTTGGCGCACCAGGTACAGGAAAAACTCTGCTTGCCAAAGCCGTAGCCAGTGAATCCGAGGCGAATTTTATCAGCGTTAAGGGGCCCGAGATCTTTAATATGTATGTTGGCGAAAGCGAGATAGCTGTGCGAGAAATATTCCGAAAAGCTCGCATGAGTGCACCGGCAGTTATTGGTATTGATGAAATCGATTCTATAGCGGCTAGACGTGGATCTTCACCTTCAAGCCATGTTATGGAAACCGTGGTTACTCAACTGCTTTCAGAAATGGACGGGCTTGAAGAATTAGCGGGAGTCGTTGTTATTGCAACTACCAATAGACCAGAGCTCGTTGACTCTGCGTTACTACGATCTGGTAGATTTGACCGTCTCGTGCACGTTCCTATTCCCGACAAGAATGGTCGTCTAGAGATTCTTCGAATTCATACCAAAAAAATGAGGCTGGCTGACGATGTTGATCTGGAAAAGCTTGCTGAACAAACAGAAGGCTATGTTGGTTCCGACTTGGAGAACTTGTGTCGAGAAGCAGTCATGATTGCAATTAGGGAAGACTTGACGATCAAGCAGATTAGTATGAGACACTTCTTAGATGCGTTGGAAGTTGTCCCACCATCTTCTAATAGACAGCAAGCGGAGCATTATGAAAGACTGGCTCGAGAATTGTTACAGAGATCGGCTCAAATATCAAAGCCTCCCAGCGATTACGCTATATGAATTCTGAATGAGACACACTTAGCATTTCTCATTGTGATAGGGAAAAGCCTTTCAGTTCTTATTTTCCAGCTTGCTGATAAGTGCGAGAACTTGGGCCTGTACTTCCTTTATCTCGTCTAGTTCTTTGAATACTTCTTGCCAGAGTGGTGACATTTCACGAGCAAGTCTTTGTTCTACTCGATAGGGACCTTGTTTCATATCTAGATAACCAACTATAGTGGCTAGAGGAACATAAACGAGTAAGAATAGAACCGCGTAGTATCTGAAGCGTTTCCACTCTTCTGGGATGATGGTCAGATTTTCGATCAACAGATAGAAGCTAATTGTTACAAAATTTATCATGCTCATGACATATGCAAACCAGTTCCCGTGTCCTCTTAGGAAAAAAGTCCTCCATTTGCTCAGCACTACTAATAATGGCCTTATTTTCAAACTCATCTTGATGTGGTTTATTTCTATGTATTAGTGTTCTTTGGGATGTGTGAGTAATCTGATTGCAAGAGTACTAACAATAAAATTTTTCAAACACAAGAATGGTCTTCGGAACGGATAGTGCAGATTATGCCTTGGTAGCTCAGTCGGTAGAGCGGCAGACTCGTAATCTGCAGGTCGCGGGTTCGATTCCCGCCCAAGGCTCCATTTTTCCCTTCTTTTTAAAAAAAGAAAACGTATACAATCATTATTTTGTTTATTAAAAGAAGAGAAAGGGGAAGAACAAAATGCGAACTGTTTAGCCGAGCCCTAGTTGGTCAGTGGGGTTGATTCGTCTTGATGGGTTTCTGCTTTTGCTTTCAAGTAAGCATTAATGGATTGGACGACTTTGTGAGCGGCGGCAATGGCTTCAACTGCCGTTGCGGGCCCAGTAACGTCGTCTCCAGCCGCCCAGACACCCTCAATATTAGTCATATGGGTCTCAGGATCTATCTCAAAAGTGTGCCACCTAGTGAGTTTGAATCCATCATTTTCGAGATAATCGTATTCGGGCTCTTCGCTGATAGCCTCAATTACCATGTCATACTCGTCAACGTACTCTGATCCTTCAATGGGAACAGGTCTTGGTCTACCGCTTGAATCGGGTTCTCCAAGCTTCATTTTGATTAATTTCAACGCCTTAACTTTTCCATCTTCCCCAATGATTTCGATGGGGTTCCTGAGAACATGAAGAGGAATCCCTTCTTCCTCGGCTGCTTCAATTTCTTCTTCAACCGCGGGCATTTGTTCCCTTGATCTTCGATAAATGAGATGCACGTCAGCACCAAGTCTTTTTGCCACTCTGACAGCGTCAATAGCGACGTCTCCTCCTCCAATTACTGCGATTTTCTTTCCTAGTTTGACCTCTTTTCCAAGATTAACGTCACGGAGGAATTCAATAGCATGCACGACGCCTTCTAAATCTTCTCCGGGAATTTTCATCCACTTGGGTTTGTGAGCACCGTGGCTAATCATTATGGCGTCGAAGCCGAGGTTAAATAAGTCCTTGTAAGTGAAGTCCTTCCCGTAGGTTGCGCCATATTGGAATTTCACACCTAATTTTGCAATATCGTCTACTTCTTCGAACATGATTTCTTTTGGCAGACGGTATTGAGGAATTCCTAGGGTTAGCATTCCCCCGGGAACGGGAGCCTTTTCGTAAACAACAACTTCATGTCCTTGCTTAGCTAAATAGTAGGCGGCAGTTAATCCTGCTGGTCCGGCGCCAATTATTGCGATTTTATGGCCAGTTGAGTCAGCTTTGTTAAAGAAGCTTTCAGTTACCTCTACTCTGTCAGCGATGAATCGTTTGAGATCCATGATTTGAATAGCGTCTCCTTTCTTCTGAGCAATGCATGCGTCTCGGCAGAATTGAGGACAAATCCTGTCAATTGACTTGGGGAAGGAGTAAATGGTTTCCAAAATTTCGCGGGCTTTTTTTCCTTCACCCTCTTGGATGGCCTTTATGAAGGAGGGAATATTAAAATGTGCGTGACATGCTTCCACACACTTGGGTTTTCGGCACAAATAGCATCTATCGGCCTCAATCATTGCTTCTTCCCAGGTTAGATATCCCAGGTTTACTTCTCGGAAGTTGTCGATCCGTTCTTCCACGGGCAGTATGTGTTGGGGGACTTTTTCCCTTCGTCTTGATCTAGCAGTACTCACATTGATCACCCACGATCTGAAATCGCATCTGACGAAGGCATTGTTAATGATTACGGCAGTAGTCCAAGCAAATTGCCACCCGTTTTATATGTCTCTCGTCTGTTTGACGAAAAAAACTCCGACGAGGATACATTGATACCAATTCCCCGAATAAATGATAGAAGAACAGAGAATTGGCTGGCAGTAGTTCGCGATGCTCCGAAATTCGTGTATTACTCCCGAAACAAAGCTATTTGTAGCGCCTAGAAATGTGAAAATAGGTGACAATGATACGCAAAGATTTGGTTGCCATGTTATTCAACAACCCCCGAACTGCGGCAGACATAGCGCGAGAATTAGACGTTACTCCAAAAGACGTAGAAAGAGACCTTCAGCATCTCTTTAAGACATTGAAAAAAACAGATTACCGAATAATTGTACACCCTGGCGTATGCTTAAAATGCGAGTTTCGTTTCTCGCGTAGCAAGATAACGAAGCCCAGCAAATGTCCAAAATGCAGATCAACATGGATCGATGCCCCTCTCGTTGAGATCAAGATGAAAAAATAGGCTTAACGCCAACATTTTCTTGTCCATTTGGTGGTTGGTACGCTTTGCTACTCCACATCCCAAACGGTTTTCAAACCTACTTAGGGGGAGAGAATATCTGGGGAAAGTGACGAGTTCATGAAACGCATAAACAGAAGCGAACCGCATGATGACTGGAGAAAAAACAGATTCTCCTCTTGGAACAGAAACGTGGTATTGGTATTTCTGTTTAGTTTCGGACAATCACTTGGTCGAGGAATTTGGATGGGGAACGTGCTCAGCACTTATATTTTCTTCCTTGCGAATAATTCTTACGAAACGTTAGGCCTCCTTTCGGCGGCTACTGGCTTGTCAATGACACTAGTTGTTTTTCCAGCGGGATTTCTCGCGGACAGGTTCAGAAGAGACTGGATGCTAAAAGTAGCCAGCATCATAGGAATAATGAGTCTGGTCGTAATTATTATTGCCCAGGATATTAACCTCATTTTGGTTTCACTGGTCCTATGGGGAGCGTTCCAAGGAATTAACCGTCCAGCGTTGGAAGCCATCTTTGCAGATTCCATTCCATCAAAAACTAGATCAAGAATATATTCATGGAATCACTTAACCCGCCAGTTTGCCATGGCTACGGGTCCATTCCTCAATGTATTGTTGTTCTATGTTATCGGCAACGAATGGACTCTGGGCAATCTTAGAAAAGTTATGCTGACAGGTATTCTAATCTCTTTGATATCTGTTAGTTTGCTATTTTTCTTCGATGACGACAGAACGCTTAAGGAAGCGAGCGAGGCTGTTAAGGAAATAGAGACACCGACACGATCAAACGTGGCAAAACATGCATTCCT
This sequence comes from archaeon, assembly GCA_024276795.1. Taxonomy (GTDB): domain Archaea; phylum Asgardarchaeota; class Heimdallarchaeia; order Heimdallarchaeales; family JAJRWK01; genus JAJRWK01. The sequence goes on along the minus strand of JAJRWK010000213.1, from coordinate 7,234 downwards.
CCAAAAGCGCTCCGTGAGAACAGTGCCTTACATCTTGGTCGCTAGCAACATAATCATTGGTTTTGGAGCGGGAATGACTGTCAAGTATTTTCCTCTGTTTTTCATTAGAATTTATTCTCTCCCACCAATCGATGTTCAGTTGATCATGGGCTTTACTTCCATTGCCACAGGGGTTTCCTCGATTTTAGCACAAAGGCTATCGATTAAGAATGGTCGTCCTCAGCTCATCTTTACTGTACAAGCCATCGCAACCATGTGTTTGTTTCTCATAGCATTTTATCCCCCACTATGGTTGCTGATTGTGTTATTCATTGTTAGAGGGTCATTCATGAATGCTTCTCAACCCCTTAGTAGATCGATACTCATGGACCTTATTCCGAAGAATGCAAGGGGAAGATGGAATTCTGCTGAAGCAATTGCATGGGGCCTCTTTTGGAATGTTAGCTCCGCGATTGGTGGATTCCTCATCGGTCCAAAAGATAATTTTCGATTGGTATTCTTGGTAACTGCTGGTCTTTACACATTCGGAACATCCATAATACTGCTGATCGTGCCTCTTGTTCCCAGCGAAGCCTATGCTAGGGAAGAAGAAACGAAAAAAACGAGAATGGAAGAGATAATCCTTAAAACCAGAGAAGAAACCATGGGCAAAGGGCAGTGAAAAGTTGAAGTTAGTGTACTACTCAATGTCGAGTTAGTATCGTAAATAGGTATCCTCACCAGCGTTTTCTCAGAAGTTTTTTATGCTCAGAATACGTATAATAAAACGATGTCAGAAGAAGAAAAACATATTCCCGAAGATTTGAAAAAAGAACTTCTCGAAAAGACGAAGAAATCTGGAACCCTCGATGTTGAAGAAAGGGCAGCCATGTTAGAGGGCAAAATCCCAACTAAACCCAAGGAAGAAGACGAGGAATAGGATTCGTCTTCATTACTTGTGCATTGTTTGTTGAAAGCAAAGGTAAAAGAATATCCTTGCTTAGCGTTGCATAGATGCATAGTAGGAGAAAGGCTTCAAAAGCATTTTTTGTCTTTTTTACCATTCTTTTATTGACCAGTTCACAGAGCTCTGTAGCTCAAGGATCTGGCAAGTTCATAGGTACTCGTTACTTCGTGATAGAAGAACAAGGCTATGTCAATGTCGATGGAAAACGTGTTATCCATGAAGAAAAACACGAGTTGATCCTAGATTCTATTGAAATTTTCACGGTTTCTGGTGTCCAGAATTTGAATGTTTCATATAGAATTTTCGACCCCGAAAAACCATCTAGAGAAATTTTCGTTGATGAGACTGTTGGTGCGTCTAATTTCAAGCTAACGGCCACGCAGAAAGAAACGACTCAAGGTACTGTCATCGAAGATTTTGACATTTCCTTTACTTATTTTCGTTATCCTAGAGAGAATTTCGACATTTTGGGGTCGGAGTTCAGGCGAAACATGACGGTGGCTTCCTTCGAGCTGACGCGGCATGTCTCGACTCTAGAGCGCGTTTGGGCCGCGTTTAGTTTCAAAAAATGGAACGGTGACGGTTTTGATAATGTTAATGTGGAATTCTCTGCAGATAATGATGAGGAAGGAGTCATCAAGAAAATTGGTATCCACATTTTGACTGAAGACGAGAACATGCGTCCCATTCAGGAATATCACTTTACTATGCGCGAAATGACGTGGTATGAGAGGACTGTCAAGACTAACCGATTCATAAGAGAACTTGGAGAATTGTGGTTCATCTGGCTAATCACTCTGATTTTGATAATGCTGGTTTATTTACCAAAAAGAATGGATCGGGTCAAGAAATGGATCATACTTCAATTAGGAGGAGAATTACCTTCTCCAGCTACTACTGATCAAGGAGAAAGGGAGATTACCACGGAAACTATCAGTGGATCTGAAAGTTCGTAACATCCTTTGAATCTTGCAGAGATGTTTTAATTCTGAATCTTTTTTTGCAGATTATGGAAAACCTCCCCATCATAGTTGCTATTAGTGGCGCTAGTGGAATTCAATACGCGAATAAATTAGTCAACATTCTCTCATCATTGAATTATCCTTTCTATCTGATCTGGACGAAGGCGGCCAAGAAGGTCTTGAAATATGAGACCAACTATTCTTTTGAAGATCTTGAGAAGAAAGCATTGGATACTTTTGAGGAACAGGATATTTCCTCTCCTATAGCATCTGGATCTCATCCCGTCAGAGGGATGGTTGTCATTCCTTGTTCTTCCAAAACGCTTGGTCTTATTGCGCACGGGATTGATTTAAATTTGGTTGCTAGAGCAGCTGCAGTTCAGTTAAAGGAAAAAAGAAAATTAATCCTGGTCTTACGAGAAACCCCTCTTTCCCTGCCAATTATTGAAAACATGAGGATATTGACCCTTGCTGGCGCGACTATCCTTCCTGCCTCTCCTGGTTTCTACCATGAGCCTCAAACACTTGACGACATGTATTCGTTCATTGCGGGGAAAGTACTTGATCAATTTGCCATTAAACACAATTCGTATAAGAAGTGGAAAACACCTTGAATTAAAGCAACAAAGCAAATATCGCAGATGCATATTGACACTGGTAAGTCAACATTGTATGTGTTCAAAGTCTTTTTTCGCTTAAGTGAATATGACAGAAAAATCTTGAAAGAGGGATTTCGTCGAAATGAGAATTCTTCAAAAACGAGTTCATAAATCAAAAGGAAGCTGTTCTTTGCTCCAAGCAACATTATCTCTTTTCTGGGTTTTTGTCCATTGCATAAAGATGTCAAGAAATCCAATCCATGCAAGACCAAAAACAATGATTATCATCAATTCAATAAGCCAGACAATATCTAAACCAAATTGAGGAGTCAGAATAATTCTTGCAAAATTACTCAGAATAAGAAACGCTCCACCCGTGATCTTAAGCTTCCCCAAATTCTTATCCCCCACTACTAATAGAAGAATTGTAAGGGCGATAACTTCAACGACTACCCGAATGTCATAGATCAATCTAATAAGGGAGAGGGAGGTTACAAACCTTTCATCGAAAAACCAGCTACTAGTTAAGAAGGTGTAAGACATTCCCGAAATCCCAGCAATTGCAAATGCTGCTCCCATCAACTTGAAACTTATCTGGAGTCTAGGAAGTTGTGAAAATTCGTTAGCCTCTCGAAAAATATAGGCACCTAACACGAGAATAGAAAAATGCCATAGCAGTACACCTGAAATAGAAACAAGAAGAAAAACCATGAAAAAATCTTCCACAAGGTCGAAGAGACCATCTAGAACTATTAGGGGAAACATCACAGAGGATAGCTCCATTCCCATTATTGCCAGTATGAAGGAGATCCTCGATAATTCCATGTTTTAATCAATAGGTATTGTCATAAAAATACGTTATCAATTCCTCTGAACGGATTACTAGAAAAAAGGCGGAAAAAACATATTTCTGCTATTTGTCGGAAAGTATTTTGACAATACCTTGATCTGCGTCAACCTCTATGAGATCTCCTGTCTTGATTTGTGCGATGTCTACACTATCTATGCAAGGAATTTCACTGATGATTGCTCCTACTGCTACAATTGTTTCGGATTCTTGGTTTATGATTGCAGCGGGAGCGGTTCCAACATCGGACATCCAGTATAACATGTAAGATCCAACAGTTGACCCTTTTCCAGTTGGAAACACCAAGATTTTGCCAGTGATTTTTTGTCCTTCTAAAGGATGGCCTTGCTCTTTTACTACTCCTGTTTCTGGATCGACGCCACCATAGAAGGAAATCGGGGCGGGGCTCACGAGGGCAGTGCCTCTCGCTTTTCCTTTTGCAATTTTTCTTCCTTTCATCTCAAGCATTATTGAATCGCCTCGCGGATTACCTCTTTGAGGGGCTTGATCTGTACTTTGAAGTTGTTGCGGCCTCTTGCATAATAACATGCCTTCGCAGAATTCGTTACCATTCCTTTGAATCTTCCCTTTATGGGAGCTACAACGGCACAAGTATCCGCTGCAATCTTAGCACCAGCATTCTCAATGATTTTTGTGTATCCCATTTGATCGGCAATTTCCTTGACGGGACGTGATGTAGTGATCCACATCTCTTTCGTTACTTTTTTCTCTTTAAGCAACTCGGCTATGATTTCTATTTCTCTTAAGGACGCATGGGGACAACCAATGGTTACAAAGTCCACGTCATCTATTTCATCCGACATTTCGTTGATATGTCGACTAACATCTTTTTGTGTGAGAGTGATGGTTTCATCAGGTAGAGCATATTCTTTCCACTCTGGAGTAATGCGTTCTATATGGTAAATTCCTACACCACCGTAAGTCGCGATGCTTGCACTGAAGCCTTTTAATTCTTCAATCGTCGCGTTTTGCACTCCCTTAATATAAACGATTTTTCCTTTAGCAACCTCTGCAATAGCTTTGCCCAATGCTCCAAAGTCTCTAACATTTTCGAGCTTTCCCTCAAATTGAATTATGACCTGAGGCTTTCGATTTTGATCGAGATGATAACCATAAGCAGGAGTTCTTCCCGTTAGTGCAGCGGCAAGTGCGCTAGGACCCCCTTCCCGATTCGTACGTGCTCCGATAACGGAATTTGCGAAAGCGACAGCTGATGATTCCGCCCAAGCTATGTGTTCTCCATAGTGAGGGATGTTTCCAACAAGGTATGGAGTACAGGTCGCCGTAGTAACTACTCCCATTTTTTGGAACGCTGCTATGACTCGCAATTGGTTTTTTGCGAAATCTTCCGAGATCCCAAGTTTTTCCCATTCTTCTAGATCCATGCCAGCGGGATTAAGCGTGGTTAACACCCTAACTTTTCCATCAGTGGCTAGGCTGTTGAGAAACTTGAGCCCTGGCTCTCCCAGATTTGCATAAGATACCCCCGATATTTGAACGGAGGTTACGGGTAACATCTTCTTCGCACCGTAGATTTCTCCCAGAGCGGTCAGAATTTCCATTGCTTTCTGTGTTGCCCGGCCGTATTCGCCATCAAGCATTGCTTGTTCTTCTTTTGTAAGTTCCAAAGTCATCCCTTTACTCGCATCCTATATTCAAGTATTAAAAATACTTGTCTAATTCAACTTGGGGAAATCCTGCGCGTATGGCATGTTTTCGCTTTTCAGGATCAAGAGGCATTGTCAGGTCAAACCCAACTTTTGTTGTGAGTTTTGTTCCGGGCTCAGCGCTTGGATCTAAGCTACTTCCAGGCTCTTTGTCTTTGACGACTAAGTCTTGATCTGCTTGAAAACGGGTCGCCATCGCCCATTCTACATCTAAAGGATTGTAAATGTCAATATCTTCGTCAACTACAAAGCAATGCTTGAGACTTCCATGGCCTTCGAAAGCTGCTTGAATAGCGGTTTTACCGTCATCTTCAGTTTTCTTACGGATTTTCAAAATAGCATGAAGCCATGAACAACCACCGGGACTAAGATTTACATCTACACATTCCACTCCTTTGTTTGTAACTTCACGAAAGATTGTTGGTTCTCTTGGCATTCCCATGAGGACTTTGTGTTCTAATCCCCCAGAAAGCAAAGCTTGCCAGATTGCATCTTTTCTGTGAGTGATCTTTTTAACTTCAAAAACGGGTTCTTGGCGAACGATATCAAGAGTCTCGGTAAGATCAATGAAAGGTCCCTCATCGTGTCTCTCGTGGAGGTATACTTTTCCTTCTAGAACAAACTCACAATCTGCTGGAATCAAAAGATCTGAGGTTTTGGCTTTGACCAAACGGATAGGTTCTAGAGAATTGGCAATGTGTAGCTCATCGATGTCAATATCAACGCTAATGGCTCCAGCAACCATAATATTAGCAGGATTCCCAATGCAGAATGCTACGTCCAATTCCCCATTTTTTTCCAGATATCTATGAAAGTGTCTTCCTTTCACTACTCTCACAGCCATCTTGTTCTTGTCAAATTGCAAAGCACGATGATAGCTCATATTCTGACCCCATTCGTCATCGTTCGTGATAACTACAGCGGAGGTAATGTATCGTCCTCCATCATGCTCACTGTGGACGAGAAATGGAATTTTGTCAAGATCAACAATGTCTTCCACAACTTCTTGACAAGGGGCCTTCTTGACAACTTCTGGCTCTGTAGGGTTGTCAATTGCTCTGGTAAGGGTCGGAATGAGTTCTTGAGTTGAAATTTTCAGATATTCTGCTACTGCAACTTTTGTAGCAAATAAGTTTCCCACAACACGATAGTCAAATCCAGCGACATTGTCAAAGAGGACAGGTGTTGGCTCAACAGCCTTCAAAATTCCTGCTATTTCCAAATCTGCAGATACAGAGGTTTGCACTCGTCTCAATGTATTCTTCTTCTCTTGTTCAGCGATAAATTCTCTAAAGCCCAAAATAATTCACCATAATGAATTTTGACGGCATGCTTAATTGTGTTGTTTTCTCTCAGACTAGAGGTCGAAAAGAAAAAACATGAGGTCAATTCATGAATGGTCGGGGATTGCTACTCTTAGTGTTAAGATTCTCTACAGAATCCAGTTTGTCTTAAAATTCGTTTCTGTTTGTAATACTTCTAACGTTATCATTACACATTACACATTTAGGGGGTAAGCCGATCCACGGTTCTTGGAAATGGAACAACTTCCCAAATGTCTTTGATATCCAAAAGCCCCATGACAAGTCTTTCTATTCCCATTCCGAATCCCGCGTGAGGTGCACAGCCATACTTGAACGCATCAAGATAGGATTCAAAGTCTTTGGGGTCAAGTCCTTTTTCCTCTAGGTTTTCAAGGAGCTTTTCGTACCGATGCTCTCTTCTTGCCCCACTGGCAAGTTCGACATGGAAAACCAAATCGTATGCATGGCAAAGCTCAGGATTATCTTTGAACTTCATAACGTAGAATTTGCCCAACGAACTAGGATAACTGTGGATGAAGAAAGGAGATCCGATTGATTCGTATAAGGCTCGTTCTTGCTGATCATTAAGATCTTCACCCCACGGAATTTCGTGTCCTAATTCTTGGAGCTTTTCCAGGGCCTCCTTATATGATATCCGAGGAAATGGGGTTTTTAATGGTTTTATTCGTTTTCCAAGAATTTCTAGCTCCTCTTTGTTTCGCTCCCTAATTGCTTTTGACACATAAACAAGCAGGCCTTCAAGCACTTGCCACACATCTTCTTCAGTTGCAAATGGGATTTCACCATCAATTCCTGTGAATTCAGATAAATGTCGCCGGGTTCTGTGTTTTTCGGCTCTGAAGTAGGGAGTGATTTCGAAGAATTTAG
>JAJRWK010000212.1 GCA_024276795.1 archaeon | reverse complement strand
TAGTCGCTGGAGTTCTTACTATTGTTGTTCCCCTACTATTTCAATTCATTGGAACGGTGTTGCTTTACGACATTACGGGAATTTCTTGGTTTTTTGCATTCGGCCCCTTTAATGCAGTTTACATTATTTGGGACCTAGTATGGCCTGCTGATGCGGAAGTAGCAACGTACTATAAAGAAGCAATAGTAGCGCTGTTTTTCTACGCCTCTGCTGGAATTATTGCACTGTTGAAAGCATCAACGAAAGAAAGCTGAGGGTTACAAATGTTTGTTGAAATACTCAATGTGTCTAAATGGTTCGGAGATGTGATTGCTTTAAACGACATTTCTTTGAAGCTTGAAAACGGTTCCATTGGCCTCGTTGGCTTAAATGGGGCTGGAAAAACAACGCTTATCAAAATTCTTGTGGGAGTGCTTAAACCAACAGAAGGAGATGTTTTTATTCAAGGAGAGCCCATTTGGGAAAACATTGACCTCTATAGAAAGATTGGTTACTGCCCTGAAATAGATAATCAGATGGATTTCTTAACCGGTAAGAAATTTGTTGAAGCAAATTTAGAGCTTCAAGGATATCCTCTAGAATCAGCAGCAAAATTAGCCCTCCAAGCAATTACGCTAGTGAACATGGAAAAAAACATGGATCGGAAAATCAAGGGTTATTCTCGAGGAATGAGACAGAGAATGAAAATCGCCCAAGCAATTGCTCATGATCCTGAAATACTTTTCCTAGATGAGCCTCTTCAAGGTCTAGATCCCATCGGGAGACATGAACTAACAATTCTCTTCAACGATCTTGCTTCCCATGGGAAAAATATTATCGTCTCTTCTCATGTTCTCCATGAGTTGGAACGTATTTCAGAAACCGTCGTGTTTATTGACCACGGCAAAATCCTAGGACTAAGTAAAATCGAGGAAATCCGATCACTACTTGACGAAATTCCAAGAAAATTCTACTTGCGAACGAGTAACAATCTTGACGTAGCCAAGACACTTATTACTTTGGGTCTTATTTCTGAAGTTCAAATGGCTTCCGACCATTTAGTAATAGGCATTGAAAATCCCAAGGAATTTTCCGAACAACTACCTGATGTACTTGAAAAGACTCATACCGAACTAATAGAACTTCGTCCCGTCGATGAATCACTAGAGGCAGTGTTCAACTATATTTACCGAGGGAGAAGAAATGACTGAAACTATAAATCTAGAGCGGAAGTCGGTTCACATTCCAGACGAAATTCTGAAATTAAGAAAAGAGGAAGGTAATTCTGCAATCGCTTTCTACCTTCAGCTAAGAAAATATCTCTCAGGTGGCTTTTTCTGGGCGGTCTCTCTTGCAGGATATCTATTTCCATTAATCCTGATTGTTATTTACAACCGAACCACTCGTGATCTCTCTAATTTGGGATTTTGGAAACAAGCACTTCTCCTCATCTTTGGCGGATATTTTCCCTACTACGCCGTCATTGTTCCTCTCGTACTGGCGACAGCTGCTTTTCGCGATGATTTTAATGATCAAAATATCGTTTACCTTTTCGTTAAACCTGTTCCGAGGAAGAAAATCTACGTTTTCAAATTGCTAGCTTATGTTGTTGCATCGGCTGTCATGACTTTTCCTCCTCTTATTGGAATTATTATTGTTGCATATATCGCCTCAATTCAATACGATGTCGGGTTCAACGAATCAGTCTCAGTTATTCTTCTGGACTCTGGACTACTCTTGTTAGGACTATTGATCATAATTGTTGGATACGGCATTGTGTTTATGTCAATGAGCCTTGTTGTCAAACGCCCCCTCCTTATCAACCTCATCATTGGATTCTCAGCGATCTTTGAGGCAATTTTTGTAGATCTAATAAATAACGAATGGGAATTTCCTTACATTGCTATTAACCTTATTTCGAATTGGTGGGTCGGTTTTGATTCGTTGAACACCTTCCTTATCAGAAACACTTTTCCAAATCTCTCACCAATGACAGGACTCATTCATGCCCTTTTCATTTCAATTGTATTCCTTGCAATCGGGCTTCATAGAGTATCGAAGAAAGAACTATACTAATTAGGAAAAGTATCCTTTCTATAACTTGAACAACTGATTGTGAATAGTGAAAGTGAAAATGAATGTCGAATCGTCTCCCCAAGCTTTCTTTGAAGAATTCTCTATTTCTTTACCTAGCGAATATCTCACATCCGTTGGCAAGAAGCACATGAATGTTCCGACCGAATGCTGGATAGTCCAAGGAGTCGGAGAAAGTAACCATTCTCCCTTGAACGCGTTCGACAATGCCCTGGTTGACGCAGGGATTGGTCACCTAAACCTAATAACCTACTCTTCTATTATCCCTAAATTCATTACTTATCGATCTGACTTAGTTGATATTCATCCCGGATCCGAAACTGGAATAATCATAGCCAACGCATCCGGATCCCTAGGAGACACGGTCTCAGCTGGAATCTCTATTGCCCCTCTAGCAAATTACTTCCTTGTATATGAGTCTCATTCCCAATCAAATGCAGAGAAAACAAGAGAATTACTTGTTGCCTCAACACAAGAAGCGATGCAAAGTCGTGGCGAACATCGAGACACCATCTATATTCAAACAGTTGAAAAAACCATCTCAAAGAAATTCGGTCATGCATTTGTAGCAATAGTGTTCAATCCCAAAACGTACCTCTAAATGAATTTCTCTTCCCTGTTTTTGCGAGTTTGAACATAGCTAACACTAACGCGTGGAAAAATGCTATTTTTCCATTATACTAACAAAACTATTTGAAATGGGACGCGAAAACGAAGCTTGTGCCAGACTTTTCCATGTTTTTCAACCCTTCCTCTATTGCTATTGTTGGCGCAACAGATGATCCCAGAAAATTCGGCCATGAAGTAACAAAAAACGTAGTCTCAAGTCTGAAACATTCATCACAACAAGTTGAGATTTTCCCCGTTAACCCTAAAAAACATAAAGTCATGGGGTTGAAAAGCTACAACAATCTATCGTCAATAAATCGCCCCATCGATTTAGTCATAATCTTGGTTCCCAAAAAAGCAGTAAGATCAGTTGTTGAAGAAGCTATATCTAACAAAACTAAAGGTATAATTATTGTCACAGCTGGTTTTGGGGAGTACAGTGAAGAAGGTAAAAAAGAAGAACAATATCTTGCTAAATTGGCTAAAGAAAATGGTGCGAGAATAATCGGTCCCAATTGTGTGGGCATTATCAATACAAACATCCCACTCAATGCTTCTTTTATCATCACGCCTCCAAAAGGGAAAATTGCAATAATCAGTCAAAGCGGTTCCATGGCCGCAGCGATAGTCTATGGGGGTATTCCTTTGGGCTATTTTGCAAATATTGGTAACCAAGCGGATGTTTCTGAAACCGAAATCCTCGAATACTTCCTAAGCCTTGACGATGTGTCTGTAGTCGGAATGTATCTTGAAACCTTGAAAGACCCTCTTGGCTTCTATCACGCGCTCAAAACTTCTTCAAAACCGGTTGTTGTCTTCAAGACTGGAAGAACTGATCAAGGAGCAAAATCTGCTTCCAGTCATACAGGTAGTATAGCGACCTCTCATGTGGCTTTCACCGCTGCGATTAAGCAAGCTCATCAACATATTGCAAATGATGAAATTGAGTTTGTTGGGAAATTAAAAGCTCTCAGCACTTTTACTCCGCAAGAACAAATGCGTATTGCTATAATAACTAATGCGGGAGGTCCTGCCGTAGCTCTTTCTGATCTGCTAGCTGAATGCGGTTTCTCTCTGACTGAAATCTCCGAAACTACAAAGCAAGAAATACGAGAGAGTTTTCCTCCCTAGTCAAGCCGGGTAATCCCCTGGATATAATTGCTAGCGCAAGAGAAAATGAATATCGCTTGGCTACAAAGGCATTTCTTAAAGACGAAAACATAGATGTGTTAATACCCCTCTGTGTTGTACCTACATTTCTGGAAATGGATCCTAAGGAACATATGCGAGGAGTTCTCAAGGCGATTCAAGAAACTAATACCTCGAAAATAGTGCTTCCTCTCTGGCTGAGCGGAGATCTTGCCCTCCCTGGAAGACAACTCGCCGAGGAAAATGGAATAATAACTTACGGAACCCTACGTGAAATAATTGCTGCCCTCGAAGCCTTGAGAAAACACCATGTCACCATTGAATAGGTCAAGTAAGTAGATGGTTGCTACTCTATTTCTGCTACAATCAAAATATCTTTTTTCCCAGAAAAAAGTGAAGCATTCGCATATGAAATTGGAACCTGAATGTGTAGCATGCTTAATTGACAAAGCAAGATCTCAGCTGGAAAAAGGAGGACTCCCAAAACAACAAGTCTTCACACGTACACTTCAACTTGGTGAGCAAATTATCGAATGGATTCAACATCCTGATGAGATCTTGCGCAAGTATGGAGAAACTTCTCCTTCTCCAGCTTCCATAGGAACTGAAAGAAATCTTGAAATCCTATCAATATTAGGGAAAGACCCTTACATTGAAGACAAAGAGCTTGCCCATAAAATCGCCAAAGAAGTTGTTAGAAAACTTCACTTGAATTCAACCTATGCCGACCAGCTTTCTCTTATCCAATGGTTACGAATAATCGCAATCGCGAATTCTCTCGAGTTTGACCTTGTTGATCTTGGCTCTTCTCCTATTCAACTACTGACAAACCAACTCTCAGAGGGGATTTCTCATCCCCTCAACCCTGAATTTGAGAGTATGGCAATTATTATTGCTAGAAAAATCGAAAAAAGTAGATCCGTGGTTTTGATGACGGACAACGCAGGTGAAGACGTCTTTGATCTTTTGTTCTGCCAGCAAATGATACGAAGCGAGAAAGAAGTTTCCATCGTTGGGAAACCTGCTCCCATTCAGAATGACTCCACCATTGAAGACTTGAAGCAAATCTCTGAAGATCTTGGTGTAAACATCAATATTCTTTCAAGTCAGCAACAAACCGTGGGATACTTCCCCAATCACAAATCCTCTGAGCTAACAAAGATATTGAAAAACAGTGATTTTGTCATTGCCAAGGGCATGGGCCATTTTGAGACTCTCAGTGGAATAAGAGAAATTGAGTTTCACGGTGCGATTGTTTTCAAAGCCAAATGTGAACCTGTAGCAAGGAACGGAGGAGTCCGAAAAGGAGACTACGGAATCTTCATGCTTGACTCAAACTAAGGTCTTTTTTTGCCTTAAACATAGTTGGGAAGAATACATATTAATCCCGTAGATCAACCCCATGTTGACAAGAAGCTAGTCTCCTCATTATTGAAGTGCGCTCAAGCAAGAAGAATTGAGCCACGATAAATAATAAAAATAGGAAACCTCTTGAATGAGTGGTCTCAACAACCACATGACAAACTTCCGGAATGATGTAGTTTGCCAGCAAAAAACCAAGATAACGAGACGGCAGAGACTCGCCATCATATCTTCTTTCTTGGGCTTCCGGGAGCTGGCAAAACCGCAATTAGACAAGTTATGTTTCATGGGAAAAGCCCGGAAGACGTGCTTGAACACAAACCCACGACTCGACACGTGAAATTTGTCCCGAAAGGAAATGAAACAACTGTTTTTCACGACTTTGGCGGGTCTTCAGAAGGTATGGAGCAGGCCATTGAATCCATCACAGAGCTACCTTCTGGAGACCAACTCACGATTGCATGGATTATTGATGTTTCTGACCCTCACTCTCTCGTTGATTCCATCCAAGCATTGAAAATGTTTATTGAAAAAGTCCAGCCTATTCGAAATCAATTCCGAGTACTTGTCGTAGCACACAAGAAAGACTTACTTTCTGTTGAACAATCAAAGCTAGTTGCAACTGAGCTTCCCGAGAAAATCAGCAAGGGTCTCCCTATTGAATCATTGGGCTTTGTTATGACTTCCCTTTATGATGATTCTGTCGAAGCATTCATTGAATTGCTTCTCCGTTCTGAAATTACCGAGACAGACGACTGGGAAGCTGAATCAGTAGATCTCAGTATGATCCCCACTCTAGAAGAAGAAATTACTGAGAGTGAAGAAACTGCTTCCACTCCCAAACTTGAGGAAATTGCGTCTACTCTGGATGAGCTTGTTCCAGAAGTTCTTTCTAAATCTAAAGAGCCTAAGAAAAAAACAGGGATACGCCTTGGAACGGAGTTTCAAATACATCGGAGAAAACAATCCGAAGCCGTTTCTTCAAAGCCAAAGACAGAGCTTTCGGAGCTTCCTCCTCCCCTTGAAGCAGTTGAGCCAACCAGTGGTAAAAAGCAAAAACCACTAACGCCTCCTTCTCAAGAACAACCTGTTGCTTCCCCTCTTTCCCCATCGGCAATGGACGTTGACCTAACCCAAATCGAACTCAAAGACTTCGTTTCAAAGCTAGAAAAATCAAGACCGTCAATCGCATCTCCACCTCCCTCTCACCAAAAAGACCAAACTCTAGAAGAAAAACTTGCTCCACCAAAAACACCTAAGAAACCAACGAAAGACATGCCCCCGTTAATTGGTGAACCCTCTCAAGAAGTCCTTCCCACCGACGCAGAAATCGCCTCTAAAACGCCTATTGAAAACCTTGAACCCAGTTCTACTCCCGTTCATGCTACCCCCCCACCAACGATGGCTCTGCCGCCCCCCGTTTCCTCGGAGGAAATTCCTCCCAGTATTGCTTCTTCTCCCACGGAGGTCTCTGAACAGATACCAGAGCCTTCCAAAGAGCCAGAACTAGAACTGAAATCAGAACATGAGATCAAGCCACGCTTAGAAAATGAAACAGATATCCAAGCAAAAATCAGAATCTTTGCCGAAAAGAATGCCGTACCATACATAAGAATTATTTCTTTATCGCAAAATATCGACGAAGAATATGCCGAAATATCACACCAGCATGTCTCCGAGCTAGTTGAACCCATGATCTCAGATATCTCTCAACAAATCACTGACAAAGCCGGGGAGGTTCTTGAACTCGAAATCCCCCACTATACGTTGTTTGCAAAGAAAGCTCGGGGGATGCTGTTTCTCCTTGCTGTGCCAGGAAAGCGAAGCCAGTTGTATCGTCCGTTGTTAACAAAAATCGAGGAACACTTCTTAGGCCTTCCCTCTGGGGAAACAGAGACGACTCATGTTTCCGAAAAACCAGAAGAACCTGAAGAACTTCCCCCTGATCCTCGATACATCTCGCTCGAAGCCCCTCTTTCTGCTGTTCTCCTCTTGTTTGCGATGACAGAAGGAGCTCCACAGTTCAAGGTTGCAATAGGGACGTACAAGGTTGGGATGATCTCTTTAGACCCCATCGTTCAGTCCATCTCTCCCCTTCTAGCTATGCCTTCCGTACCTCCAGTATTTCGTATTCCTCTTGGAGAAGTGTATACGAGAAAAGGAAACGAATATTCGATAGTGATTGCCAGTGAGCAACCATTAAATCAGATACAAGTTGAGAAATTCCTCGGGCAAGTCCTCGTTTACCTTGCTTTGCTTAAGTCTAGGGGAGAAGCTCTAACTCCCGAAACAATCCTTGAAAATCCCAAGATATTAGAAACCACTCAAAAATTCTTGACTAAAGTTCAAGTCTACGAGAATGACTAGCATGTCTTCCCAACTATTGCCTCTGCTGGGTAAACGATTCTTCAAGTATATTCCCGAAATTTTTCTTGAAAAGGAGGAGGTTATTTCTACAGATTTTACTCCATGTTCTCGTCATCTCCATCACCGGTTAATGCGGAATGTCATGCAAAACTTGGAAAATGGACTTTAAATACACCCGTTGGCCTTTCTTCTGGATGGGCTGATAGTATCGAAAAAATGTTTATCGCTCACAAACTTGGTGCAAGATTCGTAACCTCAAAGACTATTACTCTGCACCCACGTAGAGGAAATCCTCGACCAAGAATTATTCGAGGAGAACAATTTCTAATTAACTCCATGGGTTTACCGAATCCCGGAGTCAAGTCTTGGATTCATTCATTGAGGAGTTCTCTTCCTACATTTCCGTGGATTCAGAGTATTTTCGGCCATACAACTGAAGAATACATACTTTTGATTGAATTACTAGAACCGTTCGTTGAGGTCTTCGAGCTTAACTTTTCTTGTCCAAACACGGAACATGACCTTCCAGACATCGAAACAGCAATCACTCAAATACGGGATATTACAAGCATTACGAATAAGCCTGTATTCGTAAAACTGTCTCCCTCCAATACACCCAAAGGAAACAGAAGAATCGCTGAAAAAGCCCGAGAAAATATTGAAGGACTCGTTCTCATTAATACCGTACCTATAAAGCATCGGGGCCTTGGAAACCCTGCTAAGCAAGGGGGAGTTAGCGGAAGTGTAATCTTCCCCGAACTTCTCCGGCATTTAAGAGAAGTAAGATCCGTGTTTCCAACCTATGACGATCTTCCAATTATCGCCACGGGGGGAATTAATTCGCCTCAAAGAGCGTTTCTTGTAAAAAAACAGTATGACTCTATAGTTTCAACAATAACCGGGTTCTTACAAGAAGGGCCAAGAATCTTTAATCTCCTTGCCCATGGCCTGAAACAGGCATGCAAAAAAAGCTAGTTTCTTAACTATCATTGAGACCCTTTCAATGGCTCCTTCCATAATTCATAAATAGCGAAAAAAAGGGAATCACCATGCAAGAAATATTCATGCGGCGGTGGCAGAGCAGCTATGCAGCGGACTGCAGAGCAATAGCGCCGAAATCCGCGGACCGGGGTGCAAATCCCCGCCGCCGCTCCATTTTTGTGGTTTCGAACTGTATTCTTCTCGTGAGGAAAGAGTAAATCTTCTGAAGTATAACTTGAATGTAGATATTTCAGAGAATTAGTCTGAGAAGAGTGACATCTATCCTAAGAGCTTTGAACAGATTCGTTAGTTGAGTTATAAGAGCTACGAACACGCCGACAAATATCCCTCCGAGAATATCCGTTGGATAATGACGACCGAGGGCAATTCTAGCAAAGCCAACGCCACAAGCCCAAATCAGTGCCAAGAAGCCCAGCATGGGATTTGTGAGTAGGGCAAAAGCCGCAAGGAAAAACGCTCTGGAGGTATGACCAGAAGGGAATGAGTGAATGTCCGGGCCTATAAATATTCTATCTTTTGGGTTGACAGGGGGTCGATCTCTCCGAATAACTGCCTTAATCCCCGTGGCAATCACCGCGGTCAACAAGACACCTAACCATAGGTTCCAGATTACGGTTGCAAAATAATTGTTTCGATTGTAGTAGTATACAGACATAAAGAATGGAATAGTAAACCAAAACCAGCCGTCACAACTACTTGCCCAGAGACGAACAAGACGGCGGAGACCCTTTTTCTGTGAGTAGCGGAAGATCCGCGTGCTGAGCTCTGAATCAAGCCGTAGGAGATGATCGATAAATTCCACGTCCATACCTCTCAAGTTCTTTCCTCACCAGTTCCAGTTGTGGTGGTTTATCGACATCCATTCCGATTTCAGGGAATTTTGAGACAACGACTTTGGTTCTTATGCCTAACGCTTTCGTCGCAATTTTTTCGGCTTCTTCAAGCCCAACTCTTCCGAGGAACCATTTGATGAGTGCGATCTTGTCAACGGCCCAGATCTGTTTTATGAAATTTTTACGATTAGTAGTTAGTTTGAGGATTAATTCTTTATTTTCAACGGCTTTTTGGGGATTAATAATGGACAAATCACCCCCTGCAAAATATCCATCCTTCATTTTCTGAAATGATCGGCCCGAGTTCGGGAATCTTTTTTCAGTTGAGGTTTTTTCAATTACTGAGAAATAGAAGTCCGCGGAGAGATCACCGCACTGCTCAACAAACCAATCGACCATCTCTGCAGTAATGAGAGGAATGTCAGAAGCGCAGACAATTACTCGTTGTTCTTCCGGAAACTGATTAAGGATGTGATTGCTTGCTCCAACAATCTTGTCTGCGAGGGAACCACTAAGTGGGAGATAAGAGACAGGCAAATTTTTAGGAAGAGGCGAGTTATCCTTAGCAAGACCAACGACAAAGACATGATCGACGTATTTTGAACTAACCAGAGCCTCAGTGACCCACTCAAGCATCGTTTTTCCAGCAATCCGTATCTTACCCTTGGCATCGACTCCTTCTTTCTTGACAATATCATTGCTGTATCCAGGACTGTCTCCGCCTAATAGAATGACTCGCATTAGTGTGCACCTTCACTCCTTATAAGGCGATAATGGATTCAAGTTATCAACTTTACCACACTGCAAAACAACTCAAGTGATCAGGGGAATCAGTGAACAATAGGTAAGCAGAATCCACCTTTCCACTCCCTAATGCTTGGTTTTCTGGATTTAAGCATGTGATTGAGGAAAATCTTTTCTAGGGAAAAATGACAATCCCCTTCTTTCAAGAAAAGTACACAAAATAACCCCATTAGTTAAAAAGGTCATTCTAGATCCATGAGTCAGGAGGACTCAAAAATGGAATACAGAAACACCAATGAAAGAAAATCAGTGTTTAAGACAGTCGATCTTGGGCAGTCAAAATTCATGAATATTAACTTTGAAGAAAGTTATTTCGACGACGTAAATTTCGATGGTTGCAAATTCGAAAAAGTCAATTTTCTCAACACTGAAATTTCACACGCTTACTTTTGGGACACTAAGATAACAGATGCGAGTTTTCAAAGAGGACAGATGGAAAACGTGGATCTTTCCGGCATGACCCTAAAAGAAGTTAACTTGGCAGATACAGTTATCGAAGACGCGTATATCGAGGGTCTAATCATAAACGGATTCGATATTGGGAAGTTATTGGCCAATCAATCAGAAAAAGAAATCTAGTTCAACCTTTCTCCTCTTCTGGCTCTACTCGTGGAATATATCTAGAGATTCTAACTTTATAAGCACAAACCACAATTGTCGAGTAGAGATCCAATGGTAAGTGATACTTTTACCTTTTCCAAAACTTTGGGCACGGTTGTTGCAGTTCCGGAACCACCCAATCAATCTCAGTTTACATTTGTCGCTGGAACAGATACCACAGAAGAGGACATTCAGGTTGGACTATATGTTGTGTCTAAGGACGAAGGACGTCTAACAATTGCAGTAGTAGAACAAATAGAGAAAAGCAATCGCTACTTTACAAATGCTGAATCTGTTTGGAATTATGAACAAGGAGGCGTGGGAGTTAATTCTCTCTTTCCTGTTGATCAATGGGAGTTTCTCGTAGCAAGGTGCTCTGTTATCGGGTATGCTGATCACAAAGGCCTTCATCGAGCCACGAGGCCGGTTTCTCCCGGATCAAAGGTCTTTCGGTCTCCAACAGAACTCCTCGCAAGAGTACTGGGGCTCAATATGAATGATGGTCTGCACATCGGAGAAATCCCCCATCATGAACTCAATGCTCGTTTAGATATGAACCGACTTATGCAAAAGCATCTTGCAATTCTTTCTATTTCTGGAGGAGGAAAGTCCTATACTACAAAAGTCTTGGTGGAAGAACTTTTACGTAGATCTCCCGCAAAAGGCCGACCTGCAATTGTTCTTTTCGATGTCCATGGAGAGTATACT
Organism: archaeon; assembly: GCA_024276795.1. GTDB lineage: Archaea > Asgardarchaeota > Heimdallarchaeia > Heimdallarchaeales > JAJRWK01 > JAJRWK01. The sequence continues at coordinate 14,395 of JAJRWK010000212.1, read as the reverse complement.
GGGCTAGCAAACCTTCCTTCTCATCCTGAATTCAGAAATGCAGTTGTTCATCTCTTTGATGCGTCAGCAGTTAGCATTTTTACCCCAAACTTAAGTGCTGGCGATTTTGGAGACTACTCTCCTAACATGACTGGGCCACAAATCCGTGAACTGAGTAGGATTATTCATAACCGAAGGCGAAACAAGAAGCGAACTGCATATGATATCTCTCGGATAATCCAAGACATCGATCTGGAAGAAGACATGAATCCTTATGTCAAGGAAGCTCTTGTTAGCTGGCTCTTACAACTTCATCGAATGGGAATCTTTGGAACCGAAGAAAGACCAGACATCGAGTCTCTCCTTGTTCCCGGAAGTGCCATAATCTTCGATCTCTCTCGAATGCTTAATCTCACCGCGAAACAAATTGTTATCGCGTATTTTCTCAAACGGATTTTTCAGCTTCGTCGAGACAATCTTGTTCCTCCAACCGTATGCATATTAGAGGAAGCCCACCAATTTTGCCCGGAGGGAACTGGTGTACGATCCCCCGCTAAGAATATAATTGAAACAATTTCAAGAGAAGGAAGAAAATTCATGGTTTCCTTAGTCTTGGTCTCGCAAAGGCCGGTGAACCTATCAACAACAGCGCTCTCACAGTGTAATTCGCAGTTCATTTTGAGGATACTCAATCCTTATGACCTCGATTATGTTGGAAAAACGAGTGAGGGCATAACTCGTTCAACATTGGATCAAATTACTTCTCTAGGAGTAGGAGAGTGTTTGGTCACAGGTTCAGCCGTGAACTATCCAACTTTCATAAAAGTGCGTGAAAGAATTGTCAAGGATCATGCTGATAGCATAACTTTTGCTTCTGTCGCAAAAGATTTTGAAAGGGCACGAAAAAAGTCAATACACCCTAATACTACGTGATCTTCTCCTGAAATAGCCAAACAACGCGTTACTTTGGCTTCTGGAAGTGTTGCTGTTCTTGGCATTTTGGAATTTCGCGAACGAGAAGAATAAATACACCGCTAGGTGACTATGGATGTGCCGGAACCCCATTATCACGCAAAATTCGTTTTTATCGTCGGCGGAGTCATGTCTGGAATAGGTAAGGGAATAGTGACTGTATCGGCTGGCCGGAATTTTATTGAGAGGGGTTTCAAAGTCAATGTTTGCAAAATCGATCCCTATCTCAATATTGATGCGGGAACTATGAACCCATTTGAACATGGAGAAGTTTTTGTTACTGATGATGGAGGAGAACTAGATGTTGATTTTGGCCATTATACTCGCTTTCTCCAAATCGATGTGAAAAAGACTCAGAACATCACAACAGGACAGGTTTACTTTGAAGTGATTTCTAGGGAGCGAAAAGGAGAATACCTTGGTGGTACTGTTCAAGTAATTCCTCACATAACTGATGAGATAAAGCGCCGTATTCATGAAATTGACCAAGAAACCCACGCAGATGTTCTTCTGATTGAAATTGGTGGTACAGTTGGTGACATTGAGTCTCAACCCTTCTTGGAAGCAGTGAGACAAATAATGCGTGAGCGTCCCGCAAATGAAACAATGCTCATCATGGCAACGTACGTCCCATTCCCTCCTCATGTCAGCGAACCGAAAACAAAGCCGACTCAGCACGCAGTTAGAGACTTAAAAGCGGCAGGGCTTAACCCATCAATCATCGTTGCGAGGGCAGAAAGAGAAATCGGCAAAAAAGCAATTGAAAAAATAGCTCTGTTCAGTGGCCTTAACGCAAATGCAGTATTTTCTCTGCCCGATCTGAACGATGTCCTGGAAGGACCCATGTTCTTGGATCACCAAGGATTTGGAGACAAGCTTCTCGAAATCTTTCAAGAAACACCTAAGCAGAGCCCAACATGGGAATCTACCACCAAACTCCTAGATCTTATCAATAAACAAACTGAAACCATTGTTATTGGCCTAACTGGTAAATACACTCAATTGAAAGATGCTTATATCTCGGTTTTTGAAGCACTAAAACATGCTGGAATGCACGAAGGAGCAAAAGTAGAGGTTGTCTATATCGACGTCGAAGAATTCGAAAAGGATCCCTCAGCCATAACAAAACTTCAAGATCTTGATGGAGTTCTGCTACCTGGTGGCTTTGGTAAGCGCGGCGTAGAAGGAAAGATCAAAGTGATTGAATATTGCAGAGAGAACAACATCCCATTCTTGGGGATTTGTCTTGGATTCCAATTGGCCAGCGTGGAATTTGCACGAAATGTCTGTAAGCTAAACGGTGCACACTCAACCGAAATGGATCCCGAAACGAGATATCCCATTGTAGATTTACAGCCAACGCAACGGGGGATCAAAAAATTAGGAGGAACCATGAGACTAGGGGCTCACGATATTGACATTTATCCCAACACTCTATTGTGGAAACTATACGGTGAAAAAACCAAGATTCGAGAAAGACACAGGCATCGATATGAACTTAATCCTGCTTACACGCCCATACTTCAAGACCATGGCCTCGTACTATCTGCAAAATCCGAGTTTTATGAGGCTCTTGAGCTTCCTGGGCATCCCTTCTTCCTAGCTGTACAATTTCATCCCGAATTCAAAAGTACTCCTTGGAATCCAAGTCCTCCATATCAAGGCCTAGTCAGAAGCGCTTTAAGAATCAAACTAGAAAAACAAGAAGGCGTGGAAGCACCAGTGGGTACTACAGCAGAATAATAAGGTTCCTTCACAAAATTAGGGGTGCCATTATTGTCGTCTATTGAGGAAACTATAACGAATCTTATCAAGCGTATAACTCTTCACTTAGAATCATCTCGATTCATTTCTGCCTTTTTCAGAGAAATCAGTATTCCTGATGACATCATTAAAGGACTACAGAAAAAAGAAATCTGCTTCTTGGAAGAACGACCGATCGTGCCACTGGAAGCAACTGACATATCCGGTCTACGAGTATTAGGTGTGGATGGAGGGATGCAGATTCGCTCTCTATCAGGATTTGACATAATCATGGTGCGTTCTATTGCCGCAATGTTCTACCACAGACCCGATTCTGTGGTCGCTTCATATTTTCCCTCAAAAACCCCGGACCCTGACATCTTAATCATTCCTTCCCTAACGACCCGAGAAGAAGTAGATAAGCTGGCCACCATGAAGCGATTGCAATCAGAATACGAGACGATGAAAGCGGCTATCACGAACATGCATCCAAACATTGCCCTTCTAGATGGGTCTGTGCTTCCTTTAGAAAGCGATCGCCCACAGACTCCCTCCTTGGTTAATGAATATCGTCACACTATCAAGATCTTCACAGAGCTCCTAATAGAAGCAGAAAAAAACCAAACAACCCTTGTAGGAGTCGTCAAGGATACACGGTCACGATTGTTTGTTCAACTGCTTGCGAATTTAGTACCCGCTCTTCTAAAATCCGGAATTGCTAAAGAGCTCTTAGATACCGATTACCGCTCTGTATTTCGAACCAGTACAGACATTACCTTCATCAATAATCTTTCTCGTGAGCACGAAAGAACTTCTATCATTCGAGAAAAGACCCATATCCCTGAGCTCAATATTCCCGTCATTCGGGACGTTACTTACATAAAACCCGTCGTGTTTGATATTCCCCTCCGCGTCGAAGTTTTGCATAGAACCCCTGAAAATACAGACCTAGCCGCAAACGTTGCTGAAATCATACAAGCGCTTTCAGGATCCAATCCTGCGTATGCAATGCCTAATGTCCTTATGGAAGCAGATGCTAGAGTTCGGATATCAAACGAGGAAATGGATTTGATCATTGACAGCATTCTTACAAGAGCTGGTCTTAAATTCATAGGGGGAGAAAAACGCAGGTCACGATCGCCATTCTAAGAATATCTTTCTTCACATCATTTCAAGTATCATTTCAAGTTTTTGCATTCCAAAACCCTCAAATGTTGTCTTAGTTTTATCCATCCCATGAAGCAAATCACTGAGGACATGGTGCGTAGTGCCAAGTCTCAAGAGGACTTGGGCCTAGGAGAATGCACGGTTTACAGACTTGACAAATTCGCCGAAGCAAGTGGCGTCGATATCGAAAGGCTTCCTTTCTCTATTCGTGTGCTACTAGAAAATGTCTTGAGAAACTACGATGGAAAATTGATAACGTTAGAAGATGTTCAAGCATTTGCAAACTGGCCAGAGGGAAGCGGAAGCAAAGACGTGTCCTTTAAACCATCCCGAGTGGTTCTACAGGATTTCACTGGAGTTCCACTTTGGGTTGATCTCGCTGCAATGAGAGACGCAATGGCAGAACTCGGAGGAAATCCCGAAAAAATCAATCCTCTCATCCCCACGGATTTAGTCATCGATCACTCGATTCAAGTAGATTACTTTGGAAGCACTCGAGCTTTTGGTTTGAATCTCAAAAAAGAATTCGAAAGGAACAAAGAACGGTACACCCTCATCAAGTGGGCTCAAAAATCATTCAAGAACCTACGAGTAGTTCCTCCTGGAAGTGGGATTGTCCACCAAGTAAATCTAGAATTCCTAGCAAGCGTCGTAGACATCAGAGACATCAATGGAGAAAGAGTCGCAGTAATCGATTCAGTTGTGGGAACGGACTCCCATACCACCATGATTAATGGTCTAGGAGTATTGGGCTGGGGAGTTGGGGGTATCGAGGCTGAAGCAGTGATGCTTGGCCAACCCTACAACATGGTTCTTCCCGAAGTGATTGGCGTAAAATTATACGGAGAACTGCCAGAAGGTGCTACATCAACAGATCTTGTTCTAACAGTAACTGAAATGCTCCGAAAGAAAGGAGTAGTCGGAAAATTCGTTGAATACTTCGGACCCGGACTCTCTAATCTTTCCGTTCCCGATAGAGCAACCCTTGCAAACATGTCCCCCGAATATGGCGCAACAATGGGATTCTTCCCTATTGACGAAGCAACTTTGAACTACCTAATTCTTACCGGACGCGACCCGAAAAAAGTAGAATTCATCCGAAACTTTGCCAAATCAAACAGATTATTCCGAACTGATGACACCCCCGACCCTGTCTTTTCTGATGTCGTTGAATTAGACTTGAGTACCGTGAAACCCTCTTTAGCCGGACCTGCTAATCCCGACGAAAAAGTAGAGATGAACAAGCTTAAAGAGAGAGTAACGGATTCTATAAACACCTTCGCAAAAGAGAGAAAACCCCTAGCAATCGCAACTGCTGGCAGTGGTGAGTCTGAGCAAGAACTCCTTAGAACAGCCAAGGTTTCTTACGGCAATATTGACGTTAATCTTTCAGACGGAGATCTCGTTATTGCAGCCATCACAAGTTGCACAAACACCTCCAACCCTTCTGTTATGATTGGTGCGGGCTTGCTGGCTAAGAAAGCAGTAGAACTAGGTCTCCACACAAAGCCCTATGTCAAAACAAGCTTAGCACCAGGATCACGAGTCGTAACGGAGTATCTCAAACAGCTTTCTCTCGCTCCATATCTGGATGCACTAGGCTTTCAAACCGTTGGATATGGATGCACAACTTGTATTGGTAACTCGGGCCCTCTTCCAGAACCAATTGAAAATGCCATAAAGGAATACGATCTATATGTAACATCTGTTCTAAGTGGCAACCGCAACTTTGGAGGACGTGTTCACGCTCTAATTCGAGGAAACTTTCTGGCGTCACCCATGTTAGTTGTTGCCTATGCCCTTGCGGGAACAATGAAAATTGATCTATCATCCGAGCCTGTCGGCTACGATCCAGGTGGAGCTCCCATCTACCTCAAGGATTTGTGGCCGAGTCAAAAGGAAATTAGAGAAGCCATAGAAAAAGGAGTGTCTCCGGAAATATTCAAGAAGCACTATGCACACATTCTAGAAGGAGATCAAAACTGGCAACAGCTACAAGCTCCTTCGTCGACTCTTTTTGAATGGGACCCTGAATCCACATATATCCAAAGACCTCCGTTCTTTGAAGGTTTCAACGGAGAACCCCGAGAGTTAAAAGATGTCAAAGGTGCAAGGGTCCTTGTCATGCTAGGCGACAAGGTCTCCACTGATCACATCTCTCCTGCTGGCTCAATACCTAAAGAAAGTCCGGCAGGCAAGTACCTAATTGAACATGGAGTAAAGCCGTATGAATTCAATACATATGGTTCCAGACGAGGGAATCATGAAGTAATGATGAGGGGCACTTTTGCAAATGTTAGAGTCCGAAACCGGCTCGTTCCTGGAAAAGAAGGCTGGTGGACCAAATATCTGCCAACAGGCGAGGTCATGCCCATATACGATGCTGCAATGCGGTACAAACAAGAAAACATCCCTCTCATCATTTTGGGTGCAAAACAATATGGGCAGGGTAGTTCAAGAGACTGGGCAGGAAAAGGACCCGCACTCCTAGGAGCAACTGCTGTCATTGCAAAAGACTTCGAACGAATCCATCGAAGTAATCTTATCGGAATGGGAGTCCTACCATTACAATTCGAAGAAGGAGAAGGATGGGAAGAATTAGGGCTTGATGGAACCGAGATTTACGACATTGAGGGCATCAGTGAAGGTCTTTCACCCAAAAAGAAGCTGAAAGTGACGGCCAGAAAAGAAAACGGTGAAACCAAACAATTCACTGTTATTGCACGCATTGATACAGAAATAGAACTAGAATACTATCGCTATGGAGGCATTCTACAGTACGTTCTTGCCAAGTTACTTGGCAAAATAGCATAAGTTTTTTGCGTTCCATTGCTTCCTCTCCTTTTTCTCTATTCCACAAGGCACAAGTAGTTTCTCTACCTATCGCGATTTGAAATGCGATTCAAAGCAGTGGAGGTTCTTCGAGACTTAGAACAGCGCGACTTTCGTGTTCTACAAGCAGTAGAGTGGGGAATGCGCTGGAGTGAATACTCGGACGTCGAAGAAATAGCAAAAAGAGTGGATCTCCACCTAGAAAAGCTCCTGCACATCCTAGATCGTTTGCACAAAATGGATCTCGTTGAACGATGGATCGGTGATTATGTCGGATACCGCCTTACATTCCACGGCTATGATTGCTTAGCTTTAGATGCTCTGTACAAAAGACGAGTAGTCGAATCGCTGGGAATGCCAAAAGGTCTTGGCAAAGAATCGAATGTCTTTCACGCTTTATCCTTTGATGGAGAAGAAATTCTTTTGAAAATTCATAGAATAATGTATCAAAGCTTCAGTCAAGTTCGCAAAAAGAGAGAATACACTAGCGATAAACGCCACATAAGCGAACTCTACGCTTCCAGAATAAGTGCAGAAGCCGAATACGAGTCAATGAAAAAACTCTACCAAGTAGGTGCTCCTATCCCACGTCCAATCGATCAGAATCGACACATGATTGTGATGGAAAAAATCGAGGGAATAGAGCTTGTTAAGGCTCGAGTCGCAGATCCCGCTCAAATACTTGAAGAAATCATTGAATTTATCAAAATCGCTTGGCAGAAGGCTCACCTAGTTCATGGCGATCTATCAGAGCACAACGTCATCGTTACTCCTGATCAAAGCGTCATCGTCATTGATTTTCCCCAAGCCGTTCCATCAGATCATCCAACCGCAATGGATCTTCTGGAGCGGGACATCCAAAACTTATCCGCTTATTTTTTCCGAAAATACAAGCTCAAGTTTAATCCTTCAGAAGTCCTCGAGTATGTTACTGGTGATGAAAAAAACTGAATTCCAAAGATTCATAGAATTCCCAATATCGGCCTGAACAGAACTTTTACAATGATCTAAATGAAATGTTAGGTACTGTCTTCTACGAAGGGTTACTTTTAGTAAAACCTAATGATAGAACTTGGTTATTAAATGAACCTTAAAATGAATTCGTTATTTTACTTGTTTGTTATTATGTTTTCTTATCATTTAATCGCCTTGTAGATGACTATCTTTTTATGCTGGTTTGGGGATGTAATGACATACTACAAAAAATCCTCTTTTTTATTATTTCATTTAAAAAAAGCTTAGTCTATAAATGGTTTTATTGCATAATCTTTTACTTACATTATTGAGCAGTTGAAAACAAAATCTTATAAGCAAAAACTTAGACATAGTTTTGGAGTCCCATGCCCCGAGACGTTATTGTATTAAAAGGAAATGATAAGGAGACCGTAATGGTTGCAAAAGCAATCGCGAGTGATACTAGATGGAGAATTCTCAAGTTGCTCTCAGATAAGGAATATGATATTTCAAGGCTTGCAGATGCAATGCAGCAAACGGAAGCGAATGTTAGCGCTCAAGTAAAACATCTTGAACGAGCTGGACTGATTGAGTGCCATTATGAACCTGGAGACCATGGCGTTAGGAAAGTTTGCAAGGCACTTGTCAAAGAAATAGTAATCAAGGTAACAGGTGAAGAATAAAGCTTGTAGTGATTCTCTTTCCTCCTTTATCCTCAGATGGCGTACTTCCCTAGAACGGCATTCGAGACCTCCTTTTTCCTCATTGTTTTTCCAACTATGAAAGCTCGTCAGATTTAAATCTCCTCAAAGCTAAACCTTCTTTGTGGCTTCTATTCGTTCAACTGTTGTTTGGGTCATCACGATACCATTGTTACTCATTGCTGCGATTTGTCGCTTCTTAGTTTTTCTAATTGATTTTCTTGTCCCCAAGAAAGTCCAAGAATTAATTCCAATAATTGATGTTCAACGAACCTTTTTTCTTTATGCCTCGCAACTGCTTGCACCACCCGAAAAGAAGCAACTAGAACATGCAGTAAACGAATTACAAGAAGTCACCGGTCAAGTTGAAGAAATAGCAAAAGGTTATGCAGTCAGAAAAGCAGTCGGCCAGAGTGTTGACTATGCTCTCTCGTTTGCAGTTCTAGGTGGCTTAGGAGTCGCGAGGTGGCTGATCCAACATAATATTGACCCCATTCTTATTGCTCTTTTTGCGTCAAGTGCCACCGTTATAATCGCAACACTTGCCGGTCTCTTCGGCCCAGTCTATGAGTTGGCCCACCAGTCGAAAACAATTTGCCTGGAGCACGGTGCTTATCGGGGTGCTTCTCTTTACAGAAAGCTTGAACAAATCTTCGGAGTTCCCTTCATGGTTGCCAAAAGCTCTTTCATTGTTCTCGACACTCCTCCTGTTGATCATGATACCCTCGAGGACTTCAAGGAGGAAATTTCTTCTCAATTAAGTGAAGCACAACAAACTTTGAAGTCCCTGCTCGGAAAGGACGACGCTGATATTCCCGAAGCAACAAAGCAATTGGTTGCAAAACTCTTAGAAAACACTGAGAACGAGTTACAAACCTTAAATTATGAGAATCTAAGAGATGACGTTAGTAGAGAGTTCGCTATGCTCTATTTTGAGCAAGAATTTGCAATTAGGCCATGGAAGCGCAAGAGAGCTTTGAAAGCCTTTGCCAAGCAAATGGGTCTCTCGATTCGAGAGGCAGAAGATCTCTTAAGATTATTCTCATTCAAGTTACAATATGGTCAAGTAGATGCTGATTTTGTTCAATCGATTCTAATCAGTGGTGCTGCCAAAGGTATCATCGAAAAAGAACAAGAATACCATGAAATGTTTGAAGATGTTGAAATGAATCATGTGGCTATTGGTTTGGCCCTAGGGGGCATTAGATTCCTCCTTGATCATTATGCTCCTGAGCCTTCTCGCATCAAACGAATGGCTCTTGGTGTTAAACATGGTTTTATCACAGTCGTTGCTATGCCATTAGCGATCGCTATTTCCTTCAAGAATTGGCTCATTCACCTTAAGAATTCGACTTCTATGATGTTCTACCATCTCAAGAAAGGAACATGGATACACTGGACTAAAATCCGAGCTAGAGAAATTGCTACGACTATCGATGGCCTTCCCGCCCAGATAAAACAGACCATAAGGGAATTTAGAACCAAGATGAAAGCTGCACGAAAAGATGAACAAAAATCATGGGAGGTGAGAAGAAAAATATCTAGAGGAATTCGACTATTTTTTGGATTCATTTTCATCATACCACTTGGAATCTATCGGCTCGTGAGAGGAATTTTCAGATTTTTCATCACGACAGAACATGATGTGAGAAAACAGTTTCAAAGCGAGGTTGCATACGCAGCTTTGGTGAAGATGTATATCGAGCTCTACAACAAGTTATCACTTGCTTCCCATGTCACGAGCGCCTACTAAGGTTCTCGTTTTGCATGATAGAATTTTTTAGCCTTGAAGGAAAGTGAACGTTGTGGGTAAGACGATCCTAATCACTGGCGCAAGTGGATTAACCGGGAGTCATGTCGCTGAATACTTTGCTCAATCAGGTTGGGAGATTATTGGAGTATCCAGAAATGCATCAAAAGACCCTTTTCTCGAATCTCTTGGAATTAGCACTTTTGACCTTGATTTGAGTAACCCCGATTCCTTGGATAATTTGAATGTTACTCCTAATGTCGTGGTTAATGCAGCTGCATATTTGGGACCTGTCGAAGGGGAAAAGTCTCTTGACTTGATGAGATTCTTGAACGCCATATTTCCCTCCATGCTCTTGCGCTGGTCTTCCAAGCACGAAGTAGAGTCGTTCGTTCACATCAGTTCAGTAGCAGTTTATGGGCGATTTACTGACTCGCCGGTTTCAGAAGACTTAGAGCCCAAACCACAATATCCCTATGCAAAGGCGAAATGGCTTGGTGAACAATTGCTTGCAGAAGAACACAGAATGATTTCCGACGGGTCTCACCCCATTCCTCGAGTCTCTATACTTCGTCCACCGTATATCGTTGGAAAAAGAGATCGAAATTTTGCTCCTGAATTCATAGGACGCCTACTAAATGGCAAGTTGCCTCAAATAGGTGGTGGCAATGGTATTTTTTCATTCGTCCATCCGAAAGATATTGGCCGTGCTGTAGAAATTCTGTTAGACAAACAAATGACAGAATACGATGTATACAACATTGTCAGTTTTTCCATGAGCTTCAGAGATTTCTTTGAGCCCTTTGCATCATATTTCCATGTTGAGCGTTTTCCACAGTTTCGACTGCCCTATAGAGTCGCATGGACTGCTGGGCTTCTTGTCGAAGTCGGTAAGAAGATAATTGGGAAAGATCCAACCAGGGGTTTATCTCGATATCGGGTCAAGACCATTGCAAAAGGAAGGGAATACGATTGTTCAAGACTTCTCGCTCTAGGCTTTTCTCCAGAATATCAATATCGCCAGGTTTTTGAAGAAATAGTTGAAGACATAAGAGAAAATCCAGAGAAATATGGCCTCGATAAGTAGTATTCCCGTCTGTGGGCCTTGCTTTTTCCCTTACTCAATATTGGCATGCTTGGCTTTCATCTCTGTCTCGGGAATCCCTAAGTCAAAAGCTAGTTGAGCGATAAGAGAATCCAAGAAGTTAGAAGCCAAAAATTGAAACGCTAAATCATCTAATCGTCGGGGATAAGGCATGTCCTCTTTTATGAATTGGTTCTTGGGTGCGGGAATTTTCAAATCCATAATTGAAATAGGATCAATATCTCCCATTGGTTTGTAATCTGTAGTCAATATGTTCGTTCTGAGCTTATGATTTGCTGCTTCTTGAGCATACCATCTGGCTGTCGGATCACTTTACGTGTCAAAGGTGATCAGAAGAAAGTGGTCATACTCTTTCTTGAATCTCCAAGAAGACCGAGGTCTGACTCTGATCCCTGCGTGCTGTGCACGCATAGCACTCATAGTTGCGACGTATTCCGACAATTCTGTACCTAACCATAATACTTGATTGTCATATTTCAAGTCTTTTTCCAGCACTTCCAGAAATGCCACTGCATTTTCGAACAAGTATCCCCCCTTCTTAAGTCCTTCAGAAATCTTTTCCATACTTTTCTCCAAATAGTCAAGCACTTTGAGAAAGATTGGTAATGGGTCTTTGGGATCATGTAATGCCTTTGTTACTCCGATTGCAAACAGCAACGCGCTTAGCTCGAAGAGGGTGCCCATTGGAGTAAGTGAGGATCTTTGTCCAGTTAATTGGTTGACAATATAATTTGTTTGTATTCTTTCTCCAGCGGCCCAATCAAAAACAATTGAATAATCTGAAAAACGTGCAAGTTGGGATCGAGGACGTGAAGTGATACCAAAAATGATCACTTCTCGAAATGTTGTTGCTCGTATGTTATCTACTGTGCTTCGGGTTTCTCCAGAACCACTGATTCCGATTACAACGTCTCCGTGTCTTACTGGTTTGGCAAATGTTGATCCAATCACGGAGGAAGAAAGGTTCATGTCCAACAGGATATCTGCAAAAATGTATGCGACTAGTCTGGAACGCCCCATCCCCATCAGATGAACGGTATTGCTCGTAATTGGAGTTCTGTTCAGTTGTTTCACGCAACGTAGGAGCAACTCCTCGCTGAGCCCCGTAAAGTAGTGTCTCATGAGCGGTATTGACTCTGAGAGAATCTTGAATGCTCGGCGAGCCACAAAAAGCCTATCATCGAGATTCGCATTTGCTTCCGGTTCTATGGGCATCTGTACACCGCTACTCAAATGCTTTGATAAATTGTTCGGGATGAGAAAAAACGTACAGCCTAGGGATTTGTCTCAAGGGCTATTGCGGCTTAAGACAACAATTGAATAAATTCTTCACAGGTCGCTTTTATGTCCGGAGCCTGTGTGATTGCTCTTCCAATTATTATGATGTCAGCGCCCATTTCTAATGCTGTCGGAGATGTCTCAAGGTTTAATCCTCCTGCAACAGCAATTCTTACTTGAGGAAATCGTTGTTTAATGAGGGGGATAACGCTCCATTCATGTTTTTTGTCAGCAGTTTCCATATCTATGCCTCGATGTAACAATACTACATGTGGTAGATCCTTGAGCTTTTCTAGTCTTCCGATAGGGTCTTCCACATTCATCATGTCAATATACAAAAGTCGCTTTTGTCTTTTGGCTTCCTCAATTGCGGAGTTGAGAGTAGCATCGTCCGCAAGTCCACTGATTGAAATGATCTCCGCACCCGCTTCTGCGGCCATTCTTACTTCTAGGGCTCCTGTATCCAATGTTTTCAAATCCGCGACCACGTAAGATCCAGGTCTTGCTTGTTTGATTGCAGTGATACTTTTAAGTCCTTGTGATTTAACTAAGGGCGTTCCTGCCTCTACAAAAATCCTATCCGACGCCGGGATTTTTCTGCTGATCTGATCTGCCTCTCGGAGAGAAAGCAGGTCTAGGGCAACCTGCAGAATTGGGAAATTAATGTTTTCCAAGTCAAAATCAGACACAAGTGTTTTCATTTCTCTGGTCAGGATGTTCTTAACAGCTTCCGTGTCTCCCATAGGATCTGTGATGATTGTTGGCAAGAGCACTGAAGCCAAGGGATTGGTTTCGAGCCATGACTTCAGCCCTTCTAGTTGCTTTTTGTTAGCGTTTGATAACACACGCAGAATCGTGAAGTGGGGAGAGGGGTAATCCACCATTTCTCTAAAAGAACTTGGAACCAATTGCTCTGCTTCGAACTTGGCTAATTCGAAGCTATCTTGAGAATGAAAGCGAAAAATCCCGATATTGGACATATGCTTGCATTTTCCTTGGGATTTAAAACCCGTTCTGTTTAGAACATCTTGAATGAACCTTCCTTCCTTAAGAGATGTCTTATCTGAGGTTAATCTTCTGCCCCCAATCGAGCCTATCTCTGTACTTGACTACTGCGCAGAGGCTATCTTGATACGAACCCGCTATCTGAATCGAGAATGCGTTACAAAGGTTAGGTTAGCAAAGAAATATCGGATCAAACAGTTGGACGAAACCATTCGTCAGCGGAGAACTGTTCAGGAAGCGCGTCTAATAGTCGCCGCTCGACATGCGGGTGCAAACACTCCCCTTATTTTAGATTTGGACATTTACAATCATTCTTTTACCATGTTGTTTATTGAGGGGGTGCCGTTACGAGAGATCATTGATAAGGAACTATTTGACTATCTTCCTTTGCTACATTCCTTAGGCGAACAGCTGGGATCACTACATTACTCTGGTATTATCCACGGCGATCTCACCACTTCTAATGTTATTGTTGAAGAAGGGACCAAGTTGCCCTATTTCATAGATTTTGGCCTGGGGCGTTTTTCTACCGCAATTGAAGATCATGCAACGGATCTTCTTGTGTTGAAAAGAACCTTGGAAAGCACTCATTTTCACTTCTGGGAGACGTCATGGAGTGCCTTCTTGGAGGGTTACCTTTTCAGAAATCCTAACGCAAAATCCGTAATCAAGCGTTTGGGGAAAATCGAGCAAAGGGGAAGACATGCTAGCAAGAAGGACATCTAATGATTGATTGCTTTGTTCTGAATTCCGCTAGTATTAAAACGGAAAAAAGGAAGTTTATATCGGCAATAAAAATGAATCCACCAGAACCTCCCCATGACGAAAGGGATCGTGAACCGATTCTAGAGGAACTCATGGAAAACGAAGAAACAATGAGTCAGGTACTCGAAGAAATCGAAGGATCTG
>JAJRWK010000211.1 GCA_024276795.1 archaeon | reverse complement strand
TGATCATAATCACAACAGAGATGTCCGGCGAATACGCTTTGTTCCCCGCACTCATGCTAACCATTGCTACAAGTTTCTTAATTCATAAGTCAATACTTAGGGAATCCATTTACACAGAGCCTTTAGCTGGGAAATACGGAATTACATCTCAAGTAAGAACCACTGATGAAATTCTACAATTCATTCTTGTTCGCGAAGTAATGCATAATGAGGTAGTTGCAATTTATGACGACACCCCGGCCAATGTAATGTTCGATGTGTTCGTTTCCTATCATCATCAAGGCTATCCCGTAGTCGATCGAGAAAACCATCAGTTAGTCGGAATCGTCACTCTGTCCGACATTCGTAAGGCGATTATTGAGAATGACCTTCAGCAACCCATTACGCGAATTATGACGAGAGAAGTGATCGTCGCATTTCCAGATGATACGGTGAAAGAGACACTTGACAAAATGTACCGTTACGGTGTGGGGAGACTACCTGTTGTGATTCCTAATCCGAAAAGCGAACAATATTTACTAGTCGGCATGTTCACCCGCTCGGACTTAGTGAAAACCTTGGAGTCCTACCAAGTTCTCATAGCAAAAGACCACGACAAAGCCCTTGTCAGCATAAAGGAAAAGATCGACATGAATCTTGTCGAAGTGATACCCTCACGCTATCCCCATCTCACGAAATACGTTGTTCATATTGCTTATGACTGGATTGGGGCTTATCAACGAATCACCTGTGAAGGAGAAAAGGATCCTTCAGTAGATAATACTTGAACGACATCCTACTTCTTGATCAAAAAATGCATCTAATTCCAAATACATAAATCACTCTGAACATCATCCATCTTGAAAGTGATTTGTAGAAAATCTAAGTGATCCATATGAAACACAATGTAAGAATGCTCTTGGTTTTTCTCACTATCTTATCTTTGGCAGTATCGGGAGTCAGCGTAGTTGGATTTATTGATCTTGGTAAGGAATCAACATCTGCGTTGCAACAATCCGACAATACTGCACCAATAATCACATTTCTGAACCCCACAGCTGATGAAACAGTTGGAGACATAGTCACCATATCTTTCAATGTTACAGACGATTCTGCAATAACAGAGTACCAGATCCTTATTGATAGCACCGTTGTAGCAGAGAATGTCACCATCTATCAATGGGATACTTACAACGTTACAAGCGGTCAGCATACAATCGAAGCAAAAGCAACGGATGTTTTTGGAAACACGGGATCTGCAACAATCACTGTGACGGTGGATCCCAATTATGAAAGTGGTGTCTGGAAGCTCCTAAACTATAATATCTGGGAAACGGGAAGAAATCCACAATGGAAGGAAGCAGTTAAGGAAGAAAACCCTGACATCTTTGTAGCTGTTGAAACGGGTGGATGGACAAGTGAGAATGATCCTGAACTAGTAGAGGTTCTTAATGAGTTTAACACTTATTTCTCCAATGAAACACCCTACGAAGTTAGGGTTACAAAACCCGTATCCGTTACCGATGGCCAAGCAATTTTCAGTAGATTCCCAATAGTGGAATTCAACCAGATTTCGACCTTGACCTTAGACGATGGTACCAAAATAAAACCCGCTCACGATTTCTTGGATGCAGTTGTTGAGATTGGCAGCATGTATGTCCATGTTGTTGTCACTCACTACCGCTGTTGCAGTGATTCTTCCGGAGCGCCTCAGAGACAACGATTGGCAGATACAATCGGCATTCTCAACTACTTCGACTAACTTGGAGACGTCCCCATTATTTATGCTGGAGATTTCAACTCTTTTTCTCCAGCCGACACAAACAATCCAGAACTTGCACCCAATGACTTAGCACTTGGTGATGAGCCAATTTCCATTCTATTGAACAATTCAGATCCTCGTAGCTCTAAAAATCACCAGTTCATAGACGTTTATCGAGAACTGAATCCCTATAATCCAGGCTATACCTATATTGATCCCTTTTACCAGAGCAGAATCGACTATATTTTTGTGAATCAGTATTTCTTTGATGCACTTGTGAATTCGACAGTTGCTGAGACACCAAGTGGAGAGATTGGATCTGACCACCTACCAGTTAATGCGTGGTTCAATATGGACTGGCGATCGTTCGATCTACGGCCTCCAGTGTCACCTCACGGACTAAATGGGACCGTGATGAATTCTACGGCTTTTCAGCTAACATGGGATGCAAATACAGAGTCCGACCTTGCGTATTACTTGGTTTACAGAAATGACACGGTTATTTCTAATCAAACACAGACCGTCCTTAACGATACGGGATTAACTCCAAATCTGATTTATCGATACGAAATCACGGCAGTTGACACAAGCGGGAATGAAGGTGTAAAGTCTGCACCTTTAATGGTGAACACATCCAGAGGGATCCTCACAAAGCCAGGCGCTCCGATTCTTTCCATAACTCCTGGAGAAGGTAAGCTCATCCTAAACTGGACCGTTCCCGATAACGGGGGGCTACCGATTGAAAAAGTCTATATCCTAAGAGGTGGTCGAGAAACAGGGCCATTCAAGTTATACGCAACTACAACTGGAAATAGTTTCGTTGACTCAAGTGTCTATCCCCAGATCACTTATTATTACAAGATTGTGGTAGCGAATTTCTTAGGTAAAAGCTCTGAATCTAACATTGTTTCTGCAGCACCCCTCAAAGTGACAACTGAGCCAGGCGAAGAAACCACACCAACAGAAGGATCGTCTTTTGTTTCCTTCAACCCCGTTTACTTCATAATTCCTTTCGCAGTTATTCCACTGCTCGCTCGAAGATATCGAAAATCCAAGTAGTATAGTTGTTTTCATCTGGACTTTCTTCTCCTCCTTTTCTTTCCTCTCTCTGCGTTTGACTAACACACATGGGAAGTTTTTTAATGATCCAAATCGGCTTTCAATTTGCTGATCAGAGGCTATAATAAGCCGAGGAAGGTGTACATAAAATGGCGTTGAAGAAACTCGAATTGCCTGAAGAGATTGTGAATGAAGCTCTTGGACTGCTAGAAAGAGCAAGAGACACTGGGAAAATCAAGAAAGGAACCAATGAGGTTACTAAAGCGGTTGAGAGAGGAACTGCCCAACTCGTTGTTATCGGTGGAGACGTTGATCCTCCAGAAATTGTGGCCCATCTTCCCATGCTCTGTCAAGAAAAAGGCATTGCATACGTTTTTGCTCCCACTCGAAAGCAAGTAGGAGAAGCTGCAGGATTAGAAGTTGAAGCCGCTGCTGCAGCGATCGTTGACGCTGGCGGTGCAAAGTCAGAATTACAGTCGCTCGCCCAGAGAATCAAGGAATTCTTCTAAAGCCAATTTGGCGAATAAACCAAGGTGGCAGATATGAGCGAAATGGATGAAAATGCCCCCACTCCTGCTGAAGTAATACAGCTCGTCGGACGTGCAAGCATCGTTGGAGACGTCATGCAGGTTCGTGTCCGTGTCTTGGAAGGTCCAGATAAAGGACGAGTAATTACTCGTAACGTGAGGGGGCCCGTAAGAATTGGAGATATCCTCATGCTGCGGGAAACGGAGCGTGAAGCAAGAAACCTGCGAAAGAGATAACGGAGAAAAAGCAAGGAGGCAATCAAGATGCACAAAGAAGAAATATGCAACTTCTGTGGTTCCACAATTCCGGTGGGAAAGGGATTCCTCTATGTTAGAAGGGATGGCACCATTTTGAAATTCTGTAGCCGAAAATGCAAGGTTTCAATGCTTGAAATGGGCCGTAATCCCCGAAAACTCAAATGGACCAAGAAATACGAAAGGAAAATCCGCTGAACTGATCTCAAGTCCGTTCTCTGGACAAGGGATTTTCCCCCTTTTTTCCATTACCAATTTGGCGTGTCTTACCCCAAATGTTTTACAACGGTTTGTCAATTCATCTATGAAAATGTCGCACATTAACAAGCTGTTGGATATGAATGGGTGTGCAACAGCTCCCGCAAAAGTCATCCTATTTGGTGAGCATTCTGTTGTTCATGGAACTCCGGCCATTGCGGTCGCTCTAAATCTAAGATCCCGTGCTCATGTTCAAGTTGAAAAAAGCGATTCGCCTCAACTCACGGTCAAGTCTCCCGTAATGGGACTTGAAATAAGCTTCTCATCAGAACGTTTGAATGCATTGGGACGATCGGCCTTAGATACCAATCCTACACCATTAGATCCTATAGCCTTGGCGTTTTGTCACGTTCTCCGTTCAACGAAAACGAAAGGTCTCAGAGCAACCCTCACGATCGATTCCGAAATACCCATCGGTGCGGGACTCGGAAGTAGTGCATCAGTGGCAACAAGCAGTGTTGGCGCATTCTTGTCAGCCCTCAATGGAGAAATAGACTCACTTCAAGTCCGAGAAATAGCATTCAAAAGCGAAGAACTTACTCATGGGAAACCCAGTGGTATCGACAATACGGTGATTGCGTTGGGCGGGCTTGTGTATTTTATCAAGGGCCAAGCTCCGGAAAGAAAAGAGCTTTCAGCAGAAATACCCTTGGTAATTGCCAATACCCAGATTCCTCGATCGACAGCAACCCTAGTCTCTAATGTTGCGGCCTTATTCAAAAGAAAACCAAAAGCAATCCAGTATCTTTTCGATTCAATATCTGACATTGTCGAACAAGGGCTTCAAGCTTTACTCAAGAATGATCTTGAAGACTTAGGGGAGTTGATGGATATTAATCATGGTATTCTTCACGCTCTTGGAGTTAGCCACCCTCTTCTTGACCGTTATGTCTGGATAGCACGTGAAGGAGGAGCCCTCGGCGCGAAACTTACAGGGGCAGGAGGAGGCGGTTGCATGATTGCTCTCGCTGAAGATGCTCAGCACGCGGACGAGATTAAGCAAGATTTGATAAAAGCAGGTGCTGATGCGTTCACATCAGTCCTTACTAACAAAGGTGTTGAAACATGCTAAGCAACAAATACACAGAATTTGAGCTCCCCATTCTTATCAAGCTTGGCGGGTCAGTAATTACTGAGAAGGACAAAGACTTCACGGCAAGAGAAGAAACAATTAGGAGACTAGCTGATGAAATTGCTTCTTCTCAAAAACCGGTGATCGTAGTACACGGCGCAGGTTCGTTTGGACATGGCGTTGCCGCCAAGTACGAGTTGTCATATGGGACAAGGGAGCCCCGGCAATTCAGAATGTTCTCTTTCTTGCGCACGCAAATGGATGAACTGAGACTGTTGGTCTCTAGGGCTTTATTCGATGTGGATCTTCGCCCCTTCCCGATCCAACCCAGTGCCATTTTTGTCACCATGGATGGAAAAGTATTCCATTTTGATGACCATGCGTTGCTACATGCTTTGAGATTAGGATATACGCCTGTTCTACATGGTGACGCTGTATTGGATTATTCGCGGGGCTCAAGTATACTCAGTGGTGATACCATCATTCAACTTTTGGCAAAATTCTTCAGCCTTGAAAAAGTCATTTTTGTCACCGATGTTGAAGGAATATACGATAAAGATCCAAAACTATATCCTGATGCAGAGTTACTGAGAAAACTAAAACTGCCCGACCTTATTCGGCTGATAAAATCTGATTCAGTTGGAGGGAGTACTTATGAAGACGTTACTCGAGGGATGAAGGGAAAACTCGAAGCCATGCTCCCCATCCTTGACGCGAATTGCGAAGTTGCTATAATAAATGGGAATAGAGACGGAGCCTTGTATAACGTCTTGATTGGTGCTGACGAGCACGGCACATTCATTTCACCAAAATAACACGGAGTGCATTGAGTAACTACTCGATTTTTAGTGCAATATTTTTCTCTAACTTTGCTCAAAATCAAACAAGCGCACAAAAAACCGCCGTGATTTCCGCGTTCGGGATGGGAGCGGGTATCACCCGGCCGCTATGGCCCTGGCGAACCAGAGCTTGACAGCTTTCGCGAGCACAGCTCACTACTGGCTGTCACGCCAGCCGGCTTGACTTGCGGTCACGG
>JAJRWK010000021.1 GCA_024276795.1 archaeon | reverse complement strand
TTCTGCCTAAAAACAAAAAGTATTGGTAAAAGCAGAAACTGCGAAATAAAAGGATCTCTCGAAAAGACTCCTAGATTGAGGCTAGATAGTTGCTCATTCCCCCACAAGATCAGCAAACCTTCATCACTAATCATTACAGCTACTGCTGTGCCTCTGAATAGGGCTTCGGGAAGACCTACTTTTGAAGTGCTACCCTCTGAGGAAGGGAGAGGGACTTCCTTGTTAAGAATCTGAATTCTTTTTGGTAACAAATAACTAATTTGATCTTGCAATTCCGATACGAAATCAACGGGAGGAAGAACCTCGTCTTTGCCAATTTTTTTTCTTACCTCCTCATATTCTTTCTCTTCGGCTTTCATGACCTCTCTTATCGGGTTTCCTATAATCTGAATAAACAGCGAAGCATTAGGGTTGTTTTCCTTAAAGGATAGGATCTCACCAAGAACGAGTTTTATGAAGGGAAGATTTGAAAACATGACAAGATGAGTCTTAGCTCCTCGTATTAGGATTCTAGCTTGAACAAGTAGAGAATCCATGCCCCGAAGCGTAAAAAACTGTCCAATTTGATGGATGGTTCTCACTTTGTCTGCTTGAAGTGATTCCAATAATTTGAGAAATTTAGTTTGGGCATTTCTTTGTGGTGCAACAATCAGTTCGAGAAGCCGCTTTGGATCCATTGTGGGAAGGGCGTATGTTTTTTGTTTATTAAGGCTATGACTAACTATAAGGAGTCCCCGATCCTCAAGAGAAGCTAGCACGTTGTAGATTGAAGCTCTGCTGATTTTAGCAGAAGAAGACAGTGTTCTAACTAATTGGGGCGCTGTAACTTGCCCTCCAACTTGAAAGATGGATACGAGGACTTTGGCTTGGAGAGGCGACATCCCGAGGTTTACTGCAAGAGACTCGAACTGTGTGGTATGTGTTTGTAAGTCCATATGATAAGTTTATGGTAGCCATTTAAATTTGTTGTCTAAAGTTAGACGACATACTCAGAAGATTTAAATTAACTATTCACAACTTTAGTCTGTGAACGCCATCGAAGTTTCTCACCTCACTAAGTCTTTTGGTGAACTGAAAGCTGTAGACGATCTGTCTCTCACTGTTCCCAAGGGAGAAATATTTGGGCTACTCGGCCCTAATGGTGCCGGAAAAACCACTCTGATTCATTCCGTTATTGGTGTTTACAGGATCGACGAGGGCACGATTCGCGTTCTTGGTCATCCTATTCCTAAGGAAAAGCTAGAAGCGAGAAAAAAAAATTGGATTTATGCCTCAAGATCTAGCGATTTATTCCGACCTAACTCCCAAGGACAATTTTCTATTCTACGGCCGCCTTTACGGAATGTCGGACAGAGCTATCAAAGAAAGAATGAAAGAATTATTGTCAATGCTTAGATTAGAGGAGAAAAAAAACACAGTCATTCACAAGCTCTCAGGAGGTCAGAAACGCAGAGTGTCTCTCGGCATAGCGTTACTTACAGAGCCAGAATTACTGATTCTTGATGAACCAACTGTAGGCGTTGACCCAGTGTTGAGAAAGGAATTTTGGGATTACTTCCAACGTCTCAAAAGAGAAGGAAAGACCATTCTGATTACTACTCACATTACTGACGAAGCAATGAGAGCAGATCGAGTGGGGATGATGATTAAGGGACGAATCATTGCCACAGGAGACCCTAAGGAATTAATGGAACAAAATCAAGTAAGCACTCTCGAAGACTTATTCATCAGATACGAAAAAGGAGGAAATAATGAATGAAGGCCTCAGTAGCAATAGCAATTAGAATAATAAGGCAACTGAGCAGGGACAGACGAACAATTGGCATGCTGGTCATGGTGCCCATAGTAATCACACTATTATTTGGGTTCGCACTCCAAGGAGAGACGATAAACAATCCGATTGCTATAGTGAATCAGGACACGAGCATTGATGGCATTCCCCAGATTCAAGCCATCGGCATTCTAACGGTGGATAATCTGCGACAAGACGAGAGAGTAGTGATCGAAGCAGAGTACAATGACTGGGAACAAGCAAAACAAGCAGTGCTTGACTTAGAGGTTCGCGCAGCAATCTTACTACCTGAGAATTTATCAGAAGTACTGATTAATGGAGAAAATTCAACAAGCATTGTTGTATTTCTTGATGATACTGAGCCATCAGTTGTTTCCAGTATAATGGCTGCGCTGAATGAAGCACTTAACAAAGCAATTGAGTCCCTTGGAGCAAAATTTCCAGTAAAAGTGGAAAAAAGACTAGCATGGGGAGATGAGCCGCTAAAAGGTTTGGATGTTTCTCTGCCAGGCGTGATGGGATATGTGATCATGTTCCTTGTTCTACTCCTCTCGTTGCTACTCTTAGTAAGAGAAGACATTGAAGGAACAAAAGCAAGATTCTACGCTGCCCCAGTTACCAAAAGAGAAATCATGGCAGGATATGTCTTAGGCATGACGTTTTTCGCGTTCCTAATTGTGGGCTCAGTATTTGCGATTTCTATTTTGATATTTGACATTGTTATTCGAGGGAACTTTTTTGTTCAATTGACTCTTGCCTTTGCGTTTCTAACCCTATTTGCGTTTGGAACGATCATGCTAGCGCTGTTATTATCCAAACTAGCCAGAAATGAGTTTCAAGCCGTTCAAATGGCACCCCTAATTGCTCTTCCAAGCATGGCGGTTTCTGGGTTCCTAGTGCCGATAGAAACACTCCCCAATTACATGCAGCCCTTTTCGTGGATTATTCCCTTAACCTACGCGATTGAGGGGCTGAAATCAATTCTTTCTAGAGGGCTAGGAATAGACGCTATTCTTGAACAAATCTTTGCATTAGCTATATATTCGCTGGTCTCATTTGTTGGGGCAATGTTTGTAACAAGAGAAACAGTTGCATGAATTGTCCCTAACAGAAACATTCCCGTTCTCGATCTCCCTTCCAATTGTTCGTGTCATGGAAAATCAAGACTTGATTTGAGAAAAAGAAAATTCAATTGGTGGAACAATCCAAGAAAAACAGAAAGCACAAAACAGTAAAATTAT
The DNA here is from genome assembly GCA_024276795.1 of archaeon. Classification (GTDB taxonomy): domain Archaea; phylum Asgardarchaeota; class Heimdallarchaeia; order Heimdallarchaeales; family JAJRWK01; genus JAJRWK01. Next base: position 2,381 of record JAJRWK010000021.1, on the reverse strand, counting down.
TCCAATAGAAGGTTAGGGGTTATGGCAAAAGGACGGAGAAGATAATTCTTTAATTTCAACCACTCTCACATGCGACCAAATTTTATCCAGGTTTTTCGAAGGAAAAAGCCAGCGTAGTTATAAAAGTCAATGTAATCTGTTGCGGATCCTGGAAACGCACCAGAAGCACCCATTTCAAGGATGATTCTTAGTTCGTAGCTCATTCCCTTATCTAGGGACGCGCCACTCTAGGCATTGCCAAAAGAGAATAGAATAATTTGATTGTACCGCCTCGTGTTTCACGTCTTGTATAGAGGTTCATCCCATGGTATCGGACACCACTCGAATTAATGAATTCATTTCCGGCCAGAAAAAGACAAGCTAATTGGCACAAAAAGAGTATGTTTTCTAGGTAAGAACATTTATGTGAATTTGCAGAGGGCTGATTGCTTTTCCGTATTACTTTGTTTTGCTACCAATTCTTGTTCGGATAATATCTTTGGCTTCGACAAACGGGAAACAACGAGCGATAATATATTCTGATCCAACAAAAGCTTCTGCTTCCCAATAAGTTTCTATGGTTTCTGCAAACGTTTCATTAAATTCTCGAACAAATTGCCCAAGTGCGGAATGCAACATTCGCGTGGCTTTTTCAGCAATAACCATGCCTACAAGGTTTCCTTCTTTTCGCACCAAAAGAGCTCGATCCTCTAATTCCACAAGACGAATTGTACCTCTTCCGTACGCAGCTTCTTCCATAAACTGAGTCATAGCGCTTAGTGCCCCAGCTAGAAGCTCATCAGAAACGATTTCTTCCTCTCCTTCTTTGACAAAGGGATTATCGATTTCTGCTCCGTAAATAAAAACGCCGTTTGTTGTAGAGAGGATTATTCGATAAACATAGGTGGGCACGTTAAAAACGTAGTAGGGATATTTGACGTATACGTATGCAAGAACTAAAAAGGTCAGGGAATAGTAGATCGCCTTGTAACCGAAAGTTCCTCCAAAAAGCACTCCAAAGAATCCTTCAAGAGTTTCTTCTAAAGCAACGAGTCCGAAGACGAAGACTGATATGAAAAGCCACAATGATACTCGTTTATTTTCCTTGCTATGGGAAGTGGCGTAAGCCTTCCAGAAGGTCTCTGCAACAAAGCCAATTAGTACTAGTTGAAAGAGGTTAAACCAGAGGTCGAAGGAATGGGTTTGCGGAGGGGTTTCCATGACTAAGTTTTCTTTGGTGAATTCCCAATTGAATCCACCAAAAGCATCTTTCAGAAGTAGAGCGAAGTATCCTCCCCAAAGAATACCTACAAGGCCTACCCTCCAGTGGTTTGGCCTCAGCATTCTCATGTACTCAGTCATGAAAAAGAGTACAAGGAGAGCAAGAGCATAAATCAAGGAATGAAACTCATTGAATCGGAAAAGCGAAGGGTCATCAAGCTTGACTACGTGGACTTTGTAGAAATAAATTAGCAATTCTGCCAATCCCTGTAAGTCCGCCAAAACGAAGACTGCAATTAACCAGTTTAAGGCCCGAATTTTATGTTGCCGCTTTCTATAAAGCAAAATGATGACAATGAAGGTTACGATAACCATTTGAGCCAATTTTAAGTAGACGTGTCCAATTGTTTCCGCCAAACATACCGCCTTTCCGTTGATGTATCGACTATGAATAACCTAATACATAGTGGAGGCGAAGTATTTTTGTATCTTTTCTAGAATTAGTCCTTTGATTCTTGACAACGTCAGCGACTAGGAAAACCCATGGGGCGAAGGGGAACGGTTCTACAAAAGCCGAGAAAATGTGCAATTTCAATTGATATCTGTTTAGAGAAATTGCAATAGTCTGTTGATCATCGCATCAATTTTTTCGAACACTTTGGGATTAATGATATTACTATTCTGGAAGTCAGCGGCATAAACATGCACGATCGGCTGGACAGTTGTGACATTAACCTCGAACGACAGAATGTTCATCAGATCTTCAGCAGCAAGGTATGAACGTACACCTCCAGATGTGCAAACTAATCCCGTGAATTTGTCCTTCATGGCGCTTGAAACGATGTCTAGGAAGTTTTTCAGAGGCCCTGAAACAGAATACATGTAGACTGGCATTCCGATAACGTATCCGTCAGCTTGAGAGAGTAATTTGTGTGCCGCCCTCATGTCTTGATTATATTCTTTGAGAGGTCTTCCGTCGCAGAATTCCATTTCTAGGTCTCGAAGGTCAAGAACAGTTACAAGAACTTGTTTTTCGAGGAGTCTGTCTTTCATTTGTTCAATTACTATTGCGGTTTTCGAAGTGGGGGATAGCCTCCCTTGAATAAGAACAACATGTGGACTAGTTTCATGCTCTAGGCTAACGTCATCTGATGTCATGAGGTCCTTTTATCACTTATTCT
>JAJRWK010000210.1 GCA_024276795.1 archaeon | reverse complement strand
TTCGAAAAAGGATTGCCAGCAAGAGTATTCTGGGCCGGATTCTTCGGAAGAGCCGCTTTTGGAATGCTCATGAATAAACTCGTCGCAGAAGGAAAGCTAAAAGCACCTGTATTCATTTCTCGTGATCACTTAGATGGAGGCTCAGTGGCTTCTCCTTACCGCGAGACTGAAGGAATGAAGGATGGTAGTGACGCTATTGGTGACTATGCAGTTCTCAACCTCCTAGGTAACACTTCCAGTGGAGCAACACTAGTCGCGTATCACGGAGGAGGAGGAGTGGGAGTTGGATACAGCCTACATGCTGGCCAAATTGTTGTTGCAGACGGTGAGCGAATCTCTCAAGAACGAATCTTTCGTGTTCTTTTATGGGATCCCATGTCGGCAATTCTACGCCATGCTGCTGCCGGATACGAAGATGCAATCGAGGTTGCAAAGCAATTCGAGCTGGTCGTGCCTGGAATTCTCGGCAACAAGCAGAACAATTATAGAAAGATTTACCAGAAAATCATTGATATCGTCAAAGAACGAACAGGCATCGAGCTTTGGCCCCCCTTGGAAAAAGTCGAACTTGAGCTATTGTAGTATTATCGCTCAAGTCTACTATGGTATCAATGTTGATAATTATCTTATAGAAGGCGGATCAATAAGAATTACCCTTTACTCGTGGAAAACAAAATAGAATGCGTCCGCGAAGATATCGTTCAGTTCTAAAGATGCGCTGTCTGTCATGACCGCAGACAATTTGTCTCCATATCTTTCCTTAATCTTCTTTACAGCTTCCTCCACAGCATTTCGCACAAGCATGGAATCGTTTTCGGTGAATACGACGACAAAGAAATCATTAGCCCACTTTAGGATTAATTTTTCTTTTCCAAAATCAATGAAATTTGGATATACTTCAGATTGATAATACTCCGACATCATTGAAGAAACAGCGCTAAGTGCCATTGATATAAGAAACGTGGCTTCTTGATCTCGAATTTTGATAAATTCTTTCTCATACTTCAATACTCCCTCCTTATTGACAACCATGGCAAGATACGTTTTGTATGGCAAGATGAATGCTACTCTTGGATCCATTGCGTATCCCCTAACTATGAAAAACATAGCCAAAGAAACAACCGCAAACGAAAGCGATAGCCACACAGGGTTGAAGAATGTGGCAATGGCAATGATGGGGATCAATCCGAGAATACCTACATACAAGGCAGTCTTCAAGTATTTTAGTTGCAGTCTTTGCATTGGGCCGAGATTTTCCTGAAGTAAGGTATTGAGATCTTGTCTTGCAAAATAGATCACAGAAATCATTATGGTTAGGTTAAGAATATCCGAAAGTGTTCTCGTCATTAACACAATGTCTTTGTTATCCATCACTCCGCTAACAACGCTTGCTAAAGAAATACCACCTACGATGGATATCAGTGCCGACAAGTATATGAGACGTTTTAGCGGAGGAGTGGGAAAAACCAAAAGATCAGCGAAAATAGCGATTGACGCGAGCCCTATTAGTATCACAATGTTACCTAAGGCAGCAATAAATGCAAACCATGCCAAGTTCTCGTCAGGAGTGAAAAACTGCAACTGAATGTAGTCGGCAGTAATCCACACCATGATTGAAACAAGACCAATCAATAATAACCAAGTGATTTTTTTCGAAGTCTGCTTTTTTTCCCTTAGGATAAGCCAAATTGCGGCTATGATAAGGGAGTACGAAATTAATACTAAGCCACTAGCCCAAATAGGTAAACTCATTATTCGTCAGCATAAATATTTGCTCGTTTTGTTATGAAAAGATTTTCATTACCTCGTCAAAACAATTTATTCTATAAAATGATCTCCAGTTGAAAAAAAGCTTCTTAAATTTAAACGAGAAACCAAAATCATGGATTCTTTTGCAGGCAACAAGCATTATTCCCCTCGAACTTTCCTGAGAAAACTGTTGATTGTGCGTTCTGTTGTTCGCGACGTATGGTTGACTTCACTAATTATCGTTCTCACAGCTCTAATTATTCATGATAGCTTAAATTCAAGGGGCTTAATGCTTGGCTTCGCTTTGTCATTTGGCTACACATTCGCCTTTGTCCTAAATGATTACTTCGACTCAGAACACGACAAAGAAGATGCTAGCAAGTCTGCAAGAAACGTGTTTGTTCGCATGCAAGTTTCTAGATTCTGGTTGTCTCTCGGGTTCTTCGCAAGTTTAGTAATCTTGTTCGGTTTTGCCGTATTATTTGGTAGGCGAGGTATCATTGCTTTGATCGTATCGTTAGTCATTGCAATATCATATTCTGCCAAGCCCATCCGACTAAAAAGTCGTCCTGGACTAGATGTGCTATCCCACGGAATTTTCATGGAAACATATCCTTATGCTCTTACCGTGTTTTTATTACACCTTGAGTTTATTATAGCCGATTATTTACTGTTATCTCTTCTATTTCTAAATTCTATTGTTACCCAAATAGAACAGCAACTTCGAGACTACAGTACTGATGTAATTAATGACTTCAATTTCACAATATGGATCGGACCAAAGCGTGCTGGGATATTACTGAAAATTTTAACCTTCATTATGACACTTTATGGCCTGACAATAATTTTCCTGGGATTTTTCCCCCTAACCATTTCGCTAGCTTTATTCATAGCACTTCCTTTCCAAATCCACCGTCTCTTTAGAAGTCTAAGCGACAAACGATCTGAAACACTTCATCGATTACTACTGGGTTTTGCTTTCATTTATTTTGTAGGGGTTGTTCTATACATGTCATATCTTTAGGTTATCTGCTTTCCCCCTCTTTTTTGACTCATATCGCTGATTCCAGCTAAAATTACAAGGACTTATCATGGCGATATGTTTTTCTAATTTAAGGCATTAGATTTACTATGAATGTTGGAATAGTCGGAGCGGGTATCGGGGGCTCCGGGGCTTCATTTTTCTTAAAATCATACGTGCCCCAAGCAAAAATCACAGTATTTGAAAAAGAGAATAAAATAGGTGGAAGAATTAAAGGAGTAAAAATAGATAACCACTATATTGAATTAGGAGGCTCTTTTTATCACTCTTCCAATGAAATTATTGCAAAACTCATCGACAGTTTCAAGCTTCCAACCTTTGAGTATAACTTGCCCACGTTTGGAATTTGGAACGGTTCTGAATTTATTCTGAAATCACATACACGCACGTTCATTACTGCGCTGCGCATGCTCAAGGCCTTTAAGAGGGACGTTTTTCGCCTGCAACGATTTGTTTCAAAATCGAAGAAAAAGATTGCACAGCTCTATCACCTTAGTTCGAAACCATACTCCTCTCTAAATGAAATAGTCGCTGAAGCTCATCTATCAGAGTGGCTAGCCATGTCTACCAGAGAACTCTTAGAACGTGAAGGTTTCGGAGAAAAATTCCTTTCTAACCTAATATATCCAGCAATCCATTACATCTACAATCAAGGTCTCGAAGTGAATGGATTTGCTGGAATTGCTACGCTATTAGCTTCTGACGGATCACCTATTCGTTCCATTCAAGGAGGTAACTACAAATTACTCGAACTCCTACTAAAACAAGCAGATGCAGATGTGCGCGTCGAAAATGAAGTGTTATCGATTTCAAAAGACTCCGGGAAGTATGTGGTGGGACTGAATGGCCATAGCCCGGAAACATTAACATTCGATATTGTCATCATTTCTACTCCTCTGGAAACCTCAAGCATGAAGCTGGAAATCGACAACGAAGTACCTAAGCCTAGGCCATTTCAAAAGGGCACAGTTTCAATCGTGAAAGGTTTAGCAACCCCTGAAATATGGGGAGTTAAGTCCCCTTCTGATCTCCCCAGCTTGATCATGACAACAGAAAACGCGTTAGAAAACCTAATCTCTATGGAAATCCTTATTGACCAATCTCCAGAAATAAAATATTACAATCTTTTCTCCAAAAGCCCCTTGTCAAAAGCCGAGCTAAATCAACTGTTTGTTCGAGTCGACAGCTTCACACATAAAGAATGGACACATGCATATCCAATCCTACGACCCTTAGAAGAACTTCCACCAATAGTCCTCTCCGAAAATCTCTATTATGTTAACGCTGTGGAATCCCTTGCTTCATCAATGGAATCATCTCTCATAAGTGCCAAAAACATAGCAATGATGATTTCCTCTAATCATTCTAATCATTAGTTTTCAGCTCGGCCACGACTGCGATGCTCATGGCAAAGAGGATGACAATTGATCCAACCCACACCCAATCGCTGAAAGATCGTCTAAGGATTACAAGGTCGATGAAAAAAGGAACTAGGATTTGCAATAACAGCACCACGGAGGCCGTACTAGCTGAAATTACTTTCAAAGCCTCGAAATATGCGATGAATGCAATTATTGTTGAAAAAATTACTAGTCCGATAAGCCAGATCCAAGCTTCTTTTTTCATTTCTAAATCCTGGCCAGAGACAAGCGTACTTAGGAAAGTAGTAATCGAAATGATCAGTAGAACTGCAAAGAATAATGCTAGTGAATCAACATCTTCTTTCCCATACCTAGTCAGTTTGGATGTTGTTGTTATGTATAATCCGTAGCTTAATGCTGCCAAGAGAAGAAGAACTGTGCCTATTATTGACGAAGATGAAGCCTTCCGAAACTCTCCTTCTAGAGCAATCATCATTGCACCAGTTAAACCCAGCAAAGCCGCAGCAAGATTGGAGACTTTGATCCTTTCGTTGAGAATTATCCAAGCGAGAAACGGAACAAAGATTAGAAATAAGAGAGAAAGCAACGCCGAGAGGCTTGCTGGGACGTATTTCTGACCAAAGTATTGAAACATCAACCCAAGAGCCTCACTTACACCAATAATCCATACTAATCTTTTCTCTAGCAATCTGAATACTTCTTTTTTCTTTTTGGCGTATACCCATGGGAATAATATGATCGTCGCAACGATAAATCGGTATGAGAGGAAGGGCAAGGGGTTAACAAATTCTAGCCCAAATTCTATGAATGATGTTGACAAGCCCCAACCTAATACTGCGATTGTAATATAGAAAAACCCCACCGGTTTTGAAAGAGTCTCAACTTTCCCCATTTGTTCCATGGCTGTGAGCCAAAGAACCCATTAACAAGTTTTGTTATGTCTTCAAAACAAATCGGTACGTTTAACCAGAGCCGTCATTCTTTTCTAAATATCAGAATATGTTGATGCACAATATTCGGAACAAATGCGTAGGGATAGCCGTATGGTCGTAGTTTCATTCCCGTCTGGGTCCATATAATATCACCTTTTAAGACGAAGCCCGCATTCTTCATTACTTCAGCCACTCTGGCGTGAGTCATGATGTATTTTCCTTCTTGGTATGCATCTCTAATTATTAAGGCCATGTACTTCTTCTTTTTGAGGATACGATAACATTGTTCACCAATCTTCTCCAATGCGTCGAAAAAGTCCTCTGCGCTTGAGAGATTCGCCAGATCCTTGGCTTTGTCAGATCTCATGTTGTAGTTCGTTTTTCTATTGGAGTGTTCAGGGTAGTCTCCCGTACTCATCGTTATTTTCATGTGTAGGTAATAAGGTGGATCGGTTGCTATAAAATCAATAGATTCTGCGTCCATCTTTTGAAGCACTTCGAGCGCGTCACCCACAATCAACTTTTGCTTAAGAATGCCTTTTGCCTCTTTTTCCCGAATTTGTTCAATTGCTTTCTCGTAAACCTTTGCCCACTCGGGATTAATTTCCACTCCTACTGCTTTTCGGGGATAAGTCGCAATCGAAGCTCCAATTAATGTTCCCCCTACCCCCGCGAAAGGATCCAAAACCGTGTCTCCTGGTTTTGTGAAAAATTCGATTAATATTCTCATTAGGTCTGGAGGCTTATTTGCACCATGCTTCCTTCTGACTTTATGGCCCCATCGACTTGGAAATGATGTAACCCAAACGCTTCGAGTATAGTAGAGCCATTCTGAGCCATTCAAATCATTCATACTGTTTTTTGGATGTAGCTCGTTGGCTGGCTCCTCACTTTCTTTTTCTTCTTGAAAAGTATCCGATAATGAATTCAAATGTTGTGGGATTTTGGAAAAACGACCCTGCAGTCCATTAATGGGAGGGCGGATTCTTTCGGCAAGCATTAAAACAGGAATGCAGGCGTCTGCCTTTGGGCAGTTCAGAGCTTCAATGACAGTGCATCGACAATCTTCTGGTCCTACGATTTTTTTTGAATGAGGTTTTTCCACAAATTACTTCAAATCAGACGCATTCAAGTGATTATCGATCATCTCTTGTGCTCCATTGGAACATTTTCCTACTGAGTTTTAAAGCAAGACAAAAATAAAACAGGTCCGAGTCCTAATTATTCATGGGTCTCAAGCTAAGAACTTTAGAAGAAGGTCTTTTTTTTCCTAATTATGATCAAAACATATCTCAAGGACTAGGCCTCCTAACGCATGCTTTCAATAATCAAGGTGTATTTTCTCTTGGAAATATTAGTCTGGATCTCAGTGAAGTCGACAATATTGTCTTTTTCATTATAGATGGGCTAGGAATAGACCTCGGTGGTAACCACCTCTTGAAAGCGTGGTTCGAAAAGCAAGGCGAATGGATTTCATCAACCTACCCATCAATTACTCCCACCGCATTAACTTCTATCTTTACCGGATTACGACCCGCTCAACACGGAATCGTTGGCCATCTCCTGCCATGGTATAAAACAAAGCCGTTTTTCAAGACGATCATGGATCCTAGGTTAAATTGGTTCAAAAGTGAACAGAATAAGCCACCTTATCTGAATAAAGGCAATCTTACTGTATTCAAGAAATTAAACTTCCAATTTTATGGACATGTAAATCTCTTACGCCCTCGCTATGGTTTAATCCCTATGTATTATGAACACCACGTAACGCCCTATTTTTCCTTGAGTCATCTCACAAAAGAGATTCTGAAACAGATGAAATGTCGTTCTCGCCAGTTTGCCCTTGTATATAATTTGGAATACGATACCTATGCCCATTTTGTGGGCAAACGTTCTCGCCTAACTATTTCTGCAATAAATCGTTTTACAAAGTTCATCGTTAGATTAAAGCGCCAGTTAGCAAATTTGTCTCAAACTAAGACTTCTCTCATTATCACCTCCGATCACGGTCATGTGCGAACTGACCAGCTAATTTCATTACCTGTTCTGATCAAGGAAAAAATAATTGAGATGACCCATGGTGTGGGAAAATCAGGACGAACACTTCACTTTTATCCCCGAGAGGGAAGAGAAGATAAAATCGCAGAGCTGATCTCTGAAAATTGGGGAGCATTTGGACGTGTCCTTCGCTGGAAAGAAATAAAACAGTTAATTGGAATAACTGCTTCACGATCAGAAGAAACAATACTTGCACATAGATCGGGTAGTGTTCATTTTTCACCTTTTAGGGGATTTCAACCCGTGTGGGAAACAAAATACAACTTTGTCGAAAAAGTCTTTGAGTTTCCAAAAAGAATACTTGCTACATCCTCCCATGGAGGGTTGACCTCGGAAGAGCTTTACTGCCCCTTTATCGTCTTGTGATATCGCTTTTTTCTCTGAGTCTGTTGTTTTGAAAAATCCATGCCTTCCGGGGATTTTCACTACATCTTTCAATAACTTCATATTGGGGTGAGCAGAGGGATTGCCACTGAGGCAATTGTTCACTCGATCCGTATTGCCCTAAGATAAACATAGGGAGAGTCAGTAATGAAAAACGACAAGAATATTCTTGTGGCAAGCTACGAGAACAAAGAAGAAAATTCCGGTGTTTCAAGTTCTTTTTTTCTTTTTTCCCCCTATCTGGTCAAGGCCTCATCATGGTTCAAAGAATATCTAATCAATGGGAAAAAGCTCGTAAGAGACTCTTGGTTGCCTGCCTTGATTATTGGTTTTTCTGCCTTGTATTTCCATGAGGCTTTGACACTAAAATATGTTAATTTTGTTATAGCCCTCTCCGTGGGCTATGGTTTTGCTTATGGTTTAAATGATTACTTTGATCGTCATTTTGATGTTTTTGACGAACATAAAGCAAGGCGAAACTATTATGTCAATAAGCAGGTGAACCGATCATTTGCGAAATTGTTTGTGGCATTGCTCTTTTCTTATTTCGCTCTTACTGCCCTATTTGTTGGTACAAGGGGCATTATAGTTCTTGTGATCGCTTTGGTGGTCTCTTGGATTTACTCTGCTCCTCCCATGCGAATAAAGAATAAGCCGGGTCTAGATATTTTAGTCCACAGTAGCTTTGTCTTAACCTTCCCTTATGTTGCGACGATATATGTCTTGGAAGCTTCCCTTGGCATAAGGGACTTTACAATAATTTTGCTCACATTTCTTGGATCTGCGATTGTTCAACTGGAGAACCAAGTTAGGGATTACGAACTTGATAAGCTTTTTGAAAAAAACTTTACGATTGTATTGGGGAAATCCGCTAGTTCTGCACTCATTGCCCTATCAAACATTGTTCTCGGCATTGTCTTTGTTGGAGCTATTTGGCTAGATATCTTACCTCGTTTCCTACTTATCTTTGCTTTGGGATATGCTCCCTTATTCTTTCACCGATTGATAAGACCCGGCAAGATAAGATCTGAGAAAGCAATTCGAAGAATACTGATTATCGAAGGGGTTCTTCTTTTGTTGTTTGTCTTTTGGTTCTTCGTAGGCATATAACGCAATTCTTGTGTTGAAAATTTTCTTATCCAAACAGTATTTATTCTATGAATTCTGAATTAATAACGACATGCCTTATAAATATCCCGAGGATACCGCCACTGCTGATGTTGCTATCGAAGTTTATGATTCAAAGAGTTTAGAGCAACTTCTCAACGATGCCTTAAATGCCTTGATTGGCCTAATGTCGAATCCTTCTACAGTAAAGCCCAAGGAATATCGAGAATTCGAAATCATTGCAAAAGAACCAGAACGACTGATTCATGACTCCCTTGAAGAGTTGATCTTTCTAAAAGACGCAGAAACTTTTATTTTTCATGATATTTCTGCCAAGCTTCAAAATGAAAACAGTCAATTAATTGCTAGAATCTCAGGCAAAGGGGATTATACAGACATCTATTCTCAGGAAATCGGTGTAGATGTGAAAGCCATAACTTGGCACAAATTCACAGTTCAACAAGAACCTGATGGCAAATGGTACGCTTTTATTATCCTAGATGTATGATCATCCCTTAATGTTTCCAATCGGTTTTAGCCTCACAACGGGCTTTGAAATACCTGCTTTCGCAACGGATCTAATAACTTCATCAATGTCTTTGTATGCGGCTCCGGCTTCTTCAGCTAAGCCACTCATGGACGCTGCTTTAACATATATCCCTCGTTTTTCCATGTTTCTTTGAAGTTCGTCTCCGCGAATGGTACGCTTTGCCTTTCGACGACTCATCGTCCTCCCAGATCCATGTGCGGTACTTCCAAAGGATCTTTGCATTGCCCCCTCTGTCCCGGCCAAGAGGTAGGATCCTGTTTCCATCGATCCTCCGATGATTACGGGCTGGCCGACTGACCTATAGGATTGGGGAATTTCAGATCGGTTTGGGCCGAAGGCTCGTGTGGCTCCCTTTCGATGAACCACTACTTCTCTTGTTTCCCCGTTCACTTGGTACTTTTCCACCTTGGCAATGTTATGACACACGTCGTAGACTAACTCCATTTCCATGTCTTCTGCAGACATTCCCATGACTTTTTCAAAGGCCTTTCTGAGCTGATAAGTAATCACCTGCCGATTGGCCCATGCCATGTTTGCTCCAGCGCTCATTGCCCGCCAATATCTCTGGCCTTCTTCGGACTGGAATGGGGCACATGCTAATTCGCGATCAAAAATCTTGATGCCGTATTTTGGCATGATGTCCAAGAATAGCTTTAGATAATCGGTTCCAATCTGATGACCAAAACCACGAGAACCGCAGTGAACCATTATATTGATCTGATTTGCTTGCGTAATTCCGAAAGCTTTTGCAATTTCGGGGTCATGTATCTCTTCGGGTTGCACGTACTGAATTTCCAAGTAATGATTGCCACTTCCTAAAGTGCCTAACTGACCCTTTCCACGTTTGAACGCTCGTTCACTAATCGCGTCTGCGTCGGCGTCTTTTAATCTCCCCTCGTCTTCTGTATGGGTCTTGTCGGATTCCCAAGCATAGCCGTTTTCAACACACCAATCAACTCCCATAGTAACAACTTCTTCGAATTCTGCTCGATTCAGAGGGACAAACCCTCGTCTTCCAGCACCGACCGGTATCATTTGAAACAGAGTATGCACGAGTTCTTTGATCTTTGGCTGAACCTCTTTTAGAGTAAGATTCGTTCTAATGAGCCTCATTCCGCAGTTGGAGACCACAATACCATTTGCAATGAAGTTATGGTCGCTGTGCTCTACTGTGAAGTCGTACACTGGTTCGTCAAAATCTCGTAGCTCAATAATAGTACTCACTTCGTCCCAGACCCAGCCAATTGAAACAATCTCCTCGTTTGCCGCATTCAATTCAATGTATTGATCAAACGTGGGGAAATTTGTTGAAACCCTCACGCCAGTTTTTCTTTCTTCATAAAGAGTCCTCTGAACGAATCTTTGGTTAATGTACTGATTTTGGCTTAGAACATCAATGATTTCTTTATTTGCAATTCCTTCGTCCTGCATCTTTTTAGCTTCAATTATTGCGTCTTCTCTAGTTGCGATTACTGCTTGTTTTGCAAGAAGATACTGTGTCGCCATTATTCCCAGAAACTGTTTTCTCCTATTGTATTCGAACCCTACTTTGGAATATAATGCTATAAGGTTCTCACTATCTTGCTTGATCATTAGTCGAAGTCTAATACTTTCTTCTCCATCTTTGCCCACATACGCTCCTTCTTCTTTGGATATTTCAGCGCACTTGACGCCAAATTCTTCGAGCAAGCTCTTGAGCTGGTTTAGGAACTTTATGCCCGAATCTAAGAAAGGCTTTTTCTTGTTTACTCCGATGGTTGGCATGTAGAAGTTATAGCCATGGTTAGTGATCGTTTTAGGAGCGCTCATTTCTGCTCCGAAATATGTTGCTAAAAATAGTCTTTTCATCCATAGGGGACTCAAGGTGATCCAATATGGCACTTCATAGTCCTGCTCTGCTTTGTTTCCCAAGGGAAAACCTAGTGCTGCCAGCAACGCTACGAAGCTACGGGAGGTTATTCGAACACTATGCTCTGTGCTTTGGATCGTAGCTTCTCCGTATTTTGTTTCAATTGGAATTTCTCGTTTTCTCGTATAAATCTTGGAAGGAGTCCAACCAAGTTTGATAATGTCTTGCCTAATTTCTTCAAGATCTTCGAACTGACCGTAGAACCAAGCATATCCTTTCGATCTAGTCGACAAACTAAACACTGTTCCGTCTCCTAAAAGATAACCAAAAATCTTGATCAAATACGGGAGCTTAGGGGAGTCATATTTGAGGGGGAGTAAATTCCTTTTTTTCAATTCTGCTATTATTGCATCTAGATTGTAGTGGGGAAAATCAAGAATTCGTATATCTTCTTCATCAATTATTGTTGTATCTTGTGGTGGTTCATGTGGAATTCCCCTAAACGGGAATACTGCTATTCTGTCTCCTTTCTCGAGCTCTCCAGCATTTATCATCCCTCGAGGAGTTTTGATTGGATGATCTGCTGTTGCAACAATTTCATGTCCTGTGATTGTTCGAATCTTAAGAACTGGTGTGTCTGGTTTCTTAGCAAAGAAATAGATCACTCTTGAGTCTGTTGGATTCTTCTTATCGAAGTCCATAACAACGACTCGTTCTTTTTCCCACTCGTCCTTTAGTTGCTCGATAGTCTTTGTGTAGCCATGTTTGAGCAATATTCTAGTATCTGCTGCCAAGCAGTTGATATCGAAGCCGATTCCTCCGGGTGATATGACTCCTTCGTTTACGTCGAACGCCGCAACACCTCCAATAGGAAAACCATATCCCATGTGTGCATCAGGCATAGCGAGCGCGTTACCAACAATTCCTGGCAAACTGGCGACGTTGGTAATTTGGTCTATTACTTGATCGTCCATTTGCTCGATAATCGCATCGGTTCCGTAGAGGACTGCATCTGTCCTCATTGTCTTCTTAAATGACTTGGGTAATTTCCAAGTAACATCATCAATTTTTGTGAACAATGATTTTTGTACCATTTTCCTTCCTCATTTGTAGTATGCTTCTTTTATATTCTTCCAATTACTCATTTAAGCGGTTGGTGACTTTTAGCCTTGTCTATTGAGAAATGATTCTTTGGTGAGAAAACTTATGGGTTTAGTCTTCGTCGTGGATTTCTCTGAGTTTTCTCTCCCAAATAGCTTCCGTTATGAGATGCATCGCCTTTTCTTAATTTGATAGGTCGATGACTGGAAATCCAGCTTCTCTACATCTTTCAGCTAAATATTCTTGTATGGATCGAATTCTGTCAAAAAATTTCAAATGTCCTCGAGGCCTTTTTGGATAAGTTACCTCTCTTTTCGCTAGCCTATTGTAATGCAATTCCTCGTCTTCTAGTGTTAAAAGAATTGGCACGACGTCACTGGAGTTCTGGTATTCTTCTTTTAATAAGTAGGGGATTCCGTGCACTCCTTCAATGAGTATGCTTTGCCTCTCTCCCATTACTTGAGCAATCATCGCTTCTATTCCAACCATTACTTTTCTTGCCTGTTCCTCGAAGCCGATAATATGTCTTTGCAATCTTCTTGAAATAGAAAGACCTAAGATTTCTCCTACTTGATAGCTGCTACAGTGGATCGTGGGCATGAGTTTAGGGTTAATCGCTGAACGAAACACTTCTCTGACAAAATCTCCGCCCATTATGCTGTCC
>JAJRWK010000209.1 GCA_024276795.1 archaeon | reverse complement strand
CGTCTCAAGGTTTGCAATGGCACTATCGAGCGAACTTATTTGTTCATTGAGCTCTTGAATATCTGCATTGACTTGATTTGCTTCTTGAACTAAACTATTAATACGAGATGATAGCTCGTCAAGGTCTTGATTTATCTTATCCCTCGTTCTGTCAATAAATTGCCTTAATTGTTCTAAGTTTGCGGTATCCACCACTTCTTATTCCTCCTTTTACACATCCAGATCTTTAAGAATCTTCAATTCGCCTGACGTAGGATCATAAGAAATAATGCCAAGGTTCGCCAAATCTTCAACGGTTTCCTTGACGACTCTTGGATCAATTTGAGCAGTTGATTCAAGGATTCGGTAATTGTTCACGCCTGGTTGTTTCATTGACTGAACAATGGTGTAAACATGCGTTTGAATATAGTTGGTTTTTAATAAATGACTGATTGCTTTGAACCTTGTTTCAAGCATTTGATTCTCAGTTTGAAGATCATCTGCTTGTTTTTGGATCGTGCCGATTTCTTCCTCATGTCTTCGTTTTTCCTCTTCTAATTGAGTCTTGGTCTGTTCGAGCTCCTGCCGAAGATTCTGAATCTGATCTTTCAACCCTGTAAGTTTTGCCTGGAGTTCCATCTTCTCTCGGCGTAACTTGTCGATCTCCATGTCCAGAGCTTGATTTTCCTGTTCGGTTTGAGCCACCGCTGATTCTGATTCTTTAATCTGTCGGTCTAGCGATTCAATAGAGGTTTTAAGGGAAGTTAGTTCTCCCTCCAATTCTCCTCGTTTTCGTTCTAGGTCTTGTTTTTGTTCTCTTTTTTTCTTGGCTTGCTCAGCCTCGGCCTTCACTGAAGTAACAATTGTTTCAATTTGTGATCCTAGTGTTTTGCTTTCTTCATCGAGGAACGTTGCTAAACGTTCTACTTCCGTTTTTGTTCCCTTTAATGTGGTTTCTATTTTTTCTAATGACATAGCTTACCACCAGTTAGTGATCCATTTTATTTTCACAATTCATGGCTTATAGGCATTGGGGTGAATTTTAATTTTCGCGCGATAACCTAGAAAAATGCATTTTTCCAGAAAAATGATTCAGTTTAATCCCCACACTTCCTGTGTCTTCATCTCCACTGTTTCGAGATTTTTGATGCAAGGCTGTGTTTCTCCCCTTTCAATTCTCTCGACAAGTTCAACTATGAAGTCATTTAAGGGAGTTGCAACTCCTACTTCCTGTCCTTTTCGAGAAAGATGCCCATTCAAATAAGCTATTTCTGTAGGTCTGCCTCTTTCGTAGGATTGGAGGCTTGAAGATTTTAATCGCTTATATTTTCGGCCGATTATCTTGAGAAACAGATCTTTTTTGAGATATGAAAACGAGAAACCTGTTAATTCGTTTTCTGAAAGCATTAGCTTGTAAAAATTGAGTCTATTCAGAGTTTCTAGCTTAATGTTGCTCGCATTGGCCACAAGTATTCCCTCCGAAATGATTGTGAGAAAAGCACGGCGAGTCAGTTTACGACTCATCAGTTCACCAAGGGTCAACCCTCCAATAACTCCTAAAGAGTTAATTGCAGAATTGATTAACAGCTTCGAGTATTTGTAACCGATTATGTTGTCAGTGTATTCAGCGGGTTCTGTATGGCTCAGCAAGTCTCGAAGCTGTCTTATTCTGGTTGTTCTTTCTTGTTTCTGATCTGAGTCTAGTGGTCCTATTATAATTTCTCCATGGGATGTTTTTTCTGAAACGCCTGGAGTTATCATCGTTGCTCCAAAGCTGATAACGCAACCTGCGACTAATTTGGGATCAATGATTCTTGTGATTTCTTCCTCAATAACACCGTTCTGAGTCGTAACAATGACTCCTTTTTCATTGATGTGATCAACAGAGCGTTTGGCTACCTCCACTGCGTCTCCTGCCTTTGTTGCTATTATGATCGCGTCAAGATCTGAAGGGAACTCGTCGACACTCTGGACAGGATAAAACTGCTCAAGAACAACGTAATTGCCACTGACTCCTTTGATCTGTATCCCTATAGAAGAGATTTTATTCACAGTACTCGCATGCTTTGTAGCAACCCAGACATCAATTTTTTGTTTCGCAATATCTGCGGCGAGGATTGTTCCGATTGCACCTAGTCCAGCAATACCAATTCTATCCATAAGAACCGTTTCAGCGGTGCAAGTTAATTAATTTATTTTCACCCAGCACTGAATGCCATTTACAAAAAGGGTGGAAACAAAAGGAAAACCAGAGGAAAAATGTTGTGAAAAAAGAAGAGGAAGAGCTTGCGTGCGCTAGTGTGTTTTCATTTTTTTCTTGCGGATGCTAATGATCCCAAATGCTAGTATCGAAAGCATGAATGAAGCTTGTATGATTGAAAACCCATCGAGGAAGGAGCGCTTATTATTACCTTGGGTTTCTTCACTATCGCCGCCGGTTCTAGTATAGGGGCCTGTCGGGATAACCGATGGTAAGGTGCGCTGTTTAGGCCATAGGCCGTCTCCTCCTTGGAAGTAGCCTAATGCTCGAATGATGCCTTCTAGGGCTCCAGGATATTCAAAAGAAACTTGTTGGGCATAGGTCAGGGGAAGGGATGCGAGCAAGTAAGCTAGTCCCGCAAGCCCATGGCCCCAAGAAAAATCAAAGGTGGACTCATTCAAGAGAGGATGTTTAAATAGCAACAGTTCTTTGCCTTCGCTTTGTACTACAACTGTCTGTTTGATTATGAGCCAATCAAGGCCTTCGACAAGTTTTGACTTCTGGTCTTCTGAAAGAAAATCGTCTAGCTGCAACAGAACCCACAGTATGCCGACTAATCCTTCATTCCAGTCATTCATAATCCTCAAATGCTTTGACGTCGCATAGAACCCTACATATGTGGAGTTAGAGACAAATTGTGTGAATAGATAGGAAATCCCTTTTGTGATCGCTGAATCAAATTCGGTAGTATTAAGGAGCTGCTTCATCTGATAAAGGCCATATAGGATACCCGCTACTCCTTCATCATATCCATGCTTAATCTTATCATCTGGAAAAGCACTGATCTCCCCTGGCCAGCTACCATTAGCGAATTGTACTTTCACGATGAAGTCAGCCATTTGTAAGGCAAAGTCTCTTAGTTTCTGACAATCCATTTCATTACCAGCCCGGTAAAGAAGCGGAGCAAGTCCTGAGATTCCCCACTCATATCCCATTCTTACTGGTAGATATGTACTGTTGATGCTATACCAAGGGATCAATTGATACTGCATGCCATTAAGCTCTTTGGATACATTGGTTTGAAGTAGCCAATTGGCAATTTTTTTACCCGTTTCGAGATAAGTATTGTTTAGTGTGATTGAGTATAGTCTCAAAGTATAGTCTAAGATCCCCCCTGCACCATATTTCAAATCTGTGATCGGGATTCCATTTGGATCATTCGGCAAATCATAAGCATAGGGCCAATGAGGGAGTGTTGAGGCGTTTAGGGCTTGTTGCATTAAGGCATCGAATCCTTGCATTGCATAGTTTAGCCATGCTTCATCTTGAGAAAACTCGTAATAGTCGAGAAATGTGTTGAGAATTCCTACTGTCCCATATTTCTTGCCCGGATAAACTAGGTCGTCCCCGACAAATTTTCCCCATGCCGGAACTTTGACGCCTTCATATTCTAGCCGATTCTGCCAGATTGAAACGAGGCTTTTGTGAATGACTTCAGTCGCACTTTCCTTAAGCTCCGTGTCGTTCAATAAGGGCATCGAAGCCAGAATCGCAGCGGATATTCCGCTCGCTCCATACTCAAAACCAAAGTATTCGCGGCTATCGTTTATATTCCCAACTGGAAACTGGGCAATTCCTGGATGGTTGAATGATGAAGAAGCCAGTATGACAAAAATTACAGCAAAAAATATTGTTCGATTGTTAATCATTTTTCTTCCTCTCGAAAGTATTCATTTGGAAATTTAAATTGAAAGTGTTTGAGGAGGGGACGAAAAGGAAAAGGAATCTGCCTTGCTTTTCATGCAGACATGTTATCCTTCTGGTAAGAGGAAACTCAGTCCGAAGATTTCTAAGATGGAGTGCCCGTAAACATATTTTCCTCCCGTTCCAGCGACGACACTCGTAAGTCCAGCAGCAATTACTAGCGGGAACAAGTACAGAATAGGCAACACGTATGATTTGTTGGTAAATACGTTTCGACGGAAAACGATGCCAATGTAGGTTTTGAGGAAAATTGGTGTAAAGCATAAAACGAACGCGTAGAGGGAGAGTCTGACTTTGTATTCTAGTAACGTGTTGTTAATTGCAGGCTCTACTCCGCCAATGGAGAAGAATCCCGTAACTCCTGCAATAATGTATCCACCCATGCCCAAGAATATTAGAACATAGCTAGTGAATTCAAATCGATCTACAAATCTATACGCCAATTCTTTCCACTCAAAGTCAATCCAGTCGCGATGATATGCGATGTCTGCAACAATTTTAATGAGTAGGGCGGTTGAACCAGCCATAAAGCTAGCTAGTATCCCAATGATTGGGAAGTGGATAACTGCAGGGTGCGCAGTGTGGAGGAATTCCATCATGGTATTCCAGAGTAGATCAATGTAATTCATCTGAACGTCTCACCTCTTTCTTGATCTCATAGACTCCAACTATCGTAACGACGGCATATACAATGGATCCAACAAGCAAGGCCATGGCTCCGTTGTAAAACATGTAAACTGTTCCTGAGATTTTGTTCTCTTCTTGTGGCTTCGTATCAGTAGCACCACCCGTATCAGTGGTGTTTCCACCAATTTCCAAACCTGACAGAACAAACTTCGCATATGCTATATTGCTGTCAGGTCTGTGGTGTTCATTACTCGCGAAGTACATGCTGACATTATAAGCGGTTGTAAACACGGCATCTCTTCCTGCAGTGTCTCCCGTATCTAATGCTCTACCCACTTCAATCGCTTTAGCAATTTGTGCCCCACTTGTATCATTGACAATGATTTCCTCCCAGAAAAGGTCGTCTTGGTCATCAGGCGTAACGAATGGAGGGGCTTGTCCATGAGAATTAGCGTCTCCAAAGACACCAATACTGGTGGTTCCGAATACCCACATATCGTCTCCCGCTGCCATGGGTTCCATAGTTGCAGGATCAAAGTTCTCAGGGTCAGAGGAATTGTCGGAATCTAGTTGAATGGCAATCCAGTCTAAAGTTAAATCAAACTGAATAAGAAAGTACACGAAATTATTAGTGTGCACGCTCGCAATGAGTCCGTTTTCACCATAAGACGCGACAGTAAAGGTTTTTGCCTCCTCCCAGATTGGCGACAGCTTTCCATCACCAATGATGACTGGAGGGAGCTTCTGTGTCTGTGTCTTTTCAGCGTTGTATGTTGAAGCATTGAAAGAGAGCAATTCTCCTATATCTATTGGCGCGTGCAAGCCTAGTTGTGTGGACTGTGTATCTGCATTATTCATTGCGATTGTTGTTCCAGAAAAAGCAGAAATAACAATGCTTATCCCCAGAATGAATGCTAGGGTCTGTTTGATTTTCATGAGTCATCACTTCTTTTTTCATGATTTTTTTCGTTGTTTTTGTTAAGATCAGATTATCATTTGAAGCAGGAGGGGATTCATGGTTTTTCTTTATTTCATGAGCACGACATTCTTAAAGATCCAGAACGCCGCACCTAAAACACCGATGATTGTGAAAATAGCGGCAGTTCCTAAGATTACCTCACTATTAAGAGCTGCAGGATAGTCAAATCCTTCCTCAACAGGGTTGTCATCAATAGGAATAGAGATTGTTGCCTGGCCTACCGTTACACTAACCACATCAGAAGCCTCGCTCTTTCCATAGCTATTGACGGCCACAATGTAGTAAGAGTATGTTGTGTTTACAACTACGTCATTGTCAATGAAGTATGTGCTATTGGTATCTGCTATCTTGACGAATTCAGTGCTATCGTTTACTGCCCGATAGACTTCGAAATACTCTGCCGGGGAATGGAATTCCGAGTTAGCTAGCCAGGCAAGTGTGACGAGATCTTCAGAGGCCAAGGCAACTACATTGCTTGGCTTTGCAGGAGGCGTCACGAGCTGGACGGATAATATGTCTGATGCCCCGCTTTCTCCGGCATCATTCACAGCTGTGACCATGTAATAATATGTCTTGCCAATTTCTATGTTGGTGTCGATAAACGTTGTATTTTCTGACGTGCCTACAATTGAATAGATTTCACTATCTTTGACTGTAGACCTATAGATCCTGTAGTATATTATTTCTGAACCGCCATTACTATTTGGTTCGTCCCAAGTTAGTATTATTCCCTGGGAGATCGTAGCTTTTAGATTAGTTGGTGCTATCGGAATTGCAGTTGGGATCATATTTACAGATTCGGAAGCATTGCTTTCTCCAATTTTATTAACTGCTGTTACTTTATAGTAATAGGATTTCCCTATGTCTACATTCTCATCGATGTATGACTTAGAATATGAGAAATCATAGAGGAAATAGTTGTTAGCTGAACCAACTGATCGATACACATTGTAATAGAGTATTGGAAATCCACCATTATCTGTTGGCTTGCTCCAGGAAAGATAGATCTTTCCGTTGCGGAAAGACACAGTCAAAGAATCAGGAGCGTTGGGGACTGTAGCTGGTGCAATCTCAAAGAACTTGGAATATGGACTTTAACCAATCTGGGATGTTGCAGTAACAACATACCGATATGTTAAACCATTTGTTAGCCCTATATCTGTATAATTTGTGGCGTTCACGGTCGCTATCGCAACAAATCCAGACGCACCCGGGTCTCTGCGATAAATAGTGTAGTTTGAAACAGTAAAACCACGCCCATCCGCTACATCCCATGTCAAAACAACGTGACTATCCCCAAAAGTTCCATTCAAGTTTGTTGGAGCTAGTGGTGTGTTTGCAATTAATAATCGCTGTTCGTCTGAATAGGCACTTTCTCCGTAGCTATTCACAGCAGTGACGACGTAATAGTAAGTTTGACCATTAATTACCCCTGTATCGTAGTAGCCTGTTGTGCTATCATTTGTTCCAATAAATGTGTATGGACCGCCTTGCGTGGAACTGCGATAGACATTGTACTGGGTAATGGATGCTCCTCCGTCAGTAATTGGAGCAGTCCAGTTCAAAGTTGCAGTGTTATCGCCATTAACTGCTTCGATATTCTGTGGGGGAGTTGGTTCACCAACCGGTGAAGCAGTTACCTCTGCAGAATAACTACTCTCATTGTATTTGTTCAATGCTGTTACAACATAATAGTAGGTTCGTCCATTAAGAACCGTTGTGTCTTTGAAACCAAAAGCAGACGTATTAGAGCCCAAGAATGTGTAGGGTCCTCCCATTGTTTCGGATCTATAGATATTGTATTTCAGTACGGGGATGCCACCATCATCTGCGGGATAGCTCCATGCAACATCAGTCTCGAAAGAAGCAGTCGTCGTGTTGACTAGTCTAGGGGGGGTAATGTCTCCCAGCGGTAGAGCGATTACTATGTTCGAATCTCCACTTTCGCCCTTAGAGTTAACAGCAGTTACTTTGTAATAATAGATTGTTCCAGTAACAACACTTGTGTCAACATAGTTGGTTTGTGTGGTAGTCGCTATTTGAGTATAAGTGGTTCCATTATCTTCTGATCTATACACAACATAATTGGAAATCGCAAATCCACCGTCTCCCGGTGGAGTAAGCCAGGATAGAGAAACATTTGTACGATACGGTGTGGCAGTTAGATTTTCCGGGGCAGCTGGCGGCCCGTAAAAAATGAAATTCTTCTTTCTTTTGGCGGTTGTGTGTTCAATACTTATGTCGTCGGAAGTGCTGTGTAACGCAAAAATTACATTCATTGAGACACCTGGGATCAATTCCTTGTCTACGGAAGTGTCCTCTGTCTTGAGATCTCGCGAGTATTCGAGAATAGTGTAGCCCCCACTTTCACTTGCTGCATATTCATTGTAGTTCTGTACCCCATCTACTGGCGGTACAACCTTCCCTATGGAAAAGGCGTCAAATATGTAGGAGCGGTTATTTGCCGCATCCCATCCCCCTGTTATGATGTCGTAATCATCCATAGACCCCGTGCCGCCATATCCCATAGAAATCCAACCAGTTGCCTGCATCTTAAGGCCGACATAAATCGTTCCCCTAATGATGGTGTAATACAAATCTATTACAGGCCCCGTTTGGATCGACACATAATACTCATACTCACCCGTGCTAATGGTACCGTCTATAACAATTGCATTAAGTGATAGTGGCTGGCTATTGTTTACATTCGCAACAACGGTTAGGCTTTCAGAGCCAAAAGCAACTCCAAGGAACAAAACAATAAAGATCAAGAATGCATTTATTTTCATAACTTTCACACCTGTCTGTTTCAATTTAGTATCTAATTCGAAATTTGCACTATGTTTAATATAAGCACTTTGCAGTTGAATTGAACAAATGAGGTATTTATCGATCTATCAGCTATCATTTTGCTATCATTTGTGCATATTGCCGGATTATCGGCTCATTCTACGAAACAAGATAAATGTCCCAACAACAATGCCGGCCGCTAGGAAGAATGAAGCGGTAAAGAAGGCCTGCTTTAGTATCTCAGTATTCTCCTTCTTCTGGAGATCAACGTATCCAGGTGGGTGAGAAGTTTCGACGTAAATTGTTAGCTCATTTGAATAAGCACTTTCACCGATGGAATTAACGCAAGTGACGACGTAGGTGTAATTCGTCTTGATCGTGAGATTTGTGTCAAGGAAGGTGAGTTCGGTTGTATTTGCGATCAAAGTAAATTCTGTCTCATTTCCAACTTTACGATAAATGTTGTAATGGGTTACTGGTGATCCACCATCAAAAGCGGGTTCACCCCAGATCAATGTAATGTTGTTGCCCCAAGCATAGCCAACAAGATTTGTTGGCGGCGTCGGAACCGTTGCAGTATAGATCTCCTTCACTTCAGAAAAGTTGCTTTCTCCCATTGCCGTCGTAGCTGTAACAGCGTAGTAATATTGAACATTGTGAATCACGTTTGTATCGACGAAACGAGTGGAAGTTGCCGATCCAATGTAGACAAAGGATTCATTCGTATACTGGCTCCTATATATTCGGTACTCAATAAGAGGGTAGTTACTTGTATCTGTTGGTTTTTCCCAAGTAAGCACAATTTTGCCATCGCTGAATTCAATTGAGACGTTGAGTGGTGGTGTGGGTGCTCTGCCTGGACGCGCAAATGCTACAGGGGACTGTGGGCCTTCACCCCTGTCGTTCACAGCAGTAACAACGTAGTAGTAGAGTACTCCATTGGTAACGTCCGTATCGTTGATTGCTGTCATATTGGTGTTCATATATAAGGTGAAATTATCGCCGGTATTCACTGATCGATAGATATTGTACTTAGTGATAGGAAATCCTCCGTCAATGTCGGGAATAGTCCAAGAGAGGGAGACCATCCCATCATGAGGAGTTGCCTCTAATGTATCTGGCTTACCAGGGACAGAACCTATAACCGCCGTGACTGTATCTGAGAAGGAGCTCTCTCCTTGCTCGTTGATGGCCGTAATGCGGTAATAATATGTTTCCGCATTACTTACGGTCTGATCCAAGTAAAACGTTTTATTTGTAGAGCCTATCACGAAGAACGGTCCGTTACTGGATTCGGCTCGATAGACATAATACGCGTATATTGGAAAACCGTTGTCATAAGGCTCATCCCAAGTTAGATTTGCAAAGCCATAGCCCGTCACAACCGTTACATTCTCAGGCTTGAACGGTACTTTCGCAGCTCTTACCTTTAACTCCTCTGAATATGAGCTTTCACCAGCGCTGTTTATGGCTGTAACTACGTAGTAATAGGTAGTGAGAAGAACAACGCTTGTATCCTCAAAGCCCAACGCAGAGTCATTACTTCCAATGAACGTATATGGTCCACCGGAAGTTTCTGATCTATAAACCCTATACTCGGTAATTGGATAGCCACCATCCGTTATAGGTGCTGTCCAGTTGATGATCATTGAATCATTAGGACTCAGATATCCAGATAATCCTGTAACCGGTGGAGATGGCCCTTTTGGAGTTGCGGAAACTTCGTTGGAATATCCTCCTTCTTGAAATGCGTTCTCGGCCGTGATAACGTAATAATACGTAATTCCATTAGTTACTGTGGTGTCTTGATAAGATGTTGTGGTGCTTGTTCCGATCTTATCATATGGGCCTCCACTTGACTCTGAGCGATAAACGTTGTATTGGGTGATAGGACTTCCTCCGTCACTCGTAGGGGGATCCCACGTGAGATTAACATGCCATGATCCAGCAGTAGCAACAACATTCAAAGGTTCAGTAACAGTTCCAGAGGGGGTTGCAGAAGCCTCATTTGAATATTGAGACTCGCCCTTTGCATTAGTTGCAGTAACCACAAAGTAGTAGGTCTGAGCATTGGTTAATCCAGTAATTGTTGCTGTTAATACGTCACCTGCTGTTGTTGTAACTTGAGAATACGGACCGCCTTGAGTTGTTGCCTGATACACCGTGTATTGAGTGATTGCACTACCACCATCGACTGCTGCTTCCCAAGTTAAGGTTACTTGACTATCTCCTGGGTTCGCTTTAAGATTGAACGGGGGTGATGGAGCCCATGTAGTAAATGTTGCAGTGGCATATCCTCTAGCACTGTGATAACTGGTGAAATCGTCTGCTCCAGAAACCGCCCAAATCAAGTTGATGGGGGTATCTAATTGAATAACGGTATCCTCGGCAGCATCTCCCGTATCCAAATACCTAGAAAATTCGATGATTGTTGTTGTTGAATTTTCCGATCCACCCCAAGAAAGAATGTTTTGAACCGCATCTGCTTGGTGTGAAATGGTTCCTGTTCCAAAGTTGTCTTGAACATGCGCTCCAGTTCCATCCACATACCCGATAATGATATCAGCATCTTGCATTTTTGAGGAGTATCCAATTCCTATGGATATCCAACCCAAGGCGTCTGCAACCATTGCGATGTAGATAGTGCTACCGTTCAATGCATAATATATGTAAAAATTATTGGTAGCATCAATGAGTATCTTGTCATTATATTCTCCAGGCGAAATAACACCATCATGAATGACCTTCTTGGATACTGGCGATGCGCCCAGAACCAACTTCTCTTCTTTAAAAATAGCGTTATTTTGGGTAAATGATGGATCTTGAGAAATTTGAGCCAAGTTTATTACTGAAATTAGCAAGAATATGGGCAGAATTAGGGCGATAGCGTTTCGATATCTCATACTCGATGTCGCGTAGCTAATTCTACTTAAATACTTATCGTACATGTAGTAGTTTATTGTAATCTAAAATCCGGACAAAAATGTCTGATTCTCTTAAAAAATGATTAAAAATACGAATATGGTGTCTAAAATGCGAGGAATAGCTTACTACCTATTTCTCCATAAAACACATTTCTGATTTCTTTTTAAATATGCAAATCGAAACAAAATCGCTGTACCATATCATTCTTTTCAAATTACACTCTCTGAAATTCCAAAATTTCGTTTCGATACGTATATCCGAGTGCAAAAATACGTTCTTTAAAAGTCTTTTTTGTTTAAGATAAGGCCAGTGTGCATGTGCGTTTTGTCAATTATGTTTGTTAGGGGTACCTTATGTATGTCATTATTGATTTTATTTTCAATTTATCAAAAAAACAGAATATGGTCAAAAGTAGTAATTAGTGTTAGTATGCATAAATCCCAAGAAACGGTTCGTTAGTGTCTGCCTCGTAGTTCAGGAACAAAAAACCAGCAAAGATTAGGGTTTATATATGGCTGAGGAGTACGCTTTCTTACCCTCAAAATCCTTTATCTTACAGAATAGCTTATCCACAGATCTAATTGGCGGCATCGTTATTTGACTTTGTTTTTATACTAGAAAGTGCCCTCATGAACCAATATGAGAAAGCACTTAGGATTTTCTCTATTACTTATTGCTCTGGTCATGGGTATGCTAATGTCTTCTCAATTGGCTACCCCCCAACCAGTAGAAACGAATCAAACAAATACCATAGGTGGTCTAACTTATGAACATGGCTGGGTCAACTTCAAGGACTCAGGTAATTTCACGACAGAACAAAGCGGTTTCATTCAAGAAGTGAACCGTGAAGTTGTCATTACGAATAATGTTCAGATACCTTTGATCACGAATATCACATACAATGATACTTTTTACATGGTAGACATGTATCGTTATGACGCTGTAGAAGACCAATTTGAGGTTTACAATACTGTCCCTATGAACAACAGGTTTCTGAATGCTTCTCTCTACTGGCTTCTTGGTTTGAATGCTACTCTTGGAAGCAGTATGAATCTGAACATTACCGAAGACTTTGATGTAACAATGGTTGCTGTCATTGATCGAACAACCGAGAGTTATTTGGGTCAATACCCCGCCAACGTCAGCTTGTTTGAATACTTTAACGCCACAAATGGAGACTACACTGCTTGGGTGATTACACCAAAAGCTATTCTAGTAGATGTTACGTATATTTTGGAGTTCGTTAACGTTAACCAGACGGCTGTTAGTGTCGGTGTGTTTGGCTACTATGCGAGATATTCAATGGAATATAACGTGAGTGGATGGGCATACAGAGTCGCTGTTACCGACGGAGAAAACTTCGGATTCCAAGCACTTATGTGGGACAATGTAACTGCGTCGTACATCGAGTATGGAGCTCTGTGGATGGGCTACTATCTTGCTCACTATGAGCTTACTCAACTGACGTTTGCATCTAACGATTCAGAAGTACCATGGGAAATGTATCCAAGAACACTACTTCCTGTTGTCTATGAGGGCCAAGGAGAAATGTTCAGCCTTGGAGTTAATTATGCTAACCTAACTGCGATTACGACTCTTCAATCGCTCGTAGCAGCGTTTCTAACAACTTCTTCAAATGAAACAATTGCCCAAGCAAAGCTCGCAATTTGGGCAACCAATAAGGCGACCACACTTCTCGCATACAGTGACGGCAATAACAACTCAATGCTTGACATCACAATGACCGAAGAAGGTTTCAGACCTGGTGGTGGCGACTTTGTCTCGTATGTTGGCTTTGGAGAAGCCTATAACCTTGATCTCATGCAGTACTACACTGAAAGCATCAACGCAACACAGTCACTTATTATTTATGGAACCAATCTCAACTTCACCGAACAACTCAATGAAACTAATGAATACTTCCGCTATGAGAGCATTCAGTTTGGCGACGTAAATGCGGCTCGCTCCACCACGCCCATCTGGGAAGACCCTGTACAAGACGAAAACGGAACTGTGTACTTTACCTTTGGAATGAACTACACCGACTTCCCAATGACTTGGGTAGACACAACCACCGGAGAATGGACTTCTGACCAGGAATTCATCTCATACAAGTACGTGCTAGCAGTGGATCCAAGCACTGGACGTGCAGACATTTCTCCGACTTTCACGTTTGGTGGAGTGCAGGATGCGCAATTGAAATCGGAGATGGCCGGCCTCTCGGTGGCAATGCCAATACTTCTTGAATTCTTCGCAGCTGAAGCGGTCAAGACAAAAACTCAAGTGGATGCTCCTGTTAATTCTACTAGAACGACGCGTTCAGCAGCGTTTGCGATGACGAATGGTCTAGGCGATTCATTTATTGAAATTGAAATGCCAGACGATAAGAAGAACTATACTGTTGCAGGCGATACTTATGAGGCAAGATTGTCTGCTCTTAATCTCGTAACCATCGCTGGTGTTGCTCAAGAAGAGACCACGACTCCCATTACCTCAGAGACAGGCGATGTAGGAGGAACCGCAACTGTGAACGCTGTCAAGGAAACAACAACGATTTCCTTTATTTACTCCGCAAACTTGCTACTTGTCTCATATCCTGTTTGGGGTGGAAATCAGATACGACATGACCCGACTTACAAAGTAGACTATGAGCCTCAACAAACTCCCACTGATACTACTTCGACGACTACCACTGAAGAAACGCCAAAAGAAAACACAACCACCTCGGAGGCACCCGCACCAGAACCCACACCAGCTGAAAGCAGTGGCTTGCCTGGCTTCGAATATCTTTCAGCAATCCTTGGAGTTGGGTTTGTAACCTTAGCAATCCTCATTCGGAAGAAAAAATAGTGATTAATTCAAATTGATCGCTAGTTTCTTCTTCTTTTCCTTTTTTTGAACTATAAATCGTGATCTGTTGTTTGCATCATGAGCATTTATCTGCACCGTTCAATGATTTATCTTCAATCGTCGGTTTTATTTTTAAATTCAAACTAGAAGAGGAATCTGTGTCTCTCTTTCCGGATCAACAAGAGTTGAAGCTGATAGTGTACGTCTTGGCTTGGGTGTTTGTGTCGATTCTAGTATTCGAATCCCTAAGGAAGAAGGGATTAATGGATAGTTACTCTGCAAGGAAGTGGGTGCACGTTTCGATTTTTCTTCCCATCTTTTTGGCCTATTACTTAGTGGATCGACCTTTGTATCCTCTGCTTTTGACGGGAGGGGCCTTGCTTTTTACGTACCTTACTGCACCTGTCTCTCCCATTCCTAAACTTCGGTTGCGTATTTTTTCTGAGGGACATCCATGGGGAACAACTCTTTTCTCTCTGAGCGTATTTTTAATCATTCTATTCTTCTTCAGTTATCCAGTTCCCGGAATCGTTGCAGGAAGTGCCTTAGCTTTGGGAGACGGGTTTAGTGGGCTTGTCGGGAAAAGATATGGGAAACTTCGTCCATCTTTTCTTAAAGGTAAGTCCGTAGAAGGTAGTTTGAGTTTCTTTGTAGCGACTGTGGCCGGTAGTTTTCTGTCGATCTGGGGACTGGATCTTATGAATTCTACTGATTCGGTAGTTGTCTTGATTCTCTTAGGTAGCCTTGTAGGGATGGTTGTAGAAGTATTTTCAGCGGGTGGTCTCGATAATATAACGGTACCTACATCTTCCGGTTTAGTTTCATTTTTTGCTCTTTTTCTATTTTAGTTAAAAGTCCAATTTGAACCCTTGCCAGGTAATTTGTCGACAATGGCTTTTGAGGCTACATTTCTCTAATTTCTATGGCATTATCCGTTATTATAAGTATGAGAGATTTTGTGAAAGATGTGGAGAGCCATGGTTTCAATCGTAGTTGATTCGATTTTGTGTAAAGGGTCGGGTTGTCATCTCTGTATTTCGGTCTGCCCCGTTCATATTTTAGTGCCTTCCACTACTCCTTCACGGCATGGGGGTGTTTTGCCAAGAGTTACCGATGCAGATGCTTGCACCAAATGTCGTAAGTGTGAAGCCATCTGTCCTGACTTTGCAATTGCGGTGATCGCTAATGAGTAACGAGAAACCTGTTTTTATGTTGGGAGATGAGGCAATTGCAGAAGGAGCAATTGCTGCAGGGTGTAACTTTTTTGCGGGATATCCAATCACTCCGTCTTCTGAAGTCTTAGAATATGTCGCTAGACGGTTTGTTGAGTTCCCTGATCGGGTCTATATTCAAATGGAAGACGAAATCGGATCGATGGCTGCCATTATTGGAGCTTCGTGGACCGGGGCAAAAGCTATGACTGCAACAAGTGGGCCCGGCTTTTCGTTGATGCAGGAGAATCTGTCGTATGCTTATATGACTGAGACGCCAGTTGTTGTAGCCGTCGTGCAGCGCTCGGGTCCCTCAACTGGTCAAGCTACGCTTCCTGCTCAGCAAGAGTTCTACCAAGCGAGGTACGGTGCTCATGGGGATTATGAAGCCATCGTGCTATCACCATGGTCTGTGCAAGAAATGTTTGATTTTACGGTGAGAGCCTTTAATCTCGCAGAAATACTGAGGCAACCAGTTATCCTTTTGACTGACGGAGAACTTGGGCATCTAAGAGAAAAAGTGGTCATACCTGACACCGTGGAGACAACATATCGTAAATTGCCCCAAGACACTCCTTACCCTCCTTTCAAGCCAGACGATGACTTAATTCCGCCCATGCCACTGCTAGGGCAAGGGCACAAATTGCTTGTTACGGGATCCACTCATGATGAGACTGGTTTTCGTAATACTGAACCTGAGGTTCACCGACAGCTTGTGAACCGTCTTATTGAAAAAGTTCAGAGCAGAATTGATGAAATTTCTGAATTTCATTTTGAAAAAGATCCTTCCGGAGATGCTGAAATTATTCTTGTCTCCTACGGCGCTACCGCAAGACCGACCTATCAAGCGGTTCAGTTTCTAAGAAATCAAGGTAAGAAAGTGGATTTCTTACGCCTTAAAACACTCTGGCCGTTCCATGAGAAAAAAATCGCTGAATATCTGAATGAGAAAAAATTTGCAGTGGTTACAGAGATGAGTACGGGAAAACTAGTTTTGGAAATTGAAAGAGTGGCCAATGCAATTGGAGTTCGCACTGTGGGATTTGGTAAGATCGGAGGAGTCGTTCACACCAGCCATGAAATTGTGAGATTCGTAAGTAGCATTAGTGATTAGGAGATGGTTGATATGATACAAAAGTCTCTCAGAAAAACACCAGAAAAAAATAACCTTTACTATCGAGAACAGTACCTTAGACATGTGCCCACGGCTTTCTGTCCTGGATGTGGACATGGAATTGTATTGAATGCATTCGTCAAAGCTTTGGACAGATTGATCGAACAAGGAAAGCTAAACCTCGAGAATTTCGTTGCTATAAGTGGTATTGGTTGCTCAGGATGGATCACTTCTCCTTATCTGAATGCTGATACATTTCACACGACTCATGGTCGAACTCTTGCTTTCGCAACAGGG
>JAJRWK010000208.1 GCA_024276795.1 archaeon | reverse complement strand
CGTAACGCGTCATAGACAATTTTTACATCGTGATACCCCCCTTCCATTTTGCCAACAACGGTGCCCGCGTGTAGTGAATCTACACCAGCCAATCGCAACCATTTGGCAAAAGCAACCATGTGGATGCCATGATCGGGATGACGAGTCATTGCTGCGTGCATTGCCCGATGCGCATGAATCAACAACCCGAGATCTAGGGATCTCATGTACTGGACAGCTGCAAAGCCAGTCGTTAGTACATCAATCATCATGCAGTTACCGCCTTGATCTTTCACATATTCGGCTCGTTTTTCCATTTCAGGAAGAGGTGCAGTAATGTTTGCAGCATACACGACGTTCCTTCCGGTTTCTTCTTTTACGAGATCTGCTTTTTCAAGAACTTTGGAGATCCTATCCTCAAAACCACAAAAAGTTTGATCGGTTTGGGGTTCGTCATCCTTTACAAAGTCAATACCGCCATACCATGCTTCATACGCCACTTGAGCGTGTTTGTCAGGAGGCAAACCCATTTTTGGCTTGATAATGGTTCCAATAATGGGTCGATCGTTATTCTTTGTAATTTTGAGAGCATTCTTGAACCCCTCAATACCAAATGCTGGGCCAGAATAGGGATCACGAATGGCGGCAGGAATATCAATGTCAATTAGACGGATTGCGTCAGTACTTTTCATTCCTAAAATATTCCCAACAACTAGTGATAACATCTGGGGCAAGCTTCCCTTTTCAAAGATCTCGAAAGGATATGCAATTTTGACTATTCCTTGTTCAGGGTGCATTTCTAGTACGCGTGCTGCAAGTCGCTCAAAAATATCATCGGTTAGAGTGTGTACCATAGTCCACGTTCCCACAGACGATTCTGCAGCTATTTCTTTGGAAACCTTACCAAAATCTTCAGTCGTCTTTACTTTGAATGTACAAATAACTGCATTGTTTGTGTCATAGCCCTCTGGGGCAAAATATCGGTCATCTACATAGCTCATGTTAATTCACCTATTCATGATTTTATTATTCATTTCAGTGGTTAAGATGTCTGCTTTCCCACTATTGAAAAATAGTTGAAAAATAATTCCATGTTGTCAGAAGTACTCGATTAAAATGAAATCAAAATCTGGAATTAATCCAGAAATGTCCTGAAGTATGGGTAAAGGAGAAACAATACTGCTAATATTCCATGTATTTAACATTCCCATCTTTTGAGATAGAGGCAGAAGCATGACGTAGTGCCCAGCAGGAAAAGACTACTCCAACTGGAAGCGACGCAGGATGCCGGCTAGCGAGGTTAATGTTTACGTCGATCACAGTTTTTCCACTTCCAACTCCCATAGGGCCGATTGGTAGTCTATTCATTGCCTCCATTGTGGCTTCTTCGAGTTTAGCAATTTCCGGATCATCGTGTCTCTTACCCACAGGTCGTAAGAGGGCTTTCTTGGCAAGCATCATACAGATATCTTCTCCTCCTCCGATGCCAATGCCTACACGATACGGAGGGCATCCCTTGGGACCGGCTTCTGCAACGGCATCAATTGCAAATTTTAGCACACCTTCTAGTCCGACTCCGGGTTTTAGCATCCCTAGCTTGGCAATATTAGAGGAACCGCCCCCTTTGGTCATCGCAGTTATTTTTATTTCGTCTCCAGGGACAAGGTCGATGTAGAAGAAAGGAATATACCCTCTCGGATCCACATTATCCCCTGAATTTCCCTTAAAGAAGTCGACAGTATTAGGTCGAAGGGGAACTTCCTTTGTGGCCCTTCGGGTAGCTTCGCGCAAGATATCTTTGAGCTTTGACTTGAGAGGGAAATTATCACCAACAGACAAAATAAAAGAGACAATACCGGTGTCTTGACACATCGGTCGACTCGATTCGCGAGCGATTCTGGCATCCGTCACTATGTTTTCAATTTGTAAAAGAGCGCTCTCTGTTGGAGCTTCTTTCTTAATCTCTTCAAGAGCAGCAAAGACGTCTTTGGGAAGTGAGGTTGCAGCTCTTCGCAGAAGCTCAACAGCAGTGTCTTCAATTATTGTTTCTAAAGTAGCTGTTTGCATCATTTTTTATTCCTCCATGATTTGTTCAATGACTTGGTAGGCTTGTGGCAGAGCATCACGCGTTTTCTGAGCATTTTCCTCGAATAAATTGTTGCCATGACAGTCAATACCAACTAGCAAGGGGCCAAATTCTTCAACTTCAAGCACCCACAAGCACTCAGGCATTCCCAGCAGGTCAAGCCAATGAACCTCTTTCACTCGTTTTACTTTATCCGCAGCAAGGAGAGCTGCTCCTCCGGTAAACATTCCGTAAACAGCGCCGAATTTTTCGCATGCTGCCGTGGTTCTTGGACCCATTCCTCCCTTTCCAATAATGAGCTTAGTGCCGAAGGCTTCAATAAATTTGTCTTGAAAGATCTCCATCCTGCTACTCGTAGTTGGACCGGCAGCAACGACTTCCCATTCTCTTGTCTCTTCATTCTTGCGCATTATGGGTCCACAGTGATAAATTGCTAATTTGCTGAAATCAACAGGCAGTGATTCACCTTTTTCTTTCAAATGTAGAGCATGCTTGTGGGCGTCGTCGCGGGCAGTTACTATATCGCCAGAGACATAAATACTATCACCCACCTTCAGTTTTTTCACATCTTCCTCGGTAAGTGGAAGTCTTAAGTGGTAAATTGCCATACAAAAAGCTGTTTCTCCAGAAAATATTTAGGAATACCGACGGCCTCACGTTTTGATGATTTATTCGGCATACTTTTTTGAAGGGGTCATTCTTTTTTTTCTGAACTTCTCTCTTTAATCAGGATATGTTTTCAAACACCAATCTTACTCATTTCTTTGATCTCTTAAGGGACGAATGATTGCAAACAAATTCTGCTTGACCGCCTTACCCCCGAAAACGCCAAACTCTAATATTTCACAAGGTATACTCCCTAGTAATCGTAGGAATTCCTTTCTCGTATAGTAATGATAGTAACGCTTAGCGATAATATTCCCCTTAGAGTCTTTCCATGGAACATATTCTTCGTCAACGCATTTACCCTCAATGATACCTCGAATGACGTTCCCAATTCGTCCTGGACGATCTCTCCTCCACACAGTAATCAATAGAACACCTTCATTTCGTAACATATTCAGGAGTTCCTTTAGAACTAGTTTTGCAGTGGATTTGGAGCGAAAATGGTGAATAACAGCTATTGAGAGAACAACATCAAAGGATTGGTTTCTAAAAGGCAGATTGGTTGAACTGCCAAGAACAGGATTACCGTCAAAAGAGACACTGTGTTTAACCAGTTGTTCGATAGGATCAAGGGCAGTTTTAACGGTAGCATTCGGAAAATAGGCAAGATTTCTTCCATTTCCAGCACCTGCATCAAGAACCGAAGAAGCATTAGGACAAAAGGCATGGAGTTTGGAGATTAAGGGTTTAAGCGCGTACCAAGGCCTTCTCTTAAATATCAAATATTTAGCGGAAATTTTCTTGTAAGAATCGCGAAGCAAGAAAAAATTGGCAATTTCTTCAGGATCTAAAATGGCACTACTTCTCCTGTCCGAATCGATTCCAGAATTGCTTCGCATATCTTGAGAACCTCAATGCCATCTTCACCAGAAACTATAGGAGGTTTATCCTCGCGAATGGCTTCGACGAAAGCAGAAAGTTCAGCTCTCAAAGGCTCTTGCCACTTGTTCTTTGAATGTTTAAGCCATCTTTCTGTCTCAATAACTAACTCCTGGGTCATGTAATCTCCATCAATAACACCTTTCTCAGCAGTAACAGAGATCTTTCTAAGTTTATGTGGGGTTAAGAAGTTAGCTTCAACGGTTCCTTTCACGTTATTTCCAAAATCTAGAACAGCGTACACGTAGTCTTCATACTTGTGTTTTAGATTTCCCCCCACTGCAAAGACCGTATTGGGTGATCCTCCTGCGATGTGCCGCAAGGCGTCTACATCATGGATCGCAGAATCCTTTACGACTCCAATATCCCATACCCTCTCTGGCCAAAACGGACCAATCCGTCGAGTGCTCATCGAAACAAATGCCCCAAGTTCTCCTTCTTCTTTCAAGTCCTTTATGGTCTGAATAACAGGGTTAAAGCGTTCAATAAAACCCACAGTAAGCTTAACACCGGCTTTCCTTGCTGCACTAGTTAGCTCAATTGCTTCTTGAACCGTTGTAGTAACTGGCTTCTCTACTAGCACGTGCTTTCCTTTTTCAACAGCCTTGATTCCGATTTCAAAATGAGTAGTAGTAGGTGTACATATGCTTATCATGTCCAAATCGTCTTGGGCGAGAAGATCATCAACATCATAAAATGCGCGGGTTCCGTGTTTTTGGGCGATAGCATCAGCAGCCTCCTTTCTCATATCACAAACACCGATAAGTTCGACATCTGGTAGCTCAGAATACACCCTAGCATGGTTGCGACCCCAAGCGCCAGTGCCGATCACGCCAGCTCGAATGATTTTTCCCATATAGGTTACCAAGAATGCTTTACCCTTAAATATTATTTTCTTTGAGTAAAAAAAAGTTAATTCAGAGGATAGGAAAAATTATACCCTTCAAAAATAGAGTTACTCGTTGTGGAATATATTGGCTCGCACCTTTCTGAATACTTTGAACGCATTACACAAGAAGTTCATCGAGCCAATAATATTGCAGTTAGAGCTCGAGCCATGGGTTTTGATCCAGAAACCATACCAGAAGTATATATCGCAGCAAACGCAGCAGCACGGGTAGAAGGACTTGTAGGACCCCCCGGAATTGCGGCTCGAATCAACCAACTTAGTCATGAAAAAATGTCTAAGGAAGAAATTGCATTCACCATCGCAAGAGAAATTGTAGAAGGAAAGTTTGGCCCGGGGTCCCCTGAAGAACTAGGAGAACAAGCCTTGCGTTCATCACTTGCGGTCCTAACAGAAGGAATTGTTGCTGCCCCGATTGAAGGAATTTCAGCATTTAAGATCAGAAAATTCCAAGATGAAGAGTTTGTTGCGGTATATTATGCGGGTCCAATACGTGCTGCAGGAGGAACTGCGGCAGCTGTTAGTATTCTATTAACAGATTACATTCGACAACTATTGAAAGTACCTGCCTACAAAGCAACAGAGGCAGAAATCGAAAGAATGGTCGAAGAAGTCCACGCCTATAAGAAGAAGGTTAATCTCCAGATCCCCACTACAGAAGAACAAATGCGGTTTGCCATGAGGCATGTTCCGATTCAGATAAATGGCGAACCAACAGAAGACGTAGAAGTTGTAGGCTACAGAGACTTGCCTCGAATTGAGACAAATCAGCTAAGAGGAGGAGCATGCCTAGTTTTTAACGATGGGCTGGTAGGAAGAGCAAAGAAACTTCTCAAAAGAGTCAAAATGGTTGGACTAGAAGGATGGGAGTGGCTGGCCGAGGTTGACAAACTTGGGAAGCTTGAGGATCAAGGTTTAGACAAAAGCAACAAAACGGAATAAAAAAAGCAAGAACAAACAGAGCTTGAAAAAAAACAAAAAAGCAGCTTGGAAAAAGGAACAGTACATCTCGAGCCATCTGATGGATATTTAAGAGACGTTATTGGTGGTCGTCCAGTATTCAGTCATCCTTCTAGAAAAGGCGGGTTTAGATTACGATATGGGAGAGCAAGACACACTGGAATCGCAGGAGTAGGAATCCACCCGGCAACCATGGCAGTTGTAAATGACTTTCTTGCCACCGGAACACATGTACGAACTGAACGGCCTGGAAAAGGATCGATCGTGGTTCCAGTTTCTACAGTTGAGCCACCTATTGTTCTGCTCAAGAATGGGGACGTTGTTCGAGTCTCGACGTACAAAGAAGCAAAAAAGATCTTGCCAGAGATAGAAAGTGTATTGTTTTTGGGAGACATGCTTGTTAGTGCAGCAGAATATGTCCAGAATAACTACAAGCTGAATCCAGCAGGATACTGTGAGGAATGGTGGGCTCTTGAAGTAAAACATGCGGCTCAAGAGAAGAAAGATTACAAAACGATAAGAAAACCCTTCGTTGAAGAGCCTTTAATACACAAGCCAAGCGTCGACGAAGCGATCGCGTTATCCGAACAATTAGATGTACCACTACACCCATTCTACACCCCGTTTTTTGACTTGCTTGAACCACCCGATACGAAAACGTTGGTTGATTTAGCTCGCACCATGAAAGGGAGTCAAATTCCATTTGCTAAGAAGTATAAGATGGTCTTAGAGCAAGCATGGATACCACATAAAGTCTCGGGAGATCAAATTGAAATCGACGCTTCAATTGCCAGAATACTGCAAATAATATTCCAGAAAACACCCCTTGTGGATGTCAGCATACCAACGATTGAGTGGATCAACACATTCTCACCAATCAAAATCAGACCAAGAGGGGGAACATTCATTGGAGCAAGAATGGGGCGTCCAGAAAAAGCAAGCGATAGGAAGATGAGACCTCCCGTCCACGGTCTATTTCCCATAGGGAACGCTGGTGGTCCTCAAAGAGACTTAAACAAGGCAACAGGAAAAGTTGTTGAGGAAGAAATTCAGCTATTCACTTGTCCAAAATGTAACCAGGCAACGTATCATAGGATTTGTACCACATGTTATGAGCGGACAGTTCCAAGATATAAATGTCGAAGATGCGGAAAGCAAGGTACAGAGGAGATCTGCCAGTACTGTGGTGAGAGAACGAGAGCCTTTGAAAAAATCAAAATCGACATGACTCAGGAGATAAATAGGGTCAAGGCTCGGATTGGCACCCTGCCAAGTCCAGTCAAACTCGTTAAGAAACTCATGAGCCCAACTCGTTCTGCAGAGCCTTTGGAAAAGGCTGTGTTGAGGGCAAGACATGAAGTTACAATATTCCGCGACGGCACAATAAGATTTGATTCTACAAATGCCCCCCTCACGCATTTTATTCCAAAAGAAATTGGCACTAGTGTTGACAAGCTGGTTGAGTTAGG
>JAJRWK010000207.1 GCA_024276795.1 archaeon | reverse complement strand
TTTTTATTCTTGGAATTCAAGAATAGAATGAACGCCCATGCGATGGTTTCGAAGAGACAAACAGCAATCAAAGAGAAAAACTAGAACTTCAACTGAAAGCCTTCCAACCATCCCGATTGATGATTTTGAGGAATGGGTTATCCAAGCAATTCAAGGGTTAGGGGTTGATCTTCGTAACATTAGCTTAGCACCAATGCTTGACGGAGTTATTGCTTGTGTCAAAGACCAAGGGATCCAATGGCTACCAGAAGCATATTTCATACCAGGAGATGTTAGGACAAGAATCGGATCAATTCTAAAAAAAACAGCACCCGCGGTGATTGGTTTTGCAATAGGTAGCGTTCCCGGTGCATTGGCCAGCTTAGGAAGTGCGAGCTTAGCCAGTAGCTTCGCGGATTACGTC
Organism: archaeon; assembly: GCA_024276795.1. Classification (GTDB taxonomy): domain Archaea; phylum Asgardarchaeota; class Heimdallarchaeia; order Heimdallarchaeales; family JAJRWK01; genus JAJRWK01. Next base: position 3,057 of record JAJRWK010000207.1, on the reverse strand, counting down.
ATAGTTCCTCCTGCTCAAAAACCTGTGAGCTACTTGAAGAGCACCATCGTGCAAGTTGAATTAATCCCTGCTGAAACATATACTCCCTATTTGAAGAAGTTTAAGAAAACAAGCAGAAAACAAGACAAGAACAGATCCGAAATTGATTCTGGTGAAGAAGGAGCACTGCGAATCGTTACCAGATTTGACCAGGTTCAAGAAAAAATGAAGAAAAAAAAGCGACTAACGCTCTACAGATATGCCCACTTTGGTCATGTCAAGCCTTTTGTGGAAGCACTTAATTTGGAAAACATTCCAATAATACTTGGAGAGGCGTTCTTATGAGTAAGAAAAACTCAAAGGAAAAAGTGGTTGTCTGCCTAGAGGGGGAATCCTCTAAAAAAATGGATGACGTAATACTGGAATTCGAAATACTTCATTCTCCCGTTCCTGTGGATAGTGAACTGCTCAAAACCCTTCTTAACTCTTATCGCGAACAATTAATACCCGTGCATATTTTTCGCAATATCAAACGAGTAGAGAAGATCTCCCGAGAAGAGAAAAAATCACTCGAAGGAGTCTTCTGGTTACTGTTGTTCATAAAAAAGGATGGAACAAGAGGGGGGGTGCTTCTCAAAGTAGACCCTGACTCAACAACCGCTATTGGATACTGGAAAAGACAAGGCGCTGAAAAAATGACTCGAGAAAGAATTCTTGAAACCATTGCAGAGACGCGAAATGCAGAAGCCTGGAAACGTCTCGATCTCATCATTGGCTATCAGTAGAAACTTTTGAAATGTATGATTTCTTGTTTCTGAATGGGGAGAAATCAGCCAATCAGTAAGAGTTCATCGCACAATTAACACATCACGCTTACGGAAGATAAACAAATCAGTTTCAACAAAGAACAGCGTCGCGTCTACATTAACCAATAACCAAGTAATGCCACTGACCAAGGTAAAACTATGTTATCAATAAAAGAGGTGCTCAACCCTTCAAGAATCGTTACGATTACCGCAATCAAGAAAATCAGCAATATTATGCTCAGGTTCAACAACAACGTCTGTGTCAACAAAAATGCTAAGGTAATCCCGAGTACCGATCCCAGAAAGACTCCAATTGATCCTTCTATGGATTTGAATCGGGGTTCACTAGAAAGAAGGGAAGCTATCGCTACGTATTTGTGTTTACCAAAAGGTCTGCCTACAAATTCACCAAAACCGTCAGCAATCGCAAGGACGAAAATGCCTGAAAGGAACCAAACAAGTTTTTCTCCTTGAAAAACAAAATACAGGACTAGGAGTGAGATCGATGTTAAAGCGACGGTTATGAATGTTTCAAGCCGCGTTTCTCCTTTTCTCGTAGACTTAACTAGTAGGAATTGGAGGAGTCGCACTGGTGGGAGCGAAAACAGTGCTAGTAGTACTAAGAAAATAATCAAGGCTTGAATGACCTTCCAAGGGTCTATTAAGAGCCCGATAAAGACCCCTATCATTACGTTTCCTATGGAATGAATAGTTTTTCTCATAAACCATTGGGGGAGGTCATACCGGGAATCGACCAAATACAAGGTGAAAAACAAGATATACGCAAGTATTGATGGTGCTAGAAGCAACACATATTCTGGTAGCATTTCTGTATCCCCTAGAAAGCAAACGCTCAACATTGATAACATTCTGTTGATCCTTCAAAAATGCACCTATAATTCTTGAATAAAGACTCAAGGACTCTTGGGGTAGTTTAAGGTAGATCAACAAGTGCTGAGATTTGCAGATTCGCTTTCTCTCTATTCCTTGTATAGAGTTATGAGAGCCTATAAATAATAGAACAAACATCAGTAGATACAAGAAACCAATTTTAGGTGATCAAGGTTATGAGAAAAAATATGCTCGCTCTGAGTCTTGCTTTTCTCACTATCGTGCTCATGGTGAGCCAAACCTCCGTCCAAGGAGCGTTGCTCTCGCCAATCGATAGTTTGGGAACTCAGGCTCTAGATACCTCCCGCAAATCCGAATTCCTGACGGTAATAGCGGGAATCGATGATGCCGCTCTCGTACAGATCTCCACTTTTGGAGCCCTGGCAGAGAGCGATTACCCGATAACAATCGGGAGTGAATTAAGTTCAGCACTAGCTTGGACGTTCTACGTTGTAGATCAATCCGACTACGCTTCCTACTTAATACGAAAACCATTAGAAGCACCCGATGGTGCTGTCCTAGCCATTGTATATCCAAGTGTTGCAGGAACTAAGGCCATGGCTCTTCAGGCAGCTTCATTGTTTGAAGCCGAATACTCCATCACGCTATATCCCATGGGTGTATTCGAAAGCCCCACACAGAAAGTATACATGTTTGTTGGAGGAAACGCTAGCTCTGTAATGGGATCCATGCTTGACGATGTAATTGGCTTTGGATCCTCTGGTTTTAACGGTCTAGTGGACAAAACCACTGTATTAAACGCACCGGTGAAAGCAGCCGGCTACGGAGCCATTAGCATCAACATGGGAATGGGGCCTGTAAAGAAAGTCTCCTTCCAAGGAGTAATGTATGTAGACCCCAACGCCATCACAGGAGCTGGCAGTGATGCCGACCCATTCGTGCTCTCAACCCAGTCATTATTTGGTCAAGCCATTACACCCCGAACTGACTCCTTCATTAGCAGAGTCCGCTTTAACTTCCCCTACGTCATCAGCGTCGTGCCCAACGGTATTGTCCCAGCAGAAACCACTAACCCGGTTCCCCAACTTACCGGAAGCTTCATCTGGGACGTAAAACACCCCAACCCAGCATTGTCGCTGGGATCTCAGACCGATATGAAAGTGATTTTCACAGTCCCGGTAAATGGCATTTCGCAATTCCCAATGGTAAGAGGGAATCTATACATAGACAATTCCCGACTAAATGTCGACAACTTACTGGATGTTAACGTTGTTCTTGAAAACCTCGGAAATGCAGAAGCCAAAAACATTGAAGTTGCTCACCCCCTAGGAGACGCTCTTTCATTCCTTGTGTCCCAAGACATCAAGGCAAGAGTTCTGAAACCCGGAGTTGGCTTTGACACAGGCGTTGTTAATGCAAA
>JAJRWK010000206.1 GCA_024276795.1 archaeon | reverse complement strand
AGGATCTTGGTATTTCGCAAGGAGAGAACGTCAGTCTTGACTATTTTTTCTAAGTCAAAAGGATGCGATACTTCTTCTATTGTTGATTTGAACACGGCAAGCGTACGGGTTCGCTTAACTGGAAAATCAATTCTGATTTGCTCCAGAAGATCGCCAAGTTCCTTTAGCGACTTTTCCTTGACTTTTATTATGATGTCATATTCACCACTTACTCTGTGAAGTTCTCGTATTCTTTGAGGGTACTTCTTAACCATTCCAAGCTCAATTTCTTCAAATCCCCCTTCACTTCTATCGATTTCAATCAAAACGAATGCGGTGGTTCCCAGTTCAATTTTCTCAAAATCTACTACTGCAGAGAATCCCCGAATCACTCCTCTTTCAATCAAACGGTTTATTCGATCGTTCACAGTGCTTCGCTTCATTCGAAGCATTTTCGCTAAAGTAGCTACATTTTCTCTTCCATGTCTCTGTAACGCTCGCAAAACCCTATAATGTGCATCGTCAGGGAACTTTCTTTTTCTTCCTCTTTTTTCTTCCTCAGCCATGTATGAAGATTTGTCTACGTTTTATTTGACCTTTCTCTAATCTTTGCTTCGATTCAATCGTCTTTGTGAGAAAAACTAGCTGGGAGAGGCTATTCTATCATTGTTATGTAATCTTCTAGAATGATTTGTGGATTTTCTCCTCCAGTTGTTTTCAATAAGGCTTGAAGGTGTTCACAGAAAATACCTTTGTGTTTAGGTTTTTCACAAGACATCTTCTTTTCACATCTATCAATGTAAACTTCCACTCCTTCGCTAGTCCCCACGATTATGTATGGGGTTGCAACGCGTATTTCTGCCTTCAATTCCGTCTCTAATACTGTTTCCCAATTCTTGCTTGTGGTTCTAAAATAAGCGGCTAATTGGCTCATTTTTTCACGATGAAGTCTGCTCGAAAGAATTGAAGTAATTCTCTTTTCTAACTCTTTAATTGATCCTGATATTTTTTTGCCCATAACACGTTTTGCGTCAACTATGTTTAGCGGGGCTTGTCCCAGCGGATGATTATTTGCATCAATTATTATGATGCTTTTTTGAGACGCCATTTTTTGAACGATATAGCGAATCTCTGATGGAGGGTAATAGTAGTCATACCTCTCTCTGGCTTCTTTATGCTCGTACCAATTGTATCGGTTCCTCCCATGTAGTCTGATGAATAAAACATCATTGTTAGGCAAGCGGGTGCTCGTTGCTCTTCCTGGAAGTGTTGATATTCTCGGGGTATCTGGGATCACAAGAATTGCGGGATCTATATTTGGTGGTGGGTAATACCATGATTTATCCCTAAATTCAACAAAAAAAGGAATATCCAGCTCGATCTGTTGAACCTCTGAAATCAGTTGTTTTGATCGACGAATTGACTGGGGAAACTGGAGTAAGAATCCTAGCCTTTTTTCTAGAAGATAGTCAAATTGTTTTGTCCACTGCGCGAATTCTTGTGGATTAAAAGAACGTTTGTGTACAAATTTCTGGTTTGCCTTTATTACAAATCGGAAGTTAGGAGGCGTTTCCCTGTACCATCTCCTAACTAATTCTGAAGAAACCTTTTCCTGATAATAAGTCATGTTGACGTTTGTGAAGTTAAAGATTCTCGAATAGTAGTAAAGCCATTCTTTTTCATATTTGTCCCTTGAATAGACTGGTCCTACCCAATCACGATAATACCATCCTGATGTGCCTAGGTAGGTACGTTTCACCATGTACTTTAATAGCTGGCGCTGAATAATTGTTTTCTTGCTAATGATTCACCGCTACATTATTTTGTTCATTTAGCTAATTGAGAAGTTTTCTTAAATAAGCAAAGCTAGAATATTGTTGGTGCTTGACAAGACATGGGAGCGACTGGACTAAAACTGGTTAGTGAATTGAATAGATATGTTCCAAAGACCACGGAAAGAGACCTAATATGGCTTCTCGGAAAACTAGCTGTGGAGGGGAGCGTCAAAATCAAAGAAGTTGCTTCCCATCTAGGCGTATCTATAGAAGATGCAGAGATCTTCTTGGGAAAACTATTGCAGTATCAAGGTTTTCCCGCAAAGTTCAAAGACGACAATTTTGTCTTGACACGCCCCATTGCTTTTGAATTGTCAAGTACGGATGGTCTCAACAAACAAGAAGAAGAGTTTCTTGGATACCTTCGGGGGAGGGGAGCCTTTGTTCCTAAAGAAATCGAGTTCATTTTTGGCTGGAACGAAAAAGATGCGTGGTATAGATTTTACTCCCTGATTCTACGAGGATATGTTACCGCATCTATAGTAATGGGTGTCGTCACTCCAAAGCTTAAGTTTACACCAGAACCATTATCCCCCGAAGATATTACTGATCAAGACATCATAATTGTAGGAATGTTTCAACTGCTCAGAGAAGCAACCGTTTCCCGCGTTCAAGAACTCGTTCGATATCCCTATGACACCATTATAAGGAAACTTCTCCATTTGTCGTTCTATGAGGCGATTCAAGCAAAGTTCATTTTTGTTGAACGGGTTATGAGATCCCCTTCACTTGTTGTTAAGCAGACCAAGTTTCTCACCCACTTTCCTCGTCGTTCAGTAAGCATTCTTCAAGAGAATGAGAAGCTTGTTATTGGTCTTGTTCTTATGATGAGGAAAGTGTCTTACAAACGAATCGCTCTAATAATGGAAATTCCCGAAGAAGAAGTCTTGCGAATCGCCGCTCAACTAACTGCCACAAAAGTAGTACCTTTGGCCATGGATTCAGAGGGGAACATGTTCATGTCGTTACCTGTGGATTATCGGCCTTATCGTTCATTGGAACAGATCCAGAGGCTCTCTTTGTTTAATTATCATGTCTTACTTGGTCTTCTTGCCACACACCGCACAATCAATCTAAAAGTTATCGCCAAAAGAATGAATGAACCACCGTTTGAAGTTCTACGTGGGCTTATTGTCTTAGTCTTAGAAGGCTTTCTGGTCTGCCAAATGAACAAAAAATACGACATTACCCTTGAAGAAATACGCACCTATTCCGGCGTAGGAGAAAAGGCCGTTGAAAAATGGGAAGCCATAATCATAGGTGCACTTCAATTACATGGTTTTGTTGATATTTTAGAAATTTCCAAGCTTTTGAAGGTTAGCAAGCGAGTCGCTTTAGAATTAGCCTATACTGTTGTTGCGCGAGGATTGGTAAAAGCAAGAGTCAAGCTAGACCGTGTTTTGCGAGCTCTTGAGCCAGTGCATGTTCCCCCCACTATCCATCCCTCTGAATTAGAACTTAGGGAAAGGCAGATTCTTGGTTTT
>JAJRWK010000205.1 GCA_024276795.1 archaeon | reverse complement strand
TTTGGGAGTGAAATCACTGTATTTGCAGATGTTTGCTTGTGCCCATATACTAGTCATGGACACTGCGGCATCCCGGATCAAGAAACGGGACAGATATTGAATGATGAAACTCTTGAACAGCTAGTGAAGGTAGCGGTGACTTATGCTGCAAGTGGGGCAGATTGGGTTGCTCCCAGCGATATGATGGATTTTCGTGTGAGATCAATTCGAAAAGCACTAGACAAGGAAGGATTTTCTGATACTGCTATTCTAAGCTATTCGGCAAAATTCATGAGCGCATATTATGGGCCTTTTCGGGAGGCAGTTGATAGTAGCCCCCGATTTGGAGATAGGAGTACCTATCAGATGGATTTCAGAGACGGGAGACAATCGATTCGAGAAGCAAAAATCGATGAGGAAGAAGGGGCGGACGCACTCATGGTAAAGCCCGCACTTGCGTATCTAGACGTGATTTATCGAGTACGGCAAGCGACACTTTTGCCCGTAGCAGCATACAATGTGAGCGGCGAGTACTCCATGATCAAAATTGGAGCTAGAAATGGAGTGTTCGATGAAGCGAGGGTTGTCGTTGAGAACCTCACAGCGATATCCAGGGCGGGAGCGGATTGGATCATTACTTACCACGCAAAGGAAGTGCTACAGAAGAAGTGGTTATAATGAAAGAGATACATTCGATACGTTCAAATGACATCGCAATCAAGCGTGCTGAAAAAGTCATGCCCGGAGGAGTGAGTTCCCCCGTAAGGGCATTTAGAAGTGTTAAGGGAAACCCCGCATTTATTGTGAAGGCAGAGGGCGCGAATATCTACGACATTGAGGGAAGAGAATACATAGACTACGTAATGTCTTTTGGCCCTTTGATTCTAGGTCATGCGCATCCTTCGTTGACACTACAATTGATCCGACAAGCAATCCGAGGAACATCGTATGGAGCACCTACACTTTACGAGGTTGAACTTGCGGAGCGAATTATTGAATCTCATCCAGCAACAGATTGGGTTCGTTTCGTGAACAGCGGAACAGAAGCAGTCATGTCAGCGATTCGATTGGCTAGAGGGATCACCAAAAGAGATCGTATCGTTAAATTTGATGGATGCTACCATGGACATGCTGATTCCTTGCTTGTCAAAGCCGGTAGTGGCCTGGCAACATTTGGCATCGCCTCAAGTGCCGGCGTTCCCCATCAAGTAGCTAAAGACACAAGCGTTCTTCCCTTAGGAGACTTGGAACAATTTAAACAATTAATGGATGAAAAGGGAGAAGAAGTCGCTGCGGTCATTATTGAAGGTGTTCCAGCAAACATGGGATTGTTTCCCCAAGAAAAACGATACATGCAAGAATTAGAAAGGATCTCCCAAGAAAATGGTTCCTTGTTCATTCTTGACGAAGTCATTACAGGCTTTAGAATTGGAAATGGAGGAGCAAGTCAGTATTATGAACTGTCTCCGGATCTCGTAACTTTTGGAAAAGTCATTGGGGGAGGGCTTCCCATAGGAGCGTATGGTGGAAAGAAAGAATACATGGGACACATAGCTCCTCTCGGAAATGTGTATCAAGCGGGAACTCTCAGCGGGAATCCTCTTGCAATCACCGCCGGAATCGCGACTCTCGAAGCCATTGAACAAGAACCCAATTTTTATGCAAAACTCCAGAAACAAACTAATGAATTAGTGGAGCGGATCGAGGAAGTATTCCAGAAATACTCTTTCCCACTGCAAACAAAATCAATTGCTTCACTATTCTGGCTTGCGTTACAAACGGTTCCTGCAAACAAGCCTTCAGAGATCAAAAGAGTCGCTGTCGAAAGCTATTCTCATTTGCATTTTGAAATGATGAAAGAAGGAATCTATGCTCCGCCGAGTGCATATGAAGTTTGGTTCATGTCTGCGGCACATACGGAAGATATTCGAGAACTTACGCTCCAAAAGCTAGAACAAGCAGTTGAGAACTATTTTGCGAGGAAAAAAAGATGACCTTAACATCAAGGGAATTATTCCTTAGAGCATGTCATAAAGAACAAACAAGTAGGCCTCCTATCTGGTTCATGAGACAGGCTGGACGATACTTGCCAGAATATCGTGAATTAAGAAAAGATCGTTCGTTTGAAGAATTGCTTACCACACCTGATTTGGCTGCAGAGATTACACTTCAACCAGTAAAGCGGTTTGACCTTGACGCCGCCATTATCTTCGCTGACATCCTTACACCAATTTACCCCATGAACAGAGGATTAGCAATCGTTCCCGAAAAGGGACCAGTTCTGGACCGACCTATTCGTGATCCTTCTGAGATTGAGAAACTTATAATCCCAGAGCCCGAGACAGATTATCCACAATTAGGTGATGCACTTGACATTGTAAGAGAAAGGCTACATGATAAAGCATTAATCGGGTTTGCAGGCTCTCCATTCACTATTGCATCATACTTGATTGAAGGCCAGTCTACTAGGAGTGCATTCAAGACAAAGGCATTCGCCTTAAGACATCCCAAAGCGTACCACGAGTTGCTTGAATTAATCACCGTAATCGTTGCAAAGCAACTGGAATACGAGGTGAGACATGGAGTCGATGCAATACAACTCTTCGACTCGTGGGCAGGTTATTTGTCTCCTAGACAGTATGAGAAGTGGGCCAAACCCTATGCAGAGAAAATATTATCCTCAAGAGAGCTTAGACAGAATCCTAGAATCTACTATGCTCGGGGAACTGCTCACCTAATAGAATCTATGAAGTCCATGAGCTTTACTCACTTGAGCGTCGACCACACAGTGACCTTGGCTGAGGCATACACACACTTGAATGAAGACAAGGGATTACAGGGAAATCTAGATCCTTCAGTCTTACTAAGTGATCAGAACACGGTAAGACAAGAAACTCGAGAAATCTTACT
>JAJRWK010000204.1 GCA_024276795.1 archaeon | reverse complement strand
GTAATAACAACCCGACAATGTGGTGTTTGTGAAAGCGACAATATCGAAGAACTCGACATGTTGTTCTCAAAATACCCGTCAACGATTCTGAAGCTCCTACACACGCTCGAGAAGCCTTTCGAACAACTTGCGAGAATTGGCACGGAGATTACAACCAATGCGGTGTTACTTGAAACCATTAGAGAATCTGGACTAACGTCATGTGGAGTAATTGAGGAATACTTGGAATCCCTTAGGGAAGAACTGCTGAAAGTCGCGGCATATTTTGACAAACGGCTACAGAAGGCAAGAAAGGACATTCACTTCTATTTGGAGCAATTGAAATACTTCAAAAACCTAAACCTAGGAAACCTAAGTTTGGCGGAAGACAGTGTCAGAAGTGTTAGAGAAAGGGTTGAACGGATCAATGAAAAAATAATGTCAGGAATAAGCAAGCTCAAGAGTGGACTTGAAGAAATCCAGCCCTACAAAGAGTTCATCGGAAGACAGTACGAAAAACTTCGAGACTTGCCTCCTGAGATACGTCACCACATTCAGCCGGGTACCATTGCTGGAATCATCGGACCCGTAAAAGGGATGCTCAAGACCCAAGGATCAAATCTGAAGGGCAAACTATATCTCATTTTTGGATTCGACCGTTTGCAAGTAATTTCAATGAAAAGCAGAAGTGTTATTTTGTCATTACAAACCCCACCATTGATTTCGCGAACAAACTCTGTCTTTGGAAAAAGCCAGTTAGTGGTCGAAAACCCTTCTTTCACTCTCAAAATAAAAGACAAAAACTTAGGAATAGAGAGCGTCCAAGCAGACTTTGAATTCCTCGCAACGGGAGCTGGGAAATACGTTCCACCAACTAAAGCCGCGTCATTAGCCCATAACCCCATAGATATGGATGAGACCATGATTAACTTGAAGATGACACTTGCGGGTCTATTCCGATTCTTCCAAAGACAACTGTTTGGTCCAGATATCATGGGGTATTCTCGGCCCATGGCTACTCAGGGAGTTGAAGACGATTATTCAGCCCCGTTCTTACCCAACAACGCAAACCCGTTAACACCAGGATATAGGGACATGTTGCAATCTGAATTGTATGCAACTGAAAAAGCAATTGAAGCTTTGAAAGCCTCGATTCAACCAGGAAACATCCCTGATGAAACAATTCAAAAGATTTCAAAGCTGTATCGTAAGAAGTATTACCTTGACCGGAAACTCAGAGAATACGGCTATTCCAAGTATCCAGATCCAAGAGGATCAAGGACTCAGAATAGGGGATATGCCGTAGAGTACTGGGACGATGAGCAACAATATCCTAGAAGACCAAATAGGGAACCATACGATCAAGGTTTTTATTCCTAAGTAGAGTTGCGCTTCTCACCATCTGCTTAGAATGCATAATCATTGTCCCAGCAAGAGATGGAGAAAACATCAAATAGTTAACACATGTTATGATTTTGTTACGATCCGAATGCCAAGAATAATGATGACGAAGGAAACCAAGTACCATATCGAGAACTTTTCACCGATCCACAGAATGGAAGACAGAATGCCCAGAACAGGAACGAGATTTACAAATATTGCTGTTTTTGAAGGGCCAATACGCTTAATGCTGAAACTATAAATTGTATTGGCAAGGGCAGCTGCGAAAACACCCAAGTAAAAGAGAATAGCAAAAGCCGTCTTAGAGGGTCGAATATTCCACGGTTGCTCTAATAAAGCCAGGAACCCTAAAGCCAGCCAGCCATAGAAAGAAGTCCACGCATTGAAAGTTAGTGATTTTATCTCTTTGTAAAGTGGTCTGGAAAGCGCAGTAAAAGTTGCCCATGTAAAAGCAGCTAGAAAAATAATGAGATCCCCCAAGATTCTGTTCTGAACATCAGTGTTGGGAGATAAGAGAAAAACAATGGAGATACCAGCAAGAGCAATACCTAACCCAAGAACCCTTTGCACTGTTAAGCGTTCGTCCCTATAAAGTAGAGCAGACATAATAGCAGTCAGAGTTGGCATGGTCGCAATGATGAGCACCGCGTCAGACGCGCTGGTCATTGAAAGACCAAATAAATAGAAGAAGTTATAGAGAGGAACTTGCAGTAATCCTAAACCAATAATTTTCATACGATATTTTTGATCAATCTTTGTTGGCTCTTGCCTAATCTTTAGAATTAAGAAAAGAACAGGAAAGGCGAACGTGAATCTAATAAAAGCCGCAGAGAAAGGAGGGAGTTCCTGAGCTACAACCCTCCCCATCGGCCATGTTACAGCCCATATGAGAACAACAGTCCCCATTCCAAGGTAGGCGAGTTCGTTCTCTGGAAGAGCCACTTGATCCATTGTTAAGAGCTCGAGAAAGGGAGGGAATAAAAGCTTCCATAGTATCAAAACAATTGGCACCAAGCAAGTTAAGACTATTCGATGAAATGCTAGTTGAGAGAGCTAATCGATGAATAAATCAATGGACGAACGTCAGCTTGGTTTACTGAATATGAAAACGCATAGCAACAATGTTTACATATCCGTACTACAATGATGTACACAATAAACGACTAATGGGCGAGGAAAGGTTACGTTTTTTCGATGAGGAGCTTCCAGAGGTTTTGAGGGAATAGTTAGAACTTGCGTATGTTTGGGTCAGAAAAAAAGGGTAAAAAACAGTTATTGAGGATTTTTCTAGTACTTTTCCTATACGATTTGGTGCGGGGGGCGGGCTTCGATCCCGCGAACCCCTTTGGGACCGGATTTCTTCTCGGCCTTTTTTCTGCGCAAGGATTTGATTTCCTTGCGGATCTTAAGTCCGGCGCCGTTGGCCAGGCTTGGCAACCCCCGCAACCTAAAGACTAGGGTAACCCAACAACTAGTCTCTCATAGCTTAGTAAAGCTTCAATTAGGTGAAGAGAAGGGGAGTAGTTATTTTTTTCGATTTATTTCGGCGATTTGACAGCCATTCTTGTTCTTGATTTGTCCCTCGCGTTTAGAGGAAGAGGAGCAAGAGGCTGATCAAGAGACCGTAGATCGCGATTGTTTCTACAAGCACGACAAACACGAGTGTCTTACCAAACATTTCTGGTTGTTCACTGATAGCACCGATTGCGGCAGCACCAGTGGTACCCAGACCAATACCTGCACCGGCACCAGCTAGACCAATAGCAAGAGCAGCTCCCAACGACTTAGCGGAGTCCGCGGGAATGCCGACACCGTCGGTAACAGGTTGATTTTCCTGACCAAGAACACCAAGAGCTGTGTTCAGCAAGTAGACTACTTGTGCGATTACAAGAGATAGACTAAATTTTATTGATTTCTTCATTGTTTTTCCTCCAAGTGAATGTTTACTTAAGGGTTTTTTTGGAAGCAAGTTTTATGCGAACCTTACTAATGTTGAGCGTATTTTCTCTTGAGGAATGCCCGAAGCTTTTCCGATGACGATTCGGGCGACATCCTCGAGTTCAGTTCGCTTGAGGTTGATGAAGCCAATAAGGCTTTTGGGGGGGTTGAGAGAAATGGAAAACGCAGCAAGGCTTTTTCTCACCAAGTATCTTTGAATAGATCGTTCAAGCTCAGTCATAAGGATGTAGGGATCTTCGGGAATGAAGGACTGGTCTTTCTTAAACACTTGACCAATAGGTGTTTGTTGGGAGAGAAAGAAGAAGGCTTCGTGGACAGTTTCCATTTGCTGAGCTTGCTGCAGGACGTCGTGATGAGAGCTTGGGTAGAGTTCAAATGGAATTTTGGTGAGATCAATTTTAGCCTGCAGTGACCTCAAAACAATCATGACATTGCGATAAAAGTTTTCCTCGTTAATGTCTACTCCATAGAGGGGTAATTTTTCTAGAATTTTGCGTTCTAGAAGATCGCTGAGAAAGCTGAGGGTTTGAAGATTTTTTTCGCGATTATGCAAGTCGATTAGTTCTTCACGGAGTTTGTCGAACAGCACATAGTCTGGAGCGATTTCATAGTTTTCATTGTCAAGAATGCGTTTGTAATATTCGATAGATCGGGCCTTGGAAGGAGCGACCATTTCCAAGACGGTCTTTTCGTCCCATCCAAAGTAAAGAGCTTTCATGATGATTTTGACGTTTTCAAGCTCTAGAAACTCTAGATAAGGCTTGATTAGGGATTTGACCGTGTTGTCTGTGCCCACCATGAAAGTGTAAAGCAAGTCACCATAATAGGTTCGCAACGCTAGCTCAAAGTGGTCTGCAGTTCCTTTTTCGGGATCCCAGTCTTGGAGATATGGGCCCAGTACCGTTTCTTCCAAAGTGCTTTTGATCTCAGCTACGGAAAGGGCGTCAAGCATCCGATCCACTATTTCTTGATTCACCGAATCTGCTTGAACAGCGCGAGCGCGTGCGAGCAGATAGACGAGGGACGGGTTGGTCATTTCCTATTCCTCAGTGGTGTATAATCGTTTGAATTCGTGTGGGGTAAACAGTGTTCCGGAGCCGTCGAAAAACTTGCTGAAGAATTCTACCCAAGTAAGACGCATGGACTGTAGTGTTGAAAAGACTCCTTCTACGGGAATGATGATAACCGTGCCGATGGCTGCACCAAGAAGCCATAGCATTGAGAATTCCCACTTATCAGGATTATGGAATATGATGTCCGCTCCAGTGAAGAGTTGAACGAATTCGTAAGCGAGGAATGCAAAAGCAAAGTGGACGGTGTTCATAGCTAAGAGACGGCTGAACGAAACGGTGTGCGAAACCAATGTGAGGGTGTGATCGAAAGCGAGCATTCCGCCTTCGATTCCCCCGGAATGCTGTATTTCGAGATAGGCCATCCCGAAGAGAGACAGACCAGCAATCGCGAAAAACACTAAACCCAGAGGTTTGTAAAGAAATAGCGTTACGGCACCAAGACCGAGGGAAACATAAAGAGAAAGCATGCTCGCGGCTAGATAAACTTCTTCCTTATGGTGAGCGGTCTTTGCTTTATTGTAAACGTTGAGGATGAGACCGATTGTTAGCGTTATGAAACCAACCGCAAATGAGAGAAGCAACAAGCTAACATAATTTCGGCTGACCTTCCCTTCGTTGTTAGTTGTTGTCATAAATGCAAGAGACTGCTTTACCAAGGGCAAGTCAGCGAGGAATGTTGTTCGTATCCAGACCTCGTCTCCAAAGAATGAGCCAAAAAGTAAACCAAAGAAAGCGGCAGAGAGACCGGATATTACTAG
>JAJRWK010000203.1 GCA_024276795.1 archaeon | reverse complement strand
GATTTCTAACGCTCTGATTGCTCGATAGGTGCTTGAAACATCACTTGTGTCTCCTGGGAAGCCACCAAATCCACCGTCTGAATTTTGGCAACTCTTCAAGTAGGCAACTGCATCATTGACAAGAGATGGCTGCGCTCCCAACAGTGATAACGCACGCACACTACGGTACGTTGAAATTACATACGTTATGGTTTTTCCCGCGCCCTTCGAGAATCCACCGTCAGCTTGCTGAAGGCCTTGTAAGAACGCTATGGTCTGCTGAGGGTTAGGAAACGGGGCTCCAAGCAAATTATAAATCTCCACAGCTCGAAGCGTGCTCTCGACAAAGGATCCCGTAAGTCCATAACCACCATCCACATTGCGATATGAATCAACATAGGCCAAGATTTCCGCTTGATTCGGAACTGTCTCATTCATCAGCACTAACGCGTTGACGGCGTCAAATGTTTCCCTGAGCGAAGGCGTTGCACCTGGTTCTCCCCCAAAACCACCCCCAACAGGCACCCAGTTTGTCAAATATTCAAGCGTTTTTGTCAGATTTAATGGACTAGCTCCCAGAAGAGCCAAAGAACGAAGTGCAAAATACGTTCCTTTTAACGACGAACGAGTAACAGTATCCTTAATTGCATAGCCACCGTCTCCTCTTTCCAAGGACTGCAGATATTGAATCGTTGCTGTTGCGTCTGTGGGAGAACTTCCAAGAAGAGACAAAGCATGAATCGCGGCTTCTGAGTATGAGGCACTAACAGAAACGATCGTCCGCGCGTTACTGAAACCACCTTGACTGGTCTCTAAGGACTGTAAGAATGAAATCGTCATAGTCGCGTTCTGAGGGGCAGATCCAAGAATGAGCAATGCTTCTACCGCCGCTCTAGTAATAATTGCTTCCGAAGTCCAATAAATATTCTTGAGGTTGTTTGTCTGTGCCCCAAAACCTCCCTCTTCAGTGCTGGGCACAACTGTCGTGTTGGGATCCGGGTTAAGGTTCTGAGCACGTTGAAACATTGCAATCGTTGCAGTAGTGTTCGGCAAGGTAGCGCCAATCAGGTTATATGTTTTGACTGCTAAGTACGAGCTGTAAACATCGCTGTCACTGTCTCGCAAATGGCTCACAAAACCACCCGTTACATTGTTATATAACCGGTTGAGGAAAAGCTCAACCGCTGTCTTGTTGTACGTGGTGTCCCCGAGCCACTCCAGCACTTGAACTGACTTGAATGTCGCAGAAACGCTTACGTAGTCGCGTCTCCATGAGCCAAACCCGCCCCTAGATGACTGAAATGACTTTACTTGACTGATCCAGAAGGCTTTTGTCTCCGGAGTGAGCATGCTAAGTGTATTGTCCAAAACATGTAATGCCGCTAACCGATAATATATTTGGTCAATATTCGTCGCATTGTTCGCGGGGATGCTTTGTGTTGAATAAATGAATTTCCTCGTTCGTATTCTGTTAAGTAACTCTGGATCCGAAGAAGGAGTCAATATTATCTCACCTGCTTGATTTAAACCAAGCTCCGAGTTGGCACCAACGATCTGCAACTGCACATCACTAGATTCTTGCGCACCTTGAATTGCTATTGACATCATCAAGAGTACGATACCCATTAAAACCAAGGAAACTTTGCTATGTCTACTCATGATTATTCCCTGAAATTTTGCCTTTTGTAAAACTGCTCTGAATTCTTAATTAAGACCGTACGGAACAAAAATGCCCACACCCCCTTCTTAGCTCATTGAACCCCCCCAAAAAACCATGTGTTAAAATATCCCTCTTGCATATATTACTCGGGGGTTGTATGGACTCCGAATCGCTCAAGTCTCTGGGAAAAACGCTCGTAACTGCTTTCTACCGTGAAGGACTTTGCGGGTTCAAGGAAGAAATCCGCCTCGCGCTCATGTGGGCAGAACAATTCAAGAAAAAACCGCGCTCGCGGAAATTCCTCATTATTGACGCCCTTCTCACTTACGCTGAAAAACCCGGGGGAGTTTCTTACGATATGACCATTCCTGTCCTTCACGAATTTCTCCGAATTAACCCTGAGATAAAAGAAGCCTGGAGAAAGACTGCAGAGCCATTTCTAGTCAACCGTATTGTTGGCGGAGGAAATGCTGCTTCCTTTAAGGTGCACACTGCAGAAGAATATCTCCTCTTACGCGACGACCTAGCCGGACTTCTTGACATCATTCCGCGTGATAACATTATTCTAGCAAATGCTGTCCACCATTTTCTACAACACAGAATCCAAATTCCCCAATGGGTGATAGAACTAGGTCGATTCACCCGTTTTCAGCTAAGAATTCTAAAGAACCACGCACCCGGTTCTGCTATCAAGAACGAACATTATGGTTTTCTCGCGATCCAAGAGCTGGAACGAGTAGGGATACGCGTGATCACGCCAGAAACTGTCGCGGAAGATTATCTTTTATATGAATATGACTGGCATGCCGAGGTCTAAAACAATCCGTGGCTAGTTTCTGCACGTTTCTCGTTTCTTCTTTTTCTTGATTTGCTCTGTTGTTTTATTATCGATATGTCCAATTTTTTGAGAAAAACTTATATCTGGTGGGTAAAAAATGGGTACAATCGCGTCGCGGGAAATCCCATAACTTCTCGCGAAACGGTACACCATTAGGTGAAAAAGAAAAAATGAAAGGAAAAACACTCATTCCGATATTGACAATAGCGTTGCTGGGTGTATCCATGATCGCTTTCTCAACCATGCAAAATGGGTGGTACAATGGCGAAACCATGGATGTGCTCATCGGCTTTGAAACCTTTCTTGATGACTTCTCGTTCCTAGAACGATATGGCGTCGAAATAACATACCAGTACAAGACGTTTCCCTCCATCGCTGCAACAATTCCTGCAAACCTTTACGGCGTGATCGCAAAATACTCGTTCGTAACCTACATAGAACCTGACTACCCTGTCTTTCTCCTTGAGGACTCCATGGACTGGGGCGTCGATCATGTGGAAGCAGATCTTGTCTGGGGAGGCACTCAAGGAGCCGTTGACGTTACAACTTCTATCGCCGGAGGCTCTGTAAAGGTTGCAGTTATTGACACGGGAATTGACTATACGCACCCCGACCTTGCCGATGCTTATGCTGGCGGCTATGACTTTGTAAACGGGGACAACGATCCCCTTGATGACCAGGGCCATGGAACACACGTTTCTGGCACCATCGTTGCATTAGACAACGGAGCGGGACTCATTGGAGTTGCTCCCCAGGTCCAGCTTTACGCAGTCAAAGTTCTTGACAGCAGAGGTAGTGGGAGCTCATCAGATGTTGCAGCAGGCATTGACTGGGCAGCAAGCAATGGGATGCACATTGCCTCACTCTCACTCGGTTCCTCCACACCAAGCGACACCATAAGAATCGCAGGAGAAAATGCCTACGCCGCCGGAGTCCTACTTGTTGCAGCATCCGGTAATGACGGGGCTTCAAGTGTAGGCTATCCTGCAGCATTCCCTGAATTCATCGCAGTAGGTGCTACAGACCAAAACGACCAACTCGCATCTTTTTCGAATTACGGTGATGCTCAAGAACTAGTTGCTCCCGGAGTGGACATTACTTCCACCACTCCCACTTACAGCGTAGGAAATGGTGCCACGGGTCCTGCCTTGAATTATGACACGTGGAGCGGCACTTCCATGGCAACGCCACACGTTAGTGGAGTCGCGGCACTCGTCTTTTCCGCTGATTTGTCGCTCACCAATGTTGATGTCAGAAACATTCTCACTTCTTCAGCAAAAGACCTCGGAGCACCCGGGTGGGATGCCACCTACGGTTATGGTCTTGTTGATGCTGCCGCCGCAGTGGCTCTCGTAACCGGTGGTGGCGGTGGTGGATCTGACACAACCCCCCCTGCTCAAGTAACCGGACTTACCGCAACAGCAGTGAGTAGCTCACAAATAGATCTTGCATGGGACGCAAACACTGAAACCGATCTCTCGCATTATAACATTTACCGAGACGGAGTATATCTCACCCAGACAACAAGCACCTCCTTCAGCGACACGGGCTTATCTGCAAGTACCACGTACACTTACGAGGTTTCAGCAGTAGATACCAGCGGTAATGAAGGTCTCACGTCTTCCCCAGCAAGCGCGACTACCCTCGCCCAGACTGCCCAACACACGGTCACTCGAACTGGGACGGTCTCAGACACCGCTGTTGACGATTACCAGACCGTCACTGTTCTGTCCGTAGGATACATCGACATAACTCTTTCGTGGAGCACAAGCGCGGATCTTGATTTCTACGTTTACGCGCCCGATGGAACATATATTGGAAGAGCATACACTCTCAACAATCCTGAAACACTAAGGGTTTGGACAAAAGACTATGGAACCGGCGACTACACCATTCGTGTCAACCTTTACAGTGGAAGCACCACCGATTACACGCTCACCATTGAAGGATACGAAAAACAAGACGTTACCGGGCAAGTAAGTAGCTCAACCCCGACCGTTTCCCACTACTTCTCAATGGACTACACTGGGTCATCATATGCCGTACTCAGCTGGTCAACGAGCGCAGACCTTGACTTCTATGTGTATGATGAAAGCGGCAACTATGTAGACCGGGCCTACACCACTGCTAACCCTGAAACCCTCAGCTTCTACGTCGATATCACTGGAACTTGGAGAATAGACGTCGACCTCTACTCTGGAGTCACAACGGACTATATTCTCTCCGTTTATGTTCCTGTTGCAAACCTACAGTGACTTCTCCCCTCATAACGCGTAAACAAGACCTCCTCTGATCCCCCTCCCTTCCTCTTCACTTTTCTCCATCTTTAAGGCTTGTTTTCTCTATGTTTATCCTTTTCTAACTTACCAGATTAACTCTAACCAATTTTTTCTATGCTCCGTGGCCTCTGGGAATTAATTGCACCTTGACTGCAGCATTAATGTCTCAATTGAGTCCCGCATAAGAATATCTAACTTCAAATGAGTCTTCCTTTGTTAACAGTAGCAAGAAGTATCGCTACGAACCTCATAGGCTCAAAGAGATTGATGGAAAGAAAACCATTGTTCGATGTATTCAAGAAATACTCTCTGCTTTCCTCTTGTTCACTAGATATTGTCTTTGCTGGTTCTCGAACATGGTAACTATACACCTCTTCATCGATACTAACATGTGTCATGTTGAGGTATTGGATAACTCTGAATCCCGTCTTTGGTTTCACTTTCATCGGTTCGAATGCGTTGTGGCTCTTTGCCCAGAGAACACCGTTCTTGTATGAAATGCCACTTTGATGTTCGTGCCCGTGGAAAACCATATCTCCCTCCAAGAACTGGATGTTTGCCCCGAGTTTCCTATGATTTCCAGCGCTGATAATAATGGGGAAGTTCCACTGATCCAAGAATCTTAACCCTATTTCCAGGATTTCAGTAAAAGTGTAAAGAGGTGGTTTCGGGGTTGTGTCATTAATCATGTACGTTGCATTGCCTTCGAGAACATCCCCCGTTATCAAGACGAAATCGGGGTTCAGTGCTGAAATATTGTCAAAAACACCGGTAATAACGCTTAGTGTTTCTTATCTCTAGTAAATAACATTAAATGCGTGTCTGAAACATGAATAAACCTTGGGCTCGAAATGCTTTCGAAAACACAAAAAGAACGTGGCTGTGAGGAGCTTAGGGAATAAACCGATCGCGAGGCATAAATGTGATCTGACAACAACCCAGCTCAAACTTGGATAAATGCATGTTCGGATTAATCTCAAAAATTGTTTTCAGAGAGAAAAACAAGTTCCCAACAATCTGATACGGGTTTTCTTGCATTTCTTCAAACGCTTCAATATTCGCTGTAAGGGTTGTTCCATTCTCATCTGTAATGATGTATCCGAATTTTTCAATCACTTCTGAGGACACTTAAACATAATTCCCTCCTTCAAAAAATAATTTTGCTGGTAATTGCGCCTAACAATGACATTTCAGAGGAAAGAAGCTTTTGTTGGCACTTCCTCAACCAAAGTTTCGCACTAGCGGACAAAATAGAGAAATGGAGCGTCATGGACTTGGATCTGATTAAGCTCTTTTACGATCTCCACGTACTCGTCTTCTCTCCTCCCAGAAGGACGCAAGCTTCTCACATGAATGGCGAAAAAGAGGGCCAATATTTCTGGAATTGAAGAATCAAGTTCCTGCTCTGGATAATGTAACGACAAAAGAGGCACCACATCACCACTTTCAAAGACGAGGACAATATCATACGTGAAAAAACCTGCCCTGTTCGAAGGAACCGTTGAGGAGGGCCTAAACAACACCTCGATGGGACGCCCAGTGACGATTCTTTTTCCTAATCGCTTAACACACCACTCCCCGCTTCTTGCCAAGACGATTCGCCGAGCATAACTTAAGACAATAACAATGACAGAAGTCACTAGCAGGCCTGTTGAAACAAAAAGCATGGGCAAGACCCGGCTAGGAGGAGATAACGCTGATGCGATAAAACCGACAACCCCTACCAAGGCCAAAATAACCCCGGCCAACACATAATATCTCAAACTCACATGGTCAATAATCAAGCGATTCTTATCTGGCATCCACAACTCAATATTCTGGTCTGGGAATACCGCTGAAAAAATTGCTTGTTTTTTCGCAATAGGCATACGAATTCTACTAGAATATATGGCAAATGGCATAATAAACACTACGGGCAATACATGCGAACTCAATATTTTTTGACCCCCCTTTTCTCATTTAACTAGTTTGTATTCACCAACGCTTCTCACTCAAAATCTACTTGCAACACCACGTATTCTCTCTCAGCTTTTCTTTCCCCCGCATCAAAGGAACCCACAACAAACGCTTAATTCGCCTTCACTATCTTTCTCCCCCTTATTCCCACTTTCCCCCACAAAAAAATTAAGTTAAATATTGCTGGACAAAAATAATGACCTCCGTTTTGAAACATTTTCTCTTCCTCATAACGTTTGCTTTAGTGCTTTCAACAGTAAGTTCATACGCTACGTCCAATAACGCACCAATACATGGAAACCCCATCAATGTTTCACACCCTTCACAACAAGTTGAAACCTCCTATTCCTATTATATGACACATCAAATAACAATGAACTATACACGCGTCTCACCTTTTGATTTTGTGTTCCATGAAAACAAGTTTATTGAGTACCCACACGCAACTTTCCCAAGCCTTCTCTCTCTGAATCAACTCCTTCGCATTGATTTTTCAAAACCACTCTCTTCACCACTCGTCATCGGGCTTGGCGTGCGGGATACAAACACCGTGTACCTATGGAACATTACCGCCCTAGATCGATCAACAATTGATCTGAATGTTACAGGCATCCCCGCCGGAATGTATGACTTGCTCCTATTCCAAGAACAAAGCGGGAACTTAACCCTGATTGATTCCCAAGCTCACTCTGTAAGAATCTATGAAAACATCTCGAAACCAAAGTTCATCCACGTATCAGATACCCACTTGCCCCTATTCACGAAGGACAAAACAACACTAACCAGTGTACGTGAAGTCTTCAAAAACATTTCACAGCTTAACCCAGACTTTGTACTAATAACAGGCGATTTCCTTGAAGGCACAGCAACTTACATGATTAATGAAACCACTCAACAACCCCCCTTATACTCCTTCAGTGAACTTGTGGAAATCGGCCTGCGATTTCTAGACGAGTGGGATTTTCCCATAATCGTTACTGCGGGAAACCATGACTGGATGAAAATATATCCCTCAAGAGACTACTCTGTTGAAGAATGGTTTAAATTTATGTATCCCCACCCTGTCCAGCACTTTAGATTTGGGAACATGAACCTCATCGGCTATAGTATTCTTGATGAAATCACTGACAACATTCTAGCAAATCTGCAAGCAAGCGTAATTAGGGACCAAAATATTACAAACATCTTTTACACCCATTTTGACTTTGATGGAAAACTTGCTTCCAATATTCAAGTTCTGAGCGGGGATGTGGTCATTCATGGACACGAACATCACAGTGGTATATACTATAAGAATGGAGCATTATGGGTCAAGACTCACAATGTGTTTGAACCACAAAAAATGAGTCCCAGTACTGGATTCAGAGTAATACAATACGTCAACACAACACACGTAAACATTGATGAAAATATTTACCCCTATCATGGCTCAGACGACTCAATGGCAGCTACGTCTTCCAGTACCAACGATAACAACGGGCTAATAGAAACGCAGACCGCTCCACCCAACAACCAATCCCTTCCCGCTCTCTCACCAAACATACTCTTCATTATGGTCTCTATCATCATGCTTCGAAAAAGACCAAGGTCAGTAAGTAAAAACAACAAATTATGAAAATAACTCTACAAGAGCCAGTGGTGCAAAAATATGTTTCATGTGCTTTGCGTGTTTTCTTTCATCCTAAACACGATTTGCCCCTAACATGCTAAAAAAGAAAAAAATAGAGAGCATACCACGGAAAAAGACGCTTTCCCTCGAGTCCCTTAACAGTCAATCTCGTCTTTCTTAAGACCGGGAAATACTGGCCCGAATCATCCAAGCCATTTTCTGGTGCTTGTGGATCATTCCGACAAGAAAATCCTCTATAGCGGGGTCACCAATTTCACTGCCCGCTACACGAACATCTTCTCTCAAGTTTCGAACGATCGCTTCGTGGGTCTCTAAGATATCTCTTAGCATTTCATCGGCTGTGCCGTTCTTTCCTGGATTCTCTTGTAAGCGCGTGTCATTCAAGAATTCAGTCAACGTGCCTGGGGAGAGTTCACCGTAGATTCTAATATATTCCGCTACCTCGTCAGCCATGTCGAATGTTTCATCATATTGTTTTTCAAAGAGTTCGTGTAGCTCTGCAAAATTGGGTCCCGTAACGTTCCAGTGATACTTGCGAAGCTTCGTGGTCAAGACCACCTCATCAGCAAGGGTTTTCTTTAATATGTCTATCAGCTTCTGGATCTGATCCGTAGTCAGGCCTAAATTTGGGGTTAATTCGCTTTTCATCATTTATACCACTCCATTAATTTGTAATCATTTCTAATTAGCAATTAAAACTATTTAAGAATTGTTATACTTTCTGGTAACTATGTTCTAAAATAGAGGGAAGATAAATCCTAAGAAATCACTCCAAGACACGTTTCAAAACAAG
>JAJRWK010000202.1 GCA_024276795.1 archaeon | reverse complement strand
GAAGAATTTTGAAAGAATTAGAACTGACTATCGAGGTAATTGAGAAATTTAACAAACCAGTTCCCCGATATACTTCATATCCAACTGTTCCTTACTGGAGTACTGATTTTGGACCCACAGAATATTTGCGCACACTTAAGAAGGCAAACGAAGAAAGCGATCCACTGAGCCTATACATTCATATTCCTTTTTGTGAAAGGCGATGTCTGTTCTGTGGTTGCAACACCTACATAACGCGTAGGAGAGACAGATCTACAAACTACTTAAAAGTCCTTTTTAAGGAAATAAGAACCGTCGCGGGGTTGTTGAGGGATCGAAGGAATTACACTCAATTCCATATTGGTGGCGGAACCCCCACTCACCTGTCTCCACATCAATTGCATTCACTTCTTACGTTTGTTGATGGAATATTCGAATCATCCAGAGAAGTTGAGAAATCAATCGAAATTCACCCATCAGTTACGACTGAAGAGCATATTGACGTGCTATTAGATAATGGATTCACGCGATTGTCTCTTGGGGTTCAAGACTTTGACCCAGTAGTTCAAGCAAAAATTAACCGTTTCCAAACTTTTGAGGAAACCAAGAACCTTGTTGAATATGCAAGAAGCCAAGGAAACGTGAGAATTAATTTTGACCTAATTTACGGGTTGCCTTACCAGATACAAAACGGTTTTGCTAAGACTTTAGAACAAGTCGAGTTGATAAGGCCAGATCGCTTAGCAGTTTACAGCTATGCCCATCTTCCCCAAGTTTTTCGACATCAAGATCAGTTTCCTCCAGAAGTCATACCAACTGGAAGAGAAAAACTAGCACTTTTCCTTCTTGCTCGCAGAAAACTCCTCGATTACGGGTATAGACAAATCGGCTTCGATCATTTTGCCTTGCCAAGAGACGAGTTGTGGAAAGCATATCAAGAATCCACCTTGCAACGAAATTTCATGGGGTACACGACTAAAGCGGGAACCGATCTCATAGCATTTGGCTACTCAGGGATTAGTGACGTCGGGGGAACATATGCCCAAAATTCCAAAGTGATGAGGGAATATTATCAGTTAGTTAAAGAATTTGGTGTCGCAACAATTCGTGGAATTGAGTTAACTGATGAAGACAAAGCTCGAAAAGAAGCCATAATGACTTGGCTTTGCCAATTCCGGCTGGACAAAGAAGAACTAATCATAAGGCATGGAAAATACGGGCAAGAGGTCATTGACGATGTTGAACACTTTTTCCCGCGGTTTGAGGAGCTGGGATTAGTCAAGAAAGACAAGAAAGAATGGGTTGCAACGGATTTGGGAAAGGTTTTTGCAAGGATTGTTGCCGCAGCTCTTGATTCTTACTTGAACAGGGAGAAAGCTGGCATTACTTTCTCGCAAAGCATATGAGGTGAAAGAAATGAAGACAGTCATTGTAGGTGCAGGTTTTTCCGGACTTGCCGTTGCCACGAGGCTCCGAGCAAGTGGGGTAGATCCAGAAGACATTCTCATCTTGGAGGCCAGCCCAAGGATTGGTGGGCTAATCTCGTCTATTAGGAAACAAGGCTATCTTTTAGAAGGTGGGCCAGAAGGATTTCGCGGGAACTCTGACAGTATACAATCTTTGCTCAAACAAGCGGGGCAAGTGAGTGTTGCTATTCCTTCGACTCCGGCCACTAGCAAACGCTACGTCGTTAAGAAAGGAAAACTGAGCAAACTCCCTGAAGGCCCACTAGGAGCCATAACAACAAGCGTAATCTCCTTTCGGAGTAAGTTAAGAATACTTGCCGAACCATTTGTCAAACCGTTAGACGTCAAAGAGGAAACACTGGCATCTTTTGTTTCCCGTCGATTTGGAAAAGGAGTAATTGACGTGTTAGACGCATTTGTCTCTGGAGTCTACGCCGGAAACCCTGAAGAGCTAGTTGTTGATTATGTATTCCCACAACTAAAAATGTTTGAAAAAAACCATGGGTCTGTTATTAAGGGAGGAATGAGGTTCGCAAAAGAGATGAAAAAGGCCAAAAAACTGAGAAAAAACGAGGACAAAAATAAGGAAGGGGAGAAACCTCCTTTTCTGTACTCATTTCCTAATGGTCTTGCTCAATTTGTGGACGCTGTAGGGAAGAAGTTCAACATTGTTGTCAATAGTAGAGTGAAAGAGATTTTTGGCAAGAACCATGGTTATCGCGTGAAAACACAGAATGAAGAATATGATGCAGAAACAGTGGTTCTTGCTGTTAGCCCTAATGCATTAAGCCAAATTCAGATGTTTGGAAAGAAACAAAAAACGTCAACAAGAGAGGCAAAAGTAGTAATTGTGTCTTTAGGATATGACAGTTCTCAGTTTAGCAGAAAGCCACAAGGCTATGGTTTCTTGGTTCCGTCTTCTGAGAATCGTTTTCTGCTTGGGGCGTTATTCTCCTCTGAGATTTTCCCCCACCATTCACCTGAGAACAAAGTACTGCTCAGATGTTTCGTAGGGGGAATACGACATCCCGAATACACGAAACTTTCTGATGAAGAGATCGTTAAAAACACACTGAAGGACATTGGTGATTTCCTCAAACCGAATGGAGAGCCAGAATTTGTACACATTTACAGAAACAAGGTTGGAATCGCTCAACTAGAGGCAGGACATCACCTAAACTTAGCCTTCAAGAAACAAATTGAAGAAACTCACCCAGGAATTAAGATCACCGGTATTGGTTGGAGAGGCATATCAACAAATCATCTCAGTTCTGAATCTGAGAATGTTGCGAAGCAACTCAAATCAATCCTTACGATAACAAAATCACATTAATTAGAACTGACGAAAATCGGTTATGGAGAAAATAGTCCCAAAAGAGCGACAACATTTCATACGCTGTATCTAATATTAGATTATTGGGAGCATTTTCGGTTACTAGTGTAGAGCATAAGGATCCTGAATCTTGCATTAGTCAAGGACTCAATCAACCATGAGAAAAAGGAGAGGAAAGAGAAAGCAGAAATTAGTTGTTAGACCCTATTCTTCTTTTCCATTGTGAAGTACCCACATGATGAATAAGCAGATAATCGCTAGCGCGATGAAGGTTGAGAAGCCTCTCGCGTATCCGATGTCTCCCATAGCATCGACAAAAGCACCCATGATTGGAGGAATAACAAATCCTCCAAAGGCTCCAAGACCACCAACCCAACCAGCGGTTCCGCCGACAGCGTCAGGAACGGCCTTTGGTACGAGTTTGAACACACCGGCATTCACAATCCCCATACCCGTAGCTATGACAAGCATGCCAACGATGGCGATGCCAAATGCTTCGGCGAAGGTGAGGATCAAGCCTCCCAGAAGAATTGTAAGTATTCCAATTGTGGTCGTGGTTTCTCCGGAGATCTTGTCAGCAATGCTTCCAGAAGCGACTCGAGTCAAAGATCCTACAATTACGTAGATGAAGTTGAGTACGAGTGCGACTTTGATGGCGATTCCGATAGTTATTGTTCCCGTGCCGTGGAAGTCTGTCCAGTATTTGGGGAACCAAGAGGCCAGTGCAATAAAGCCACCGAATGAGGTGAAGTAAAGGCCTACAAGTGCCCATGTTTTCCAGACCGCGGCAGAGTGCTTAAGACTGTCCACTAAGTTGTGTTTGGGAAAGAGCTCTTGTCCCAATTCCTTGGCGATTTCTTTTGCTTTTTCTTCGGGAACGCCTTTATTCCTGAGTTGGAAGTAAAAGGCGTCCATCCCAATGAAATAATATACGAGCGTCCCTATGAAGAGCAAGACGAGCCACAGCATGTAGGAGCCGGCTAGGCCGACGGAGGCTAACGAGTAAGCCATGATGAGGGAAAAGATGCCAGGTGCAGTATTTCCAAGACCAGCATAGGTCCCTAGTGCCTTTCCTTGCTCCTCTTGCTTGAACCAGTATGATGTTTGGCTAATCCCGACTGAGAAGGTAGCAATTCCACATCCAGCAAGGAATCCCAGTGTTATGACTAGGATGTATTTCCAAGCGCTGAATTCAGTGACGTCGGGATCAAACATGAAACTGGCAACAAGCACTAGCCCGGCCATTCCTACGAGTGAAAGCAAGAGAAGAACCAAGAATGGTTTCCTTCCACCCACGGAATCCGTCCACGCAGAGAATGGGATTCTCAGCAAGGAGCCGGAGAGGTTTGGCATCGCGACGAGTAGCCCGGCGAGAACACCGGTTAAGCCGAGCCAGCCTTCAAATTGTTTTGCCGTTGTACCAAGTGCAACGACTGCTGCGAACCCAATGAAGAACCCGAGGGTCGCCCCTATTAGGCCTTCAGTGGGGTTTCCTTTTAGATTGTATTCTTGTTTTAACATACTCATTTTAGTTCCTCCTGTTCCAGATTACGACCTGGTAGGGTCTGTAGACATAGGTTACAGGGAAAGTGAACATATGGATAAGCCTCGAAAATGGGATGAGCAACAGTATTAGGAATGGATTAAGCATGTGAACTCCTATGTACCACGCTTCAACGGTTGGAACACTTGCGTTGAGGAAGAAGACTCCTCTGAGCCATGGAGCCACGTTTTGAGAGAACCAGAATGGTTCATCCAAGTGGCTTAGGTAAATGTACCAGCCAAGCAAGACCTGAAGCAGGAGCAGAAAGAGAACAATCCAGTCCATGGGTGTTGTGATTACGCGTAGACGAGGGTTCACGAGGCGTCGATAGACTAGTAGAACTAGTCCCGTAACAACCATTATTCCTGCTGTGATTCTCATGCCTTCTAGAGCAAAATGGATAATCTCACTTGAATTCTTGAGCTTGTAATATTGGTCTGTGAGGAAGAACGAGACGAAGTGTCCGCCCAAGATGAGAAATATACCCACATGCCATAGATTGGCACCTATTCCGCCTAGTTCTTTCGATCCCATAAACTGAGTGGAAAGGGACGAGATCGAGAACTTGTTTGTTTGATATCTGTAAATACTTCCCACTATACAAACGAGGATCGCAATATAGGGGAATGCAACGAATAAGAATTCCATTAATACCATTTATTACACCTCCATTGGGGTTTCCATTTTTCGTTTCAGCACTTCCAACTCGTGCAAGCACGCAGTGAGGATTAAGAAGTACGGATTGTTGTCAGAAACGGTGATCAGAGAATCAATCTCGGGAGTTGTGATTTCCTTAAGACGAGTCTCTCCGATCCACTGAACTTGTTCCTCAGTTGGTTCTGTATTAGCAAATTCAGATGGGTTTAGCATTTTGCGAAATGCTGGTATGAGGAAAGAGGAGACCATGTCCGCGATAATTTCAGGAGACTTTGCTTGAGAAAGAAACTCAAAGAGGATGCTCACGTGATCAGGGAGCTCTTTTTCAGGTGGTGTGAAACCTTCTCGCTCGAACTCTTCTTTCAAGCGAATAAGGAATCCACTTCTCAGATAGGTTTCTCCGAACAAATGCCCTCCAACGTACAAGTGCGTATTCGGATGAAGATCAAAGATTTCAGTATAGTACTCTTCAAGTCTGCCAGCAACTAGATTCGCAGTTAACTCTTCAAATTGCGAAACGTAACTTGCTGTTTTGGGATCAGCCATTTTCTTCAAAGTCTCAATGGCAGGTCGTAGTCCTTCAAATCCATCTTGCGGATACGTAAGGATAGAGGCAAATGCGTGTAAGGTCTCTCTCTGTTCTAGTGTCAGCATTTCTACCACGTTCGCTTCGCTTTCTTTGTGAATCCAAAGCCAGTTTCTTGACGGAAGAGGAGGGGATCTTCTAGCATCTCGATTCCTACTTCTCGTGCGAGAGGAGGCACAACAAATCTTTCCTCATATGTTGGCCGAGTAGTCATCTGGACAAGCAGATCAGCCTCTTTGACCGTCAAGCCATGCGAGGAAAGAGCTTCAATTGTCTCATCAAGAGATTCGTCGGCAACGGTTCTCGCCCTCATGTAGGCTCGGACTGCGATGAGCTTTCGATAAACCTCCTTGATGAGCTCCTCGTTGCCTGCTGTGAACAAACTGGCCATGAACTTGATAGGAACACGTGCTTCTTCTAGCGTGCTCAGCATGGGCGCTAACTTGTCGTATTCCGTTTCGTTAATGTCGTAGGTTTCACCCTGTGTCTTGCCAAGCACTGGCAATAATGGAGGCACATAGAACAACATTGGCATGGTTCGAAACTCGGGGTGAAGCGGAAGAGCAATTCCCCATGTCTTGACAAACTTGTAAACTGGAGAGTTCTGGGCAGCCTCAATCATGGCGTCGGAGATGCCATTTTCTTTTGCGGCAGCAATAATTTCGGGGTCAAATGGATCTTTGATGAGGTCAAGTTGCGCAGCGACCAGGTTCTCATCACTTGCCCTTGCTGCATTCACGATTTCATCTGCATCATAAAGAATGACGCCAAGATAGCGGATTCTTCCTACACACGTGTGGAAGCACGCTGGTGCTTGTCCTGATTCTAATCTTGGATAGCATAGGATGCATTTCTCGGATTTTCCTGTAGACCAGTTGTAGTACACTTTTTTGTATGGACAACCAGAAATGCACATTCGCCAGCCTCTGCATTTTTCTTGGCTGACAAGGACGATGCCATCTTCTCCTCTTTTGTAGATTGCTCCGGTGGGACAAGACGCTACGCAACTGGCGTTAACGCAGTGATTGCAAATTCTTGGCAGGTAAAAGAATACCGTTCTTTCGATTTCCTTTAGTTGCTCTCGTTCTTCGGGAGTGAGTTCGTCAAGATTGACGTCTTTTGCAGCGTATTCTTCTGATCCGCTTAAATCATCATCCCAGTTGGGCCCATATTTTACGTCTAAGGGCTTGCCTGTGATCATAGAAATGGTTCTTGCAGTTGGTTGAATGTCTTGGTCTGGAGAGATGACAACATCTTCATATTTGTAAGTCCATGGTTCATAATAGTCGTCCAGTTGTGGCAGAACTGGATTGTGGAAGATTCTTGCGAGACCCCCTGCGCGGGAGGCTAAGTTTAGCTTGAGCTGGTCTTTTTCAATTTTCCAACCGCCCTTGTATTTTTTCTGGTCTTCCCATTTGTATGGGTACCCAGTCCCGGGCTTGGTTTCTACATTATTCCACCACATGTATTCTGTGCCCTTGCGATCAGTCCAAATATTCTTGCAGGCAACAGTGCATGTGTGGCAACCAATGCATTTGTCAAGGTGAAAAACCATTGATACTTGTGCACGAATGTTCATTTTTTCTTCCTCCTTTAGAACTCCACTCTGTCCAGTTTCCGCACAATAACATAGGTGTCTCGGTTAACGCCGGTTGGTCCCCAATAGTTGAAGAAGTAAGTAAACTGAGCGTAGCCTCCTGCCAAGAATAGTGGGTTAAGGCGGGCACGAATTAGACTGTTATGCACTCCAGCCCTATTGCCACGAGTGGGAGACTTGGGAATACTAAGTGTTCGTTCTGCGGAGTGATGCATCATGACCATGCCAGGCTGAATTCTCCGACTTACATTGGCTCGAATGACAACAACACCATTATCGTTGTAGACCTCGACCCAGTCGTTGTCTTTAATACCGAGCTTGTCAGCATCGTCAGGGTGCATCCACAACGGCTCAACACTCCTTGACAGCGTCCTCATGCGGTGATTGTCGTAAAATGTGGAGTGGATCTGCCATTTTCCATGTGGGGTCGCGAAATTGAGCACGAGGGCTTTTCCTTCCTCGACACTCTTTCTTAATTCACCTAAGGCTTTCATGTCAAGCTTGGGTTTGTAAGTGGGCAATTGCTCTCCAAATTCTTTGTAATAGGGATGATCAATGTAAAGAGACTGCCTCCCGGTGATTGTTCTCCAAGGAACACTTCGTTCTACATTAATTGTGTAGGCAGCATAAGGGCGTCCTTTATTAATAATACCGCTCCATGCGGGTGAGGTGATGATTCTTCTGGGCTGAGTACTGATGTCTTCGAAAGTAACACGGTAAGATCGATTTTCTTCCGCCAAGTCAGCAAGTGGCAGACCAACTTTCTTTTCTTCTTCCTTGAACGCTGCATAGGCGATGTCGCCGTTGGTTTCCGGTGCAAAATAGAGAATAGTATTCGCAGCATCAAGAGCGTCTTCTAGACTTGGGTATTTCTGTCCGTCCCATTCAACACATCGCATGTGCTTAGGATCAGGAGAACCACCAGTTGGGTTCTCAAGCAAGGCGTCGTAAAAGTCTTTGATTGGGATTTTGATTCCATGCACACCCATGCCAAGATCCCTAGCCGCTCTGCCAAAGGAGATGAACTTGTTATAGAGTTTCGAGTAATCTCTTTGGACAATGGCGAGGTTTGGCATGGTCTTTCCTGGAATGGGTTCACATTCTCCTTCAAACCAGTCTTTGACATCTTTTTGTGCTAGCTCTGCAGGAGTGTCATGAAGCAGAGGAGCAGCGATGACATCATCCACTGGTTCGGGGAAGTATTTAGGAGCGAGTTCGCTAATCTTCTTGGCAAGAGTTTTGAAGATGTCCCAGTCAGACTTAGCTTCCCAAGCGGGAGGCACGGCCTTACCCAAGGGATGGATGAAGGTATGAAGATCCGTAGTATTCATGTCATTCTTTTCGTACCACATTGCAGCTGGTAGGACAATGTCGGAATAGAGAGCCGAAGTATCCATTCTAAAGTTGAGATCAACCACTAGGTCCATCTTGGCTCTGGGTGCTGGTTCTCGGAATTCCACGTGTTCAACAACGCCCTTGGCCCTTTCCTCGCTGATGAGGTTATCTTTTGCACCTAAGTAATGTCTTAGGAAGTACTCATGCCCTTTAGCGCTGGACATGAGTGCGTTGGCTCTCCAGATCACAAATACTCTCGGCCAGTTCTCTTCAGCATCAACGTCTTCTACTGCAAACCGGAGCTCCTTGTTCTTCAAGCGTTCTATGATCCATTTGGCGATTTCTTCTTTGGTCTTTGCACCTGCTTCCTTAGCTTCCTTTAGCAGATCAATTGTATTTCGATTAAATTGAGGATAGAATGGCATCCATCCGCGCTTGACTGCTTTGGCAATGAGATCTGCAACATGTTTTCCTTGATACTTGGAATCTTTGGGAAGACTGGCATAATCTGTGAATGCCCCCTCATATCTCCACTGATCACTGTGCATGTAATGCCATATTGGTGTTTGCTGGAGTCTTGGAGGTCTTTGCCAGTCGAAAGCCATGGCTACAGTTACCCATGGTGCTAATAGACTGACTTTTTCTTGACCGACGTAGTGGTTGAGGCCACCACCGTTTTTACCAACGCTTCCAGTCATAACAAGAGCAGTAATTGGTGCTCTGTAACCCAGATTGTTATAATACCAGTGGTTGATACCAGTTCCAATTAAGATCATAGATTTGCCTTCGGTTACTTCTGCATTGTGAGCAAATTCTCGGGCAAATCGAATGATTGTGTCTCGGCCGATCCCAGTGAACTCTTCTTGCCAAGCAGGTGTGTAAGGAACGGGATCGTCGTAAGATTCGGGATAATCTCCTGGCAACCCACGGGGAACTGCAAACTGAGCAAGTAACAAGTCATAAACAGTTGCTACTTGAATGGTTCCTTCGGTGGTTTCAACATTTTTCACGGGAACACCCCGAAGGAAGGTCTTGCCCGAGGCATAGTCAATGAACTCAATCATTGCTACGTCGTCTTTGGACTCGATGAAAGTTAAAACAGGGTCAATTTCTCTGCCTTCTCTTGCTTCTTTTAATTCTAGGTTCCATTTTCCTTTTTCTTCGCTCCAGCGATGACCAATCGTTCCTTGGGGAAGCACAATTTCATTTTTGAGTCCGTCAAATACAACTGGTTTCCAGTATGCGTTTTCTTCATCTTTTAGGGACTTAATATCTTCACATCGTAAGAATTGACCAGTTTTGAAACCGCTTTCTCCTTTTTCTAATTTCACAAGGAAGGGGGCGTCGCTGTATCTCTTGACATAATCCATGAAATAAGGAACTTGTTTATCCACGTGAAACTCTTTGAGGATCACGTGGTTTGCGGCCATCCATAGAGCAGTATCTTGACCAGCTCTGACGGGAATCCACCAGTCAGAGTTTTTCGCAACAGGACTAAAATCGGGAGAAATCACGACGAACTTGGTTCCATTATGACGGGCTTCATGAATGAAGTGAGCATCAGGAGCTCGGGTAACGCTCAGATTTGAGCCCATAGAGACAATATACTTCGCGTTGAACCAGTCCGCACTTTCTGCGACATCTGTTTGTTCACCCCAGACTTCGGGGGAAGCTGGTGGAAGATCAGAGTACCAGTCGTAAAAGCTCATCACAACTCCGCCAAACAGTTGCATGAGTCGTGAACCACCAGCATAAGAAAGATAGGACATTGCAGGGATTGGCGAGAAGCCGAAAACACGGTCGGGACCGTATTTTTTAGCAGTGTAAATCATTGAAGCAGCAATAATTTCAATTGATTCTTGCCATGTGGTCCGTCTGAAACCACCAAGTCCTCTTCTCTTTTGGTAGGAGCTCCTTTTTTCTTTATCACTAACAATCGATTCCCAAGCCTTGACAGGATCAGCATGCAGTTTCTTAGCTTCTCTCCACAATTCCAGAAGTTTTCCTCGAATGTAAGGATATTTAATTCTTAGTGGGCTGTAAACATACCACGATGCAGAAATGCCTCGCTGACATCCTCTTGGTTCGTACGGGGGAACAGAGGAATCCAACAGAGGATAATCCGTTGCTTGCATTTCCCATGTGATAATGCCATCTTTGACATAGATATTCCAAGAACACCCACCTGTGCAATTTACACCATGCGTGCTCCGGATAACTTTGTCATGTTGCCATCGCCGACGGTAGAACTCTTCCCATTGGCGAGATTTCGGGTCAATAACATCTTTTATCCAGGTCATTTTGTTCCACCTATCATTAACTAGGTGTGAGAATTCTGAGAGAAATACCTAGAATATATTAAATACGGTTTCCTAAACACGCTGTCAGTGAGTTCACCCGACAATACTAAGTATTATTTTCGCTATTAGATGATAAGAATAGAATTTAAGCTAAAAAAATGTTCTCACGGACAATCTGGACCTATTTTTAAGCATTGGGGTGAAAATCGAGAAAAACTAGCTGGTTCCCGAGTGAAGAGGAATGAATGTTTCTCGAAGTTCTGCGAGGTCTAGCGGAGCAATGAAGTTGTGAACACATGTATTTGCCTTGCACTGTTTTTGTTGTGCTCCTCCCCATTTTACGCCCCATGCTTTTAGAGCGCCAAATATTATGTCGAAGTCATCCCCCTTTTCAGTCAGATAGTATTCAACTCTCGTAGGTCGAACATTGTCAATCACTCTACGTGCAATGATGCCTTCGCCTTCCAATATTTTTAGGACGCTTGACAATGTCCTGGCAGAAATGTTCTCACCGTATTCTCCGGATAGCCTTGTTTGGATTTCTGAAAATGACAGAACAGAATTTGCCATGAGTTCTGCGATTACAAATACGAACCATTTTCTGCCGAGGATTTCGAGCACTTTAAGGATAGAACAGCGTTGTGACACGGGCAGGATTTCGTTGTTTCCAGTGTTGGCTTCATGCTCCATAATAGTCACCTAGCGTTTACAAACTACAAATTAAGGAGGGGTTAATAATAGCAGAGATCTATGAAAAAATCACCGCGTCTATTCAGCTGTTTTTTCCAAGATATCATCAGCCCACGAGAGTGCTGCCATCATATTGGGGAAGCCGATCGTGGTTGTGGATAAGAAAACAGCATGTCTAATTTCTTCAGGAGTTGCTCCTGCTTTCAATGCTTTTCTCACGGCGGAATGAGTGGCACCTTCTGCCCTAGCACCTATTGAAATACCTAGTTTAATTAAAGCAACTGTTTTTTCATCGAGAGGACCAGCTTTTTTGGTTGCACTTGAAAGCTTTTCATAAGCTTCCAAAATTTCGGGATATTTTGCTTTAATTTCTTGATATCGTTTTGGAGGACCCAAATCAGTCATCAGTAATACTCATTATAATAGTCATATAAATTCTGTCAAAGATAAAATGAACAAAAGCCAAAAGTGTGGAGTTCCATTTTAGAATTCTGACGACATCAGCGAGAGCACTAAGGCGGAAAGCACTATGACAGAAAAAATAATAGCAGTCATCCTTGCTGGCGGAAAGTCATCACGTTTTAGACAAAGTCCCGAACAGCCCGAGCACAAGACCTTTGCGCTTTTAAAAGGAAAACCTCTCATCCAGAGAATAGTTGAAAATCTCACGGCTTCATCTGTAGAAAAGATCGTTATTAGTGTTGATTCAGAGAGCACCAAAGAAGAGTTCCAAGAAAAACTCGAAGGAGTGCTCTTCGCCTCAAACAGGCCCTATTCGTTAAGCTTTGTCATTGACAGAACAGACATCCCGGCAAAGGGGCCTCTCCTCGGCTTACTTTCAGCGGGAAGCCAGATGAAAAACACAACTATTTTCAGCCTTCCGTGTGATATTGTGATCAACGCAGAAGAAGTCGAGGCTTGCTTATTCGCTACCAGAAAATTGAAAGTGAGTGAAGTCGTAACAATAAGAAATCCTGATCAAACAATCAACCCTACGTTGTTAATCACAACATCGAGACTGATTCAGCGATTTGTTTCAAAAATGCCCCATAAGTTTTCGAGGGCACGACCAACGGATTTGATACGGTTCTCGAGCCAGATACGCATGCTTGAGTTTAGTTATGAGCTTCCAAACATTAATACAAAGGATCAGCTGAGGCAATGGAATAGGAAGATGCAGAAAGAAGATATTAAAACCCATCAACCAAGACAGCACTTTCAGAAATCCTGCAAGGTGTTGGAAGATGTTTTTGTCGCTATCGAAGGAGGAGATTTAGAAACAGCAATCAGACTACTAAAAGCAGAGTCCGCATGTTGGAACAAAAAAAACGAAATACTTCTTGCAAAACATGCAGCAATGGACCTACGTTTATTAACAGAGATCGGTTTTACGTAGCATGGCGTTGATGACTTTATTTTGCATAATTTTTTTGCAAGAGGTTGTCTTTTTTCCTTGCAACATCTTCCTTTCTGATATGATTAATGGTTAGCGAAGACTATCAGAGATCAAAATCAAAAAACATGAGGGAACCATCCTCCTCGGATGATCCTTTTTTTCTCTCTTTAAACAAGCGCAGTAGCGACATCTGTAAGAAGATCCCGCCAACATAACCAGGTACTGCGACAAAAGTTGATAAAAGGAAAATCATTGCTCCAACAAAGATGATCTCCATGGTCATATCAATAACAGAAAAAGCACCTTGAAATTCTGTAAATTGCAAGGCAACAATTAAGGAAACAAAATGGAGCATTATGTAGAAGGATAATAGCAGAAATGATGTTCTTATGCTAGTTATTTTCCTCTCCTCTTGTGACAGTCCCAAGAGTAACCACATAGAAAAGACCAGTACCATGAAGAGGATCCCCTGGTTTAGCGTAAAAATCAATGCAAGAAATTCCGCAATTATTACCAGGATGCCTAGAACTAGATCTGTTAAGAAAGAGTTGGGAGAGTTCTCTTGTTTCGTTTCGAGACGTTTTCTGAGTAAGAGAAGAAAGCGAGGTCGATTGTTCGGGTTTTCAGTGACCGTCCATGTTCCAATAATCCACCCTAGAGGAAGAAAAACCAGAGGCGCAACAATAATGACAACAACCGATGAAGCCCAGGCGAGGGCATAGTAAGAAAAGAAGGAGTCGATTCTGTTGAAAGAAAAAGGAGAAGAGGGACTGAATATTACATAGATATTCTTTGCAATAAGACTCGTAATCTGAAAAATCATTTGGAATGAAATTGAAAAAAGAATAATGGGAAGCAGATATTTCGGTAAACGTTCTTTTCTGAAGTCCCAAGACATTCCTAGAAGCACCGCTACGAGAAAAGGAACATAAACGGAGATAAACAAGAGCGAAGTATATGAATAATTACCAAAAGAGAGCTCATCATCTCGGATTCCGATGTCAAGAATGGTCAAGGGAACAAATAGAGCATTAAGCATAATCAGAGAAGCTGCAAACCAGCCTACATCGCTAGTCTGATTCTGATTGTCCAATGAAGGAATGAAGCTCCCGTGGCGGCGGTGCGTAACAAACCAAGCGAGCGCGCCTTGACCAAAAGGAACCAGAAGAACGGGAATTAGTTCTACGAAATAAGCGGTAAATGCAACAGCAGTTGTTGAGATCCCGAATGAAATGAAGAAAAGAATTATGAGAAACGGAAAACCAAGCATTATCAAAAAAGTCCACATAGCTACGTAGACCGTTTTTTGGCTCATTTCCCGATGCAATAGTTTTACGGTAAGGCCTTGCATACCTCCAAAAAACAGAGCGAGAAAATTAGTAAATATGTTTCCCAGAGTAATGAAGATGAAGACTACGAAAAAAATACTTGAAATAAAGCCAGCAATTATTCCTCCTATGACATGGGAGTGATGACTCCTATTTTGAGCATTTGGACTCAGAGTTGTTCTGGGCTTTGGAAAGAAAATCGAGGCAGGAGAATTTTGTAATGGAAAGGATAGCCCAAGAATCAAACCAAGCGGCAGGAATAGCAACCAACTACCGATATTTGGGATGGAGGAGAAAACAACCTTGAAGCTCAACGTGCGGGCAGTTCTGGAATCCCATTCTCTAGGTAAAATTCGAGCCGAGAGAGCGAT
Organism: archaeon; assembly: GCA_024276795.1. Taxonomy (GTDB): domain Archaea; phylum Asgardarchaeota; class Heimdallarchaeia; order Heimdallarchaeales; family JAJRWK01; genus JAJRWK01. Next base: position 438 of record JAJRWK010000202.1, on the reverse strand, counting down.
CAGTGCAATAAATGAAAAAAAAATCCCTGCTTGAAGTGAATTCGAAACAAGGATGAAAGGAGGCTCACCTTTTTCAAAATGGGATATCATCGCTGCGGAGATGAGAGAAAAGAAGACAATACCCTCAATGATTCTAACCCCTTCATAAGAATTTATGGATAACTCACCATCGATATAAATTTCAGTGTAAAGAAAGAAAATCAAAGAAAAAACAAGAGGGGGAGTCAGATATGAAAAAAATAAGCGTTCAGACACGCTAAAATGTCTCTCTTGGACATTAAAAAATATTTAGAGATCCCTTAAGCCCGTTATTCGACCTTTCTGAGGTTTCGATATTTTCTTTTCATTGTTGCTATTATTGCTATTTGGCTACACAAAGTTTTGCCAAGCATTATCTTGTATTTCTTGTAGAAGAGGTGAGACAAATCTTCGTGGCTT
>JAJRWK010000201.1 GCA_024276795.1 archaeon | reverse complement strand
GTATACGTATTACGAACCCGCTTCTGGCGGTGGCGGAGGCGGCGGAGGCGGCGGGGGACGCGCTCCTCTTCCCACTCCTGGAAGCGTAGCTCCGATAAGTTCTGGAACAGGCAAGATAAACGCATTGATGCCGCCTACAGTTAAACCCCAAGTTACGTCAACTTCTCCTGTTTACAGATATTTGTACGGATCTTGGGAAAACAGATCTACGGACTCAAACATGCCTTGGAGAATTGTCAGTGGTTCATTTTCAATTCCCGTAAGTGAAAATGGCTATCAAATTGAAGAGATAGCCGTAATCATCTCCGTAAGGAATATTGAGCGGAGAAATGCCCAGGGTTATATTCAGAGAAATGTCCATGGTTATATTGATAGCGCAGAAATAGCGATAAATTCAGGAAAATGGTTTGATGGTTACCTGCATTACCTGTATTATACCAATAAGAGAAGCCCGCAAGAAGAAATAGCCCGGGTGACTTACGGGATTGATGTGAATATTTTCTCTCTCGGGGACTTACCTGGATCTAATGGTATGAAGAAAATCATGCTTTTGGGCATATCCACTCAAGCACATGCCGAAGATGGGCTTGGAATAGATCAAACAGATCTTAAAATTCAGCTGTTGCCGACTTCAGCGTCATCTTCAACCCAGAAAGGAAAGCTAGATGCATTAGATGTCATATTTGCAGACAATCGCCTGTTTTCAACTGAGACGAACGTTGATAATCGCGCCCAAGACCTTGCATTCAGATTGACAAAGCTTGGATTATCCATTCTTCTTTACAAGGCCTTGGGTCCCTATTCAATTCCGGTAAAAATTGCAACTACTGTAATAGGGGTCGACGATGAAATCGACGGTATGATCGATACTGCGGCCGGAGTTCTTGTAGGTCGGTCAGATTCCCGAACTTTTGATACCACCGCCGACGCATATTCTAACCCTAACGATGACATCGTTTGTTTCGAAGTACCGTCATTCAATTCATTCCCGATGGGAGGGACTCAGGGAGGTGTGTTTTATAACGTCGCCTACACTTCCACTGTTAGTACATACCTTCTTTGGATTTACGACACGGGATATTCTGGTTACGGCTTAAGTATTTCCGCCAAATTTCACTGGGGGTTCTGGGCATCGGACGAAAGTAACACTTGGTATAAGAATAATGAAATATCGACTACGTTAGACTACTCACTCATGGTAAGCTAGATAATAGTATCAGAGAGTTTAGAAACACTAGTAGACCAATAATCATGCATTCTCCCCTCCTCGTTCTATTTTCCAATCACAATCCAGCGTTTACAAAAAACATAGTGATAAGTTGTGCATCTGCTTGGTGTAACCATTAAGCGTGGAAGTAGTTTTCCCTTGAGCAATGCTATGCTACAATCATGAAATGATCTAAATTGATGTGAATATGAGGGGACAGGGTGGATCACTCTCTTGGTCAACGGGTTTAGTATTCGCGATCATTCCTCAAAAAATCAACTTATGACCCGAGTTAGTTCCAGATAGTAACCAGATAGAGACAAAATAAGCAAACACTTAGGTTAGCTAACTAACACTCTAGTTACGCCCCACTGCACACCAATCGGGCTTCTCTCTCAGAAAATGAACTTCTCTTTTTGAGCAGAAAACGCGATCATCACCGGCATTCGGGTTTAGGCGGAGTATTTGAAACATTCCCATGTTTCCGTTATTCAAACTGTTTATATTTATGGCGAGGCTCAGCGAAGATCTTATCGTTTTCTTCGAATCAAAGGAGACACTGCTAGAACCATTAACACTAGAGCCAAGAGCACGCCATCTTGTTGAAAGCTAATCCTGAAAAACCCACCACCATCATTGCCATTGTTTCCCGCAGAATTTTCTCGTATTACGATTTTCGGGCTCAGCCCCATAATTTTACTTATGATTGCATCCTGCACCATTATGATATAAGCACCCGGCTCAACGCCCTCGATCTTCCACGAATACTCGCCAGTGTTTTCATAGAACCTAACAATCTGTTTAACTTCCTCCAAATTACTGGACCTCCTTAGGCTAATGGTTACTCTGTCTACGCCGGATGAATCCCATTTGATTTGCACGATATCGCCGATCGTATAAATCCCGTCATTTGTGCTTAGTGTTATTACGCCAATATACTTTTGGCGAAGAGACCAGGAAATGTAGTAAAATGGAATGACTACGTCGTTCACTGCTCTTATTTCAATGTAATAATTCCCTGTGGAATAGTTTCCAGAGACTAATAAATACCCATGGTGTGCTGTCATCTCTTTAAGAATGTTGAATTCTTCGTCGTAGATCCTAATTAGTATACTTGATTCCTCGTTTATTGCAGTATAATATTCAATATTAAGGTCTAGAGTTCCCTTCTTTTCAACAATCTCAAAAGAGAACCAGTCAACGTCTCCACCAGGGGCAAGTGAGTGTTCTTGACCTCCGCTTGAGCCAAGTATTTTCGTGGCATTCTTGCTAGAATCGTCTGGCTCGTACTCGTCTGGTTCCAAAGGATGAGCTGTAACATTCACGATGAACGAAGTTGACACGACATTTTGGCTAAATATTGCGATCTGACTTATCTTATCCGGATCAATGAACTTGGAAATATCGGAAAAACGGGAATCAACCCCGAACCAAGATTCAGAATCATCAGTTCTAATGACGAGCGAAATCGAATTGCCTCCGTTTTCTAAGAAATTGAAAGAAAACGACACAGTGTAAGCAAGGGAAAAATTGGCCTTAAACGCTACAAAAGGAGGAGTTGTCTCTCTCCCAACGGTGCCATTCAGAACGTAAGACATGTTTTCTGAATCAAACTGCACCACTCTAGCCGGAATCCAATTGGCATTAATGTAGTAGTATCCAGAGCCATTCAATACATTTTGCAAGAAAACACGGAAATAATAAACCCCAGCATCTAGAGAATACACTTCATTTGGGTTTATGTAGCGCGTATAGGAAGAGGAATTCTTAACAACAAGGAAATCAAACGCAATTCTTCCTGCATAGCCTAGCATATCAAAAGAGAAGAAAGACTCCTCGTCCAACACAAGTTTGAAGTAATCATTATCATCAGAGTCGTGAATTGTATGAAATTGTTTCTCTCCATTCTGGAGCAAAGTCGCGTTCTCTATACTATCATCATTTTCATATTCATCAAGGCCTTTGGGCAAGACTCGAAAACTAACCCGATATTCCTTGATTTCAGCACCCATGCCATAACTCGTGATTGAAAAGTAATATGTTCCAGAGCTTAGTTCCAAATGTGCTTCCGCAAATAAGCTCATCCAATCATCGTTTTGATAAACTACTTCTAGGTTGTCATCGTACAAAGAAAGCATCGTGTCGTCTCTTACTGATCCTCGAGTGACTATGTCGACGTAAGAAGTCTCAGTGATCACAAAAACGAACCAGTCGATATCGTCCTGAGGACTTATGGAACGAAATAATTCGTCTCCTGAAAAAATGGGTACTGCACTGCTGGGACTATCATCAGGCTCATACGGGTCAACCCCTGGTGTCTCTGGCTGAGATGTCCTTTCCAACGCCAAGACTGTGAGGTTATAACTCGGGATTTCGGTAACGTTTTGAAACCCTTCAACATACACGTAGTACTTTGCTGGTTTCAAAGAAATACCTATTTTTGAATAAAGATAGTTCCCTCCATCATCATTCTGTTCCAGCAAATTCCCTTGAGCATCAAACAAGGCAATGCTCGTGTCGTAACCCCTTTTGCCATCTGTCTCGATAGTTACAAACATTGATTCATTTAACTCAAAAAACACCCAGTCCACATCCCCCACTGGGTAAATCGAGTGATTCTGGGTAGAATTAATCAAGATTTCTTTTGCAAACGACATATTGTTATCCGGCTCGAAGCCATCACT
>JAJRWK010000020.1 GCA_024276795.1 archaeon | reverse complement strand
CTCTCATATTGTCGTTGTAGCTTGGCCAAGTTGGGAGCATTGTCGGGATTTCGAACGCCAACGAAGATTTTATCGTCTCTCATGGCCAGTTGGCGAACGAATTCTAATCCGATTCCCCGACTTCCCCCCGTAACTAGCACTTTCATGCACATATAATCTCGAATGAAGAGAATAAAATAATAGTGGTTTCAAAACCCGAACTTATTTTGACTTCCTTCGTTTTTATAGCTCTATTTATAGCCTTAGAGTCATACAGATAGAATAGCATGGATGGAGAATTTAGCCCGACAAAACTTCCTTTTGGGGGGTTTCAAAGCAGGAAAGAACTCGCAGATTATCTAATTTATGGAGTGCCTTTAGATGTTAGTGCCAGCTTTCGAAAGGGATGTGAAGAAGGACCATCCAAACTAAGAATCGCTAACTCAAATATTGAATCTATAAGTCCTTTTTCTAAAATAGATCTAGCGAATCTTCTGATTCACGATCTAGGAGACCTAATAATTACGGATAATGATACGGCATCGGTTCTCGGGAAACTAGGGGAGATCACCAAGATTGCGAGGAAGAAGAAGCTATTTCCTTTCGCAATTGGAGGGGAGCACACGATTACTGCAGGTATCGCTGAGGGTCTCCCTAGATCAACACTAGTTATCATTGATGCTCATTTAGATCTACGCTATGAATACAACGAAAACAAGTTCTCTCACGCATGTGCGATTTCTAGAGCCTATGAAAAAGGGGATTTCGACAATGTCGTATTTGTAGGAACACGGGCTGTTACTAGGGAGGAAATAGAGTTCGCAAAAGAAAATGAATTCATTGTTTTATGGTCCCATGATTTAGTGAGAATGACAGCCTCTGAGTTTAGAAACACGCTTCTTGCAATACTTGATTCTAAAGACCCAATTTATTTATCAATAGACATGGATGGCATTGATCCAGGGTTCGCACCAGGTGTCGGAAATCCCGAAGCAAACGGGCTCTGGCCATGGCATGTGCTTGAATTAATCAAAATTGTTGCCGGAAGACTAATAGGTGCAGATATGACAGAATATAATCCCAAATATGATTGCTCTCTTAGCACGGGAGTATTAGCAGCAAGAATTGCTCAAACAATATTAGTAGAACATTTCGCATCCAAAACATTGTAGGGTTGCTTCTCACTCCCAAAAAAGAGTCTCGTCGATTATCGTCCCTCTATTCATTTTCTGTGGGGCAATATCGTTAAATATCTACGTGAAGATCTAGAGACATGTTTTACGGTGGAATTGTTGGAATAATTCTTGCCTACTTGCTTGGTTCATTCCCTTCCGCATACGTGATTGGAAAGCTCAAATATGGTATTGACATTCGCCAACACGGTTCAGGAAACGTAGGAGGAGCTAACGCCTTGAGAACCATGGGCATAGGCGCATTCGCATTCGTTGGCGTTATTGATTTTGGAAAGGGATGGCTTGCTGTTTATGTGGGAAAAATTGTAATCTCTAATTTTCTAACCCAGTGGGAGGATCCATTTGTATTCCCAGAGGGCCTTTGGATAGGAGTGTTTGCATTTTGGGTCATAATTGGTCATTGCTATCCCTTGTGGCTAGGATTTAAGGGTGGAAAAGGCTGGGCCACAACTCTTGGAGCTATGTTAGGGATCTCTCCCATGGCATTCACCTTGGTTGCGATTCCATGGGTTCTGCTTGTGATAATTTCCGGAATGACTTCTTTAGCGAATGTTGTGGCCGTCTTTCTCATTCCACCTGCATTAATTGTATCAACCAGTAACTATCAGCTATTCGTAACTTCTCTTCTTTACATTCCACTCATTTGGTGGAAACACAGAGAAAACGTTGAAAGAATCATAGAAGGTCGAGAAAGAATCATTTGGAAAAGAGAACCAATAAAACAGTGAGAGATCGTCAAAACAAGCATCTAATAAGTCAGCGAATGTCTATGTCAGGAGTCAAAGTTGGCCAATAAATCCCGTCCAAATACTCTTTTGGAACAGCTTACATCATCCTTTTCGTAAGTAGGTTTTGCTCTCGCTGCATATATTCAAAGAAAATTCTAATTGAAGCGCTTAATCACCAAGGTATCAAGATCCCTATAATAGAACTCGACATTGCCTATTCACATCCATTGATAGATCTCTTTCTGCCTCAAACCGTTCCCACAATTGTTCTCGTAGATCAAAAGAATCAAGTGAGAGCAGTCGTTTCTTCTCAGATTAATCCTAGCTTAGCAAAAGCGATGGCTCTTATTATTCTTGACATGACAGAAGAAGAGAGGCATACGACAAACTAATGAACATCGTTCCTTATAGCTTGTTCTTGACCGTTTCAGTAATAGCCGCCTTATGTTTCGGGAACTAGATCATGATCTTTCTTTGGGATCACGGGTTTCTTGCGAGACGACTCAAGATTGTCAACAATTCCATTAGTAGAATCATCTGGTGTCAGAGGGAGAGGAAGTCCTTCAGAAACGTCAAATATTTTTTCTTCAAGACGAGAGAACTGCTTAGTTTTCCATTTGATGCTGTTGGCAAGTGGGTAGTGTATCATATAGCTAACGTTCTTGAATTCAAAAAGCGACAACTGAATATTGCCCCAATTTATCACTTTCAATGCTCTATCAAAAACATCTGTGACCATTTGTAGGATTCTATTCACCTCTTCAGGTTGATGGTCAGGGATCTTGCCATCGAGGAGAGTCTCAGGGAAATCAAGCATTTCCTTATCTTTGCTAACAATTATTCCAATTATTTTACGAGTCCAGAAGAAGAAGAAATTTTGGTCATGAGTCGTGATAACTAGCCATGATCTGAGAATATCAATCTGTCGTGATATAGGCGCCCATATTGCCTTAGCTGCTTCAATTAGGAAGTCTCTCAGGAGAGCTGATGCATTGTCGAGATTTCGCTGGCTAGTTTTTGCAAAAGAGTTCATGCCTAGAAATATCTGGTTGTATGACTTGTCGAAAATCGCCATCCCCCATGTCTTGGGATGATTTCGAAGTTGGTTAATTATTCCATAACCATAGTCATCAAGTATTTTGACTAGGTTTGCTTCGAACCCATCAAAATCTTTCGTGCTAACTAGATTGTAGTTGTCTGATAGATCGTATTTTTTCTCAAAGGCATAACATATTTCTTTTCCAATTTCTCTTAAATAAGACAAGTAGTCTTGATCCTTGATTTTCAAGGCGACAAAAACGTTTTCACCAGATTCAAAAAGATATTCGGAATTTTGCAGTTCTACACCGGTAACCTGTTCAGAAGCAGTTTCTTTCATGAATTCTTGGATGGCTGTGAGAAAACCAGCTACGAGTACAGTCGTGTCTTCGTTTCCTTGATGCTTCAAATCTTTGAAGAATAAAGGCGTTCCTGTTCTCGTAATAACCATGACTGACTCGAGCATAGAGGTTACCAATGAATAGATGACCTCGGTGTGTTAAAAAAATTGGCTAAAGGAGTCTTAGATTACTCTGATATCTCACAAAAAGTCCTTGTAAAAAGCGAAAAGCGGTATAATGGCTTGTGTGGGAAACTTGGCTTTCCCGATAAGAGAGGATAAAACTCAGAAAAGAGAAAAAGAGTTTCCAAAAATAGCGACGTAAATTTATGCACGACTTGTTCAAATAGGATTTTCTGGAAACATAAGATAATATATCCAAGATACGAATTATTACCCATGCCTCATCAAGAAGTTCTCGATAGAAAGGTTATTTCAACAGACAAAGCACCCGCAGCTATTGGCCCATATTCGCAGGCAATAAGAGTTGGAAGACTCGTATTTACCGCAGGTCAGATCGGTATTGATCCCGCAACCGGTGAGCTCGTTTCTGGAGGAATTGAAGCTGAAACCCGTCAAGCACTGAAGAATCTAGAAGCGGTTCTCGAATGCACGACTTGTTCATTGAAAGGAATCGTCAAAACAACTGTGTATTTGGCTGATATTAATGAATTCGCTCAATTCAACAAGGTGTATGCTGAGTTCTTTCCAGAAGAGCCTCCAGCGAGAAGCACGATTCAAGTCGCAGCACTTCCTAAAGGTGCGCGAGTCGAAATCGAGGCAATAGCGATACAACCAGACTTTATTCTTCCTGAAGAGAAAGAAGGAGAAGCACGACCTGACTATGCATAATTGAGCCATTCCGTTTATTCCTTATTTATTTGACATGGCTTTTGCCAAGGAGAAGAACACGAACTCACCAATTTTCCTCCTCAAAGAGCGAGTCTTTTCGTGTTCGAACTGGATTGGTCCTGATAAGTCAAGATATGCTTTTTCGAAATCTTTGGTTAGCACTATTTTTTGTATCATTTTTCGGGACGCGTCTGGAATCCCGAAGTGATATTCATTTTCGCACTCGCGAATATACAGCAATACGTTGGGGGAGGGATACATTGAACCATTTCCTTTCAGTGTTAAGCATGTGTTATGTCTATCAATTACGATTCTCGTTCCTATGCTAAGAACGATTCGACCAAGAGAGAGATTAATAGACCCTAAGCGATAAGATAAGGGGAGGTTCTTGATTATCGGAGGTGAGTCTATTTGGAAATTTGGTGATAAGTAGAAAAAGTATCTAACAGGTGTTCCCAGATGGCGGTGAAGCTTTTGGAAAAGATGCAAAGAATAGGAGAAGAATAATTCTCTATTCACCCGATTTATCGACATTATGACAGATGTTTTTTCATTTGGCGAAATGAGGAGAATTGAGTTAAAGCCGTTAATAGTACCTCCGTGATGTGCAATCAGTGGCTCTGAAGGGAGAAGAAATATTCCCAATCCCATGCGGGTAATGTGTGGGCTTACTTGAAACCATGGCCGGAAAAGATCTCTTCCAACATCATGGTCGAATGCTTCCGATTCTCCATGATACGATTTCACCAGTTCATCTGCAAAACGCATCATGTCTCTTGCCGTCGACCAAGCGTTTCCAGCTGCAATAGGTATAATGCACGGATTAGAAACTGGTATTGCACGATTCTTTTTCGTAACTTGGTAACCAGTTGCTATTGGTGAACTTGTTTTAGAGTTCAAGATGACAGTTCGTTCCATTTTTAATGGACGGAATAATAAGTCTCTTGAAACTTTAGAATAAGGAGCTCCAGTCACTTCTTCAATCAAAGCTCCCAGAATACCAAACCCGTGATTAGCGTAATACCAAGAAGTTCCAGGCAAGTTATACAATGCTAAGGGCTTTGAATAGTATTGGGATAAGGGAGGAGCCTTGTTTTCATTTTTTGCAGAGAGTGCAAGACTAGGGGAAAGAAAATCCCTTGTAGATCTTAGTTCTCCAAGACCACTGGTGTGGGTTAGAAGATGTCTTATTCTCACGGGTTCTCTGACCTTTCGCCTTGAGTAGAATTTCAAATAGGGAAGATATTCTTGAATCGAGTCATTTAGGTTTATTTTTCCCTTGATTTCAAGGAGTTTGACAATGATGCTAGTGAAGACCTTATTGATTGAACCGATTCGAAATTGAGTGTCCGGATCGAAAGGTTCTTGCCGTTTTATGTCGGCATATCCAGAGGACACAAACATGAAATTATCTCCATGCTGGGCACCAATTAGAATTCCGGGGGATTGTAACAATCTCCGACCATGTTTTGCTCTGTTTTCCAACCACGATGGCAGAGACAAGCTCCTATTCACCTTCTTAGTTTTCTTATTTCAAATTATTATAGGTCTTGCCTATGGAAAGTAGTGATTGAACAACTTAAGCCAGTTTTTGAGAAAGGGGTCCTAGGCTCTCATTATTTCATATGGCCCTCTAAGACGCGGTCTAGAAGAAGGCGATCAATGAAGGTCGTGCAGGCAGGAAAAGTTTCTCAAGAGCAATTCTGGTTTCCTTTGACAAAGATTTCCATGACTGCAAGTAGTGCAGATTTTCCCCAGCCCCGTTATATACCATTGCAGACAACGTTTCAATTGTTATTGTTTCTACAGCACTTGATTCTGGTTCAATTCGCAAAATACCATATTCGTTTGAGAAAAGAAATGATTGGTTATTCCAGGAGCAATGTTTATCCTCAATTGCAAGAGGAATAGTTACGGTTTCTTGTTTGGATGGTAAATTGATTTTCTTGTCCAACTTTTCTACGTTGATTATTCTTCCCATAGGGCTGGGAACCCACATTGGCTTGGAAAGCGCCGGATAGAGATCGTTTCCCCAAAAGTCAATGTTTTCGTGGGGGTGGATGTCAAGCTCGATCGATGAAACTTGGTCAACATGCATGCTTAGATAACTCAAGAGCGCTTCTCTTGCTTCAGCATCTCGATAGAAGAATCGCATGATTCGCAAAGGGCGAGTGAATCCATCAATGCGATACTGTAATATTCCTTCTATTTTCCCTTCCTTTTCGATGGTTACCAGCCATCGTTCTGGGTTTGAAGGGGGAGGAGGTTTTTCAAAAATTCCCATTCCATGGATTTTTCTTGATAACTCCCCTAAAAACTTGTGAATGGTCTCGTATCTTTCCCCAACACGGGTTCGGATAACAGAGTAATTTGCAAGTAAATGGTCGTCTCTTGTAATATTTGCAGGGTCAATAGACGCATGGATTCTTGAAGGAAGTTTAGCGTAGCCTAGAGCAGAGTAAAAGGACTCTCTAAAAGGATAAAGCGTGGATACGTAATAACCGTCTCGATTCATTTTTTCAAAAAGATGGATGACGAGTGCCTTTGCTAGCCCTTTACGTCGATGCTCGGGGAGGGTTGCCACAGACGCGACTCCTCCCATTTTCAAGAGAGAACCTCGTATGTTCTCAACCATTGGTATATACTTCGCCATTCCTACAGGATTCTTGTCGAGAAATGCTCCTACTATATAATTGTGTGTTTCTCGCTCAGGAGCCCAGTGCTCAGGCTGTCTTGAGGGAGACGGATAGAAGGCATACTGCTCTAAAGGGAGGTAATGTTCAATGATTTCTTCATTGGTAAACTGGCGGATTTCATAATCGCTCATGCTAATAACACTCATGATGGTTTAGTCTTGTATACTTTCTTATGAGGGGATTATCCTCTTTTTTTAAAAGTCCCCCGTTTCATGGGCTAAATACTGAAAACTAAGCATTAAAGAAGAAGCTTATTGTGCTTTGCTCGTGGAAACACGCTACGTGCTGAGAGAGCCGGGTGAAGCCTTCCTTTGTCTTGGTACAGTACAGTTGGCTAACGAAAACTTCTACAGCCAGACAAGTCGTGAAGTGCAAGTATTCCCAACGCTTTTATTGAGCTACGGAGCAGAGGGTATTGTGAACCGCTCGCTGTGCTTGGGTGGTTGAGAGCAATCCGGACTACCATTAGAGCACATAAAGACTTTGAACCAATACAAAGTCAGCTCACAAAGCCAATTCCTAATAGTCTCTGGGAGTGATTGGGGTCCACCAAGAAAACGGGAAGGCCAGATAACCATACAAACGGCTTCTGTGCCTTGAGAAGAATAGTCTCATTATCAGTTGAAATCTTCACAGGAAAGCTTTGGAGACCGTGTATACACATCACTTGTCTCAGTCCCTCAAGGTTTCTAGAGAACGGTGCGGCAACAAATTCCGAAATCCTCGCATCTTCGCTAACGATGAAGTTTGAATCTGACGATGCAAGTACCATTCCTCGTTTCAAGTTCGAGAACGATCCTTTAATGGCTAGACCGACTCTTGAACCCATAGGAGCGATTTTGGAATTCACGTCTTGAATCTGGATTGACCGAACAATAATGATTGTTCCCAGGGGATGGACGGTCATTCTCATGCTCTTTTCTACTTGTCCCTGGATCACTTTTCCTAGAACGACCGTGCCGACGCCCTTCACCGGAAAGGCATGATCTACAAGTACGATCGTCGTATCTACATTTTCTTCTCCGTTACCCTTATTTTGACCAATTGCAAGAATTTGTTCTCTGAGGGCTGAAATTTCTTCTCCATTTTGAACGTCAACTTCTAGGACGGAAGAGGTGAGGAGGTGTTTGAACTTGCCTAATTGTTTCCTAATAGAGACCCATGTTTGTTCAAACTCCGGTGGAGAAACCGATCTTTTCATCGATCGCAGAATAATGGTGTTTTTGTTCTTGAGCAATTCCAGTGTTATTGCTAGTTCTGCGGTGTGTCGGTCCATAGGTCGAGGAGGAATAATTAAAATTGGAACATCGGTTATTGAAAGAAATTCAAGAAGAGGGATGATACGGGAAGGATATTTTACAGGGTCAATAATTGTCAATGATTTCTTCGGTTGATTGTATAAGACAACGTCACTGGCTGTTCCTTTTTTTCCAAGTTTAGAAGCAAGAGTAGTTTTCCCGGATTGAGAACTACCAAGCAACTGTGCGATTGTTGTTCCGCT
>JAJRWK010000200.1 GCA_024276795.1 archaeon | reverse complement strand
TTGAGAAGCGAGCTTCCGGGAGGTAAGCCGATGGTTAGATTAATGGATTGAGGAATAGAAAAGCGAAAATTAATCAAAAACAGAAATTCGTTACTACCTAATTGCTCTACTAGAGACGGAGTTGTTGCATGGAGAGTTAGCCTTGAAGAATCTCCGCTGGAAAGCGGAGTGAGGAGCCTAGCTTGGATGGTTGTTTCTTCGGTTGTACTTTGGATCTTAACGGGGATTTCTGCGTCTTCTTGGAAGAGCTTCAAAGAAGATACTTCAAAGGGGAGAGATAAGCTGAATTCTTCCAAGTCTGAAGTTCCTTGATTAGTTATGATGAAGGAATTAACGAAATAGGATTCGGTCAAATCAATATCGATTCGAATACTCTCTGACGATGTTGTGGCATTTTGAGGAAAGAATGCGGGGAATGCGAAACTGGAGTCCAAGACGGACGGAGATAGGGGGGAAAAACAAGGAAAGTGAGGATAAGAGGTCGAGCTGACTAGGCTTCCTAGAACAAAGATTGCGAAAGTTATGAGGAATATTCTGCGTTTCTTGGGTTTCACGAGTCTTCCACTCCCTTATTAGCCTCCTTCATTTCAATAGTTTGTGGAGAGACTGCACTAATTATGCTGACTCGTGTTTGTGGAGCCTTTTGTGATAACTCCAGCTTGCGCCGAGTAAAACAATCATTACAAAGAAAATGCCTGAAGAGAAAGATAACATTGTTTGTTTTGAGGGATTGTTGGGAGGACTCGTCGAGGAAACTACTTCAATCTCAATAGAATTGGAAAGAGAGTAATTCTGACCAGCTGAAACAACGAAAATAATAGTGTATATTCCAACGTCTTGCGCTGTGAAATTCCAGATCAAGGATGCAGAAGATTTTCCTTCGAGAATAGTCAAAATAGCACTGGAAATTCCAGAGGTTTGAACAAGTCCAGAGACGTGGAATTCTGCAATTGAGACATTGAGTAGGGCAGCTCCTCCCAGGTTAATTAGCGTTGTATTTATGGAGAATTCCTCGTCTAGCCCAACGATGCTTTTGTCGCTGGAGACGCGGAGTTCCAAATAAGGTTCAGAATCGGAGACAATCCATTGACTAAAAGAGGTTGTATTTGCAGAAACGCTTCTGATTTCTGGATCAATTATACTTGGATAGGGAGCCCAGTTCTGGCCAGCCTCGCGACGATACAATCGCAATTCGTCGGGAGAGATGCTGTATCGGTCAAGTAGGGTTTCATCATACTGGATACTAATTGTAGCAGAAGTGATTGCTCGAGAATTGTTTGTTTTTATGTCTAGTCCAACACTGAAAACGCGATGAAGCACATGACCTATTGTGAAATTTGAAATGACAAGCAAGGAAATGTTGATGCTCATTGGAAAGGCAAGATCAAGTTTGATTATTGCGTTGGCATCAGACACGTTAAGAGAATGTTTCCCAGCAGGGATCGACACATTAGTGTTGGGTTTGACATGGATAGGGTTACGTCTATTGGAAACGGTATATGACGCACTTCCGGTTTGTGGCCACCTTGCTTCTTGGCCAGTCGTGCTTCTAGCCAAGACATAATAATTTACCGTTGAGTCAGCCGGATGGCCAGGAATTTTTCCTTCGTAAACATTTCCGGAAATAGCGTTCATGAGAACAACATTCCAAATTCCGCTTTCGTTGCTCCAATAAAGAGTCACATTTTCAACGGGGGAACTATTCGCGATAGTTGCTGAAACGATTACCACCTCACCATCTCCGGGTTGATTGGGAGTGATGGTTACATTCGTGATTGTGAAAAATCCTTGGTCAAGAGTAATGGTTTCCGCTGAGAAAGGAACCACTAGAGCGGTAACAATAAGGAAAAGAGCAAGAGTGATGGTGGGCGACAAAGGTTTTCGCATCATATTTCGTTCACTTCTTGCAATATTTTTACCTTGGGTATTTGATGAGGAGAGGGGGGAAAGGGGTGAGCGATCCTTATGAGCGAGGACGAAACGGCTCACCCCGTTGCAGGGGTGTGCAGAGGAGGGGAGAAGGAGGGGAAGGGTAGACGCCTGGTCAAGGGGTCAGCATAAAGGCGGAGAAAAGAGGACAGGGTTGCTACTCAGCAATATCTCAGAGTCTTCTCTTGCGGAGACGAAGAACCACGGGTGCGGCGAGGAGTGCTAGAGAGCTAATGGCAATAGTCCCTGCAGAGGCTTGGGCGTCCTCGGAAGTTGGTTCTTCATCGGCAGTGCCTGTTCCATCTTCTGGAAGAATGGTTGTTTCGTCTGAAGATGTAGTGGTGTCAGTAGAAGTTGAGTCATCAGTTGACGTAGTAGTCATATCGACGATGGGATCGTATTCAAGGCTCTCATTGAAGTATCCAAACACATAGGAGAGGAATTGCATGTTCCCCATGGCTCGGTAAGCGCTTGTAATCGTGGTTACGTTTCCATCTGCAATTGCGATGTCGGGGTTCTCAATGCTTAAGCGAATTCCTTCATCAGAGGTCGCATTCAAGTTTCCTGTTGAGTGGTCAAAGTTCATGACTGCGTTTACGTTAGAGATCAGTTGAACATTCAATTCTAGCTGATTATCCGAACTCTCGAATGGCCAAGCACCGATTTCCACGGAAAACTTGAACGTTCCAGCGGCCGCAATGATTGTCGTATTGGCATAGTCAAAGGCGAACTCGTCGAGAACCAAGTATGCTCGAATGGTTATGGGAACGTCGTATTGAACAGGAGGAGTTCCTGCAAACACGCTCAGGATTGTTGTGAAATTCACATTGATGAGAGTGGCATTGTTTTCCCCGGTGATTTCAATAGGGCCAGAGTGGGACCACAACGCCGTTTCCAAGCGTTGATATTTTACAAGGCTTCCGTTAGCATCTGTTTCGTTGAGAGATGAGAACATGAGTTTGTAGAAAGTAGTGAAGTTAGAATTGTTTGCCTTGTAAAAGAATTTCACGTGGGGCGTAGTACCATCGAAAATTGCCCGCAAATGATCACTCTCCATGGAAAGGTCGTTACCAGTTTGGTCGAGAGAAGTATCAAGGGCTAGATTTACAACAGGGTCATAGACCAAGGATTCATTGAAACTTGGAAACTCGTAGGTTATGAATTGCATAGCCCCGGTGGAGAAGACAGAAGCAGTAATGTTGGTTGCTTGACCATCGACAATGGCAAGATCAGGATTGGTCACGGTGAGCTTTAGGCCATCCTCGCTTGTGGCGTTGATAATCCCCGTTAAGGAATCATGGCTGATCCTTGCAGCTGCATTGCTTATGAATTTGAGCGAGAGTTTCAACGAGTTATCATAGTCAAGGAATGGCCATGCCCCTATTTCTACAGTATATTTGAATGACCCCGCAGGCACTTCGATCGTCTCATTCCCATAAGGTAGGAACTGTGTCGTCTCATACATGTACATTTGAATTGAAATAGGCACGGAAATGATCCCGCCAATATCGTAGATGCTAAGAATGGCGCTCATATTCACATTGACGTAGTTGTTACCATCGATAGTTCCAGTTATAGGATCAGAGACGGTCCATTGTGCTTGCTCCAATTGATAATACTGGACAAGGCTACCGTTCGCGTCTGTTTCGTTCAGAGAGCTAAAGATGAACTTATAAAATGTAGCAAACGTGCTACCATTCTCTTTCAAAAAGAAAGATACATGAGGGTTTACCCCGTCGATTAGCACTCTCAAATGATCTGACTCAAAAGAAACATTGCCTGATTGGTCGCGTTTTGCGGCAACACTAGCAATGCCTTGGTCAGACCATGAGAATGCGTTCGTGGATCCAACACTAGCTATTAATAGTAGGGTCAGACCCAGAGCCAGAAAGATTATGTGGTGTTTCTTCATGGTTTCACCTTTTGATGTTGTCATTGAATCTTTGGGAAAGATTGTTAAAAGCCATATCTATTTAACTGTCAAATTTATTAATTGATGATTAAAATGGTGAACTAACCAGAATGTTCTGACTTGAAGTTTCACATTAGTCATGGTTCATGAACGTTTATGCGTTCAAAAATCGAGGAATCAGATACGACATGTCCCCCCAGAATAGCACTAGTGATCTGACAAGCCAAGTGGGTGATGAGGAGATGCCCCATGAGCAAGAGCGATAAAAATATCACAGATTTTCAGCGATATTTATGAAGTAGTTTCATTATAAGAATAGAGAAATATTGATACAAATTAGAAAGAGAATCCGAAATCCCCCCGAATATCCACCCCTAGCATTGCAAAATACAGTTCAAATAATAACCTCTTTTTTAAAAATTGCTTAAGGGACTGGGGAAGAAATTTATACATGGGAAGGATATAAGATCAAGGTCTCAGCAAAGACCAAACACCAGTAAGGTGGGAAAAATGAAAAGCAATAAAACATTTCTGGGCTATTTCGCCCTATTTCTGGCCATTTGGCTAACAATGGCAGGGGTTGCAATAGTATCACCCGCTAATGCAGCGTCAGATGTGATCGTAATAGGAACCACGGATTCCATTACGAATCTTGACCCGGCTGACGCCTACGATTATTTCTCGTCAAATACATTAGTCCAAATAACACATGGACTCATGGAAATGCCAGTGGACTCAACGGATGCAGTCAAAGGCCCGATGATTGAAGAATACACCGTCTCTTCAGATGCCAAGACCTACACGTTTAAACTGAAGACTGGTATCAAATACAGCGACGGCGAGGCTTTTGACGCGGCGTCCGTGGTATGGAACTTACAACGAGCAATTGATTTGGGAGGAGATCCTTCATTCCTCCTCTCTGACGTAGTTGACACCGTAACAGCAGTTGATGACACGACAGTCAAGATCACTTTGCAGAAACCCGATGCAACTTTCCTTCAGAGGCTAACCTACACCGTCGCTTGGCCGGTTAGTCCAAAGTCTTTACCCCAGAATGCCATCGCAGGAGATCCTGAGAATATACCCGCGGGACTAGGCCCGTACAAGATTACATCATGGACAAAGGGCACTGAGCTCATTCTTGAACCCAACGATAACTACTTTGGAGATGCGCCTGCAAACAAAAAAGTAATCATCAAGTTCTACTCCGATGCCTCAGCATTACTGACTGCCCTGAAGACAGGAGAAATCGACGTTGCTCATAGGCAATTTGGCCCAGAGGAGATCAAAGAAGTGATGAGTTTACCCGGTGTTGAATATCAGACAAAAGACACTGCTGGAATCAGATATCTCATCGTCAATGTTGACGCTCATCCGGACCAAAATGTGCGACAAGCAATTGCGGCAGCCATTAACCGAAAAGACATTACATCGACAGTATTTGATGATCTCAACGATCCATTGTACAGCATGGTTCCCACGATTTTCAGCTCTCACGTTGATGCCTTCATGGACGGCCCTGTGCAGGCAGATGTTGAAGGAAACATGACAGCGGCGGGGTACAGCACCACGAACAAATATCCAATCACGCTGTGGTGGACACCCTCGCACTATGGCACAACCGAGAGTGATGTGGCTAGCTTAATCAAACAACACCTTGAAGACACAGGTTATTTCACGGTTACTCTTAAGTCCGCGGAATGGAGCACCTATGTAGGACAGCTCAGCTCAATGGGCTTCTTCCTCCTTGGTTGGTGGTTTGACTATCCTGACCCCAGCAACTATATTGATCCATTTGTTGGTTCTGGAGCATTTAGCTTGGGCACCAACTATTCCTCCACTCAGATGGATGACTACATTAACACCATGCTTACCAATACAGAC
This sequence comes from archaeon, assembly GCA_024276795.1. Taxonomy (GTDB): domain Archaea; phylum Asgardarchaeota; class Heimdallarchaeia; order Heimdallarchaeales; family JAJRWK01; genus JAJRWK01. The sequence continues at coordinate 4,905 of JAJRWK010000200.1, read as the reverse complement.
CCTAATACCAGAAAAGAAGCAATCATAAACGCTCAGAAACTAATAGCAGAGGACGTGCCTTTGGTACCACTCTTCACAATGATCAAACAATTCGTAGCCTATCAAGAAGGTGTTACGGGTGTTGTGCTTGAACCTTCTGAGAACCTCCACTACAACACAATCACTTATGGTGGAGAAAAGGGTGGATTCTTAGCAGTAAGCCCATTGATTCCAATGCTTGCTTTACTGTCCATAGTGACCGTTTACCGGCTCGTGGTTAAACCCAAACGACGATAAGAAATAGGGCCGCCACACAGAGGTTTAATTGCCTCATTTCACCTCCTTTGTCTTTTTCTTCTTTTTTCGAAATTCTAAAAGTCATGGGAAACAAATAAATCTCTTTTATTCAATGAGCTATTCGATTGGATGTCATCGCTCAGAAAATTCATTGTCATGAGGATAATGCTCTTCCTTCCAATGCTATGGTTCCTTATCACGTTAGTCTTTGTTCTACTCAGGGTAATTCCGGGTGCCAATCCGATAAAGGTAATGAATCCGCAGATGCCTGACGAACAAGTACGGCAAATCAGTGAAAGACTGGGATTAAATCGGCCATTATGGGAGCAATACATTTACTTCTTAAGGGACTCAGCCCGCTTTGACTTTGGAGAATCGATAAGGACGGGAATCTCAGTAAAGAACGAAATTCGACTAGCATATGGTCCCACACTTATGCTAGGAATCTCAAGCTCGCTTGTCGGAATCCCCTTAGGGATTTTCCTAGGAAGCAGAGCAGGAAGACATCGAGAAAAACCAATCGACCATTCCATTCGTTTTTACACCATCGGTGATTATGCAACGCCAGTGTTCTTGGTGGGGATACTTCTCCAAGTCATTTTCTCAATGTGGATACCTCTTTTGCCACCCCTTGGACTAATATCTCCTGGTGGAACTCAAGAGTTTACCCACTACACGGAGATTTGGATCATAGATACGATACTTAGCGGGAGACCCGACCTCACCCTCGATATCTTGATTCATCTTATCCTCCCGAGTATCACTCTCGGAATGCTCATTGCTGCGACAATTGCTCGTCAGATTAGAACAAACATGATTCACCAGTTAGAACAAGACTACATTCACTTTGCAAGAGCCCGGGGAATTCCCGAACATGTTGTTGCTTACAAATATGCCTCAAAAAACGCTAGAATCCCATCTATTTCGCTAATTGGGCTTCAGTTCGCCTTGCTTCTCTCAGGAGCGGTTCTAACAGAGACGGTATTTAGCATTCCGGGGCTTGGTCGATACTTGTATCTTGCCATCCAAGACAAGGACTATCCAGCCGTACAAGGCGCAATGGTGGTATTCACACTGGTCGTGAATTTGATTAGCCTGATCAGTGACATCATCTATGCTTTGCTCGATCCAAGAATCAAATTCTAGGAGGAGAGAAACAATGACATTAGAAACAACGCAAATCATGAAACCACCGAGTGTCGAAAAAGAACCGCTGAGAATAAAGGCCTGGGAGTTTGTACGAGAAAATAAATCGCTAAGCATAGGACTCTCAATCTTAACGATTATACTCTTCATGGCAGTCTTTGCTGACTTCATCACACCATATGGGTACGCAGAGCGAAGCACGAATTGTGGTCCAGATAACCCCGGATGCAAGTACTCACCACCATCTACAAAGCACTGGTTCGGCACGACCCGCCTCGGCATGGATGTGTTTTCAAGAATTGTTTATGGGTCTAGGACTGCGCTTCAAATGGCATTTGCTGCGTCTTTACTTTCACTTGCGATCGGCATCCCTCTTGGTATCCTAGCAGCATATTATGGAGGACCCGTGGATCGAGTACTAACACTCATTGCGGACTCAATCTACTCATTTCCGTCATTACTCATTGCAATTACTCTCGCCGTATATCTTAGCACGATTGGGACGCTAAAAACAATTCTGGCGGTATCGGTAGCAACCGCGATCGTGTATATTCCAACATATTTCAAAGTAGTACGAGCTCAAGTCCTACAAGTAAAAGAAGAAGCGTATGTAGAAGCTGCAAGATCCATGGGAGCTAACGACATAACCATTATTCTTCGATACGTTACACCAAACGTTATAGCTGCACCTATTGCCTTGATCCCATTCAATATGACAGACGCTATCCTCACAAACGCGGGTCTCGCATTCTTGGGACTCGGAATCGAGTTTCCCACCGCAGACTGGGGATATGATGTGTTTGCCGCGAAGTCACTAGCCACGATCCAAAACTATCCGTGGCTCATTGCCTTTCCAGCATTCATGATTTTCTTACTATCGTTTTCACTCTCACTAATTGGAGATGCATTAAATGACAAGTTCAACCCACTCATCAGTAAACAACTTGCAAACAAGTGAGACAAGCCAGCCCATCCTCGATATTCAGTCCCTCGTCGTGGAATACCCGACAAAGGAAGGAAACATCCGAGCGGTAGACAACGTTTCGCTCCAAATCTATCCGGGAGAGGTTCTTGGCCTAGTCGGGGAATCAGGATGCGGTAAGAGCACTTTAGGCTTCGCAATTCTCAGACTTCTAAAAGGGGGCTTTATCAAACAAGGGGCTATTCAATTTAATGACAAAGACCTTGCAACGATTTCCGAGGAAGAGATGAAATCAATTAGAGGATCAGAAATCTCCATGATTTTCCAAGCATCCCAGAACGCACTCAACCCTCTCCAAAGAGTAAGAGGGCATTTCATCGATACGTTGAAGTACAATGATTTAGACCCGGAAAAAGACTTCTACCGAGTCGAAGAAACCCTCGAAAGACTCGACATCCCACTACACCGCATACAAGACTACCCATTCCAGTTCTCGGGAGGAATGCAACAGCGAATTGTGATTGCCCTTGCCCTGCTCCTCAGACCGAAAGTAATAATCGCAGACGAACCCACAACAGCCCTCGACGTTCTTGTTCAAGCAAGAATCCTACAATTGCTCCGAGAATTGAAAGAAGAATTTGACCTCACCATGATTCTCATCAGCCATGATCTTGGTGTCGTGGCGGAAACTGCTAACAGAATTGCCATAATGTATGCTGGTCAAATAGTAGAAATCGGAGACGCTAAAACCGTTTTCGAAAATGCAGCTCACCCATATACCCAAGGCTTACTCAAAGCAATCCCTAACATCAAGGAAAAAGAAAAGAAAAAGATGGAGGCAATTCCAGGAACTCCGCCCGACCTACGAAACCCCCCATCTGGTTGCAGATTTGCTAGCCGCTGTCCTATTGCCATCAAAGAATGCAAAATTGCGGCCCCCATGTTGCTCAAAATCGGAACCCACCATGGTCAAGATCACTTCGTGAGGTGTTTACAATATGAAGACGAGTATAAAACAAAGTTTTGAACAGAAAAACGAGCCAGAAACAACGAGGCCAAAAAAACAAGAAATCCCTCTACTCACAGTTGAAGGACTTACCAAAATGTTCCCAGTAACAGGCGGGTTCTTAGCGAGAATGACGGGAGCAGGAAAAGAATATGTTCACGCTGTTGACGGAATTTCCTTTGAAATTCATCCTGGAGAAATTTTTTGCCTTGTTGGGGAAAGTGGCTGTGGAAAAACCACAACAGCGCGCATACTCGCGGGACTCGAAACACCTACGTCCGGTCGCTTCAAATGGAAAGGAGAAGAAGTCACACACGCTGAGCTGAAACCCAAAATTGGAGATATTAAGTCACAGATCGTCTTTCAAAACCCGTATTCCTCACTTAATCCCAGAATGAAACTCGGAGACGCCGTCCTTCATCCTTTGATTATCCACAACAGAGTCGAAAACGAAACGACTCGAAAGATCCTTGACAAAATGAAGACCGCAGAAATTTCTCTCGCCATCACATATTTCCTCGCAATTCTCTTTGCTGTTCTCGTTTACCTCCCAGTAGCTAACGGCAGTATTTCCCTCGGAGGGCTTGGAGCGATTAGCAAATCATGGATTTATATTATCATTGCCATTGCCCTCATCTTATTTGGCACAATCAATTATGTGCGACTAGGTCAGAAGAAAAACCGGCACGCAGATCCTAAAGTGCTTCAAATGTTTGAAGAAATCGGGCTCCACCCTCCAGAACAGTACTATCATAAGTTTCCCCATGAAATCAGTGGTGGGGAAAGACAAAGAGTGGCCATTGCGCGCGCTATATCTCTTGAACCAAAATTGCTCATAGCAGATGAACCCACAAGTATGCTAGACGTTAGTCTCCGAGCGGGAATCCTAGACTTATTCTCCACACTACGAGAAAATCACGACTTAGCAATCCTTTTCATCACACATGACTTAGCAACTGCAAGACATTTCGGCGACAGAGTCGGCGTCATGTACGTTGGAAAACTTGTGGAGCTAGGAGATGTCAATACAGTTTTTGATTCTCCACTTCACCCATATACAAGTGCACTTATCGACGCGATTCCGATTCCAGTTCCTGGAGTAAGGGAATACGACCTTCCAGAAGGAGATGTCGCAGATGCAGTACATCCCCCTTCAGGATGTCGATTCCACCCCCGATGCAAATACGCTCAAGATATTTGTTCAAAAGAAGAACCGATCTTAACAGAAATTAAGAAAAACCACTGGGTTGCGTGTCATTTTCCACTTTCCAAGTAGGGAATGCGACTGCTTCCTTCTCGCCACCCTCCACAGAATATAAAAACCCATCTCATTCAGAAATAAAACAAGTTGTACTAATTTTTTGATTGTAGTCAATTTAAAAAAACAAAATTGGTTTGAAACGCGTAACGAGGAGGATCAATTTTGAAAGAATATATTTATATTATTCCGATACAATTGTCAATCGGAGACGAGCAAAATCACAACAATATGGGGAGAATGAACTCATAATTTGTAAATCAAGGATTTTCAGCACGAACAGCTTGCACTCCGCGC
>JAJRWK010000019.1 GCA_024276795.1 archaeon | reverse complement strand
GGGTTTCGCTGGTTAAACATTCATGCCATTGGAAATCCTTGATTTTAGGGCATGTGTTATTATTTCGCGATTTTGGCTGGTTAACATGGTGGATTTTTACACCTTCTGAATCGTTCACGTTCATTTTCTTTGTTTTTGGATTTTGTTTTTCTTAGGAATAGGTCTTGAGGATTACTTTTTTAGGGAATGGGTGACTATTTGAGCATAGTGGGTGATCACCATGGCAGAAGAAACAGTAGTACCTATTAGAAAGAATTTTGTAAAAGTTGGGGCTGATGAATTTCTTTTCAACGTAATCCCTCGACTTATTGATGAAGGCGTTGGGGAAGCTCAGGTTTTCGATGGGAAGGATTACATTGGAGTTATGTCATTGCGGGAACTAGGTCGCAAGGGCAGAATTCAGAGCGAGACACGAATTAATAAAGTCGTTAAGAGAATCAAGCACGTCTCTACGGGAGACTCCGTTAAGGATATTGCTAGTAAGTTGTTGTCTCAGAAGGTTCATTCCATCGTGATTGAGGATGAGAAGACGGGAAGGCCTCTGGGAGTCGTTCAAGCCATGGATCTAGTGCAAAAGTTCTTCCCCTCTCCCAATGATACTGCCATTAGTTACGCGACGGAAGATGTGCAAACGGTTTCAGAATTGCACACGCTTTCAGTTGCAATCAAGTTGCTTCGAGCCTATAACATCAGTCAGCTCCCCGTTGTTAATGAGGCCAACGAAGTAATTGGGACAATTTCATCCACTAATCTGTTCAGCTTAGTATTTAGGCAACCCAGCGGTGAACGCATTACTGACCCCGAAGGTCTTGTTTTTGATCCCTATTCTGAACTGATTTCCGATTTCATGACTGAGTCGTTGCCTATCATTCCTAACTCTTCCACAATCAAAGACGCAATTGACTCAATGGTGGATCGAAATACTGACGCGGTGCTGATTGGAGATCCATTCCATTTGCAAGGAATACTTACTCTGACAGATCTTTTAGAGCCTCTCACCGTTCCTGAAGCCCAATCTGGTTACTACATCCAAGTTGTCGGTGAAGAACTCGATGAAGTTGATCTTGACCGAATAATCTCTGAAGTAACTGGTTTCTTGCAGAAATTCTCCGAAGCTATCGGTGAGAACGGGCAGGTTGTTGTCCATATCAAGACATTTGAGAAGAACAAGTTTAGGACACATGTGTTGTACCAGATTCGCCTCAGAGTCTATACGGACAAAGGCTTCCTCTTCGTCTCCAATGGTCAAGGCTTCGGTCTAATTCCCGCAATTAATGACGCCATCGAGCGTTTGACAAGAGAAGTGCTCACTAAGAAAGAACCATGGAAGAAGCACGACCAGAGAGCCTTAATCCGAGAATTCCTCTTTGAGCTCTGAGCTTTCAAGAACAGTACTTTTCTGGTTCTGAGACTCTTTTCTTTGTTTTGTGCTCTTTTTCAATCACTAGTTTCGGCTTGAATTGATCCACTCGACTAGTCCTCGCAATAATCCCTCAAAGATACTTAAAACGGTTGCAAGAACTATGACCCACTTTATTGCAGACGCAAGACTCATGAAGAAAACCGACAAACCTAGATACGTCTCGGGGTTGCTCAGAATATAGATCGAGAAAAGATTCTCAACCACATCTGCTAACGCTGCAACAATTATGAGTTTTTGAAACTTATCGTATTGTCTGATTGCCGGCCCAGTTTTCCTAGACTTGTTAACAATGCTTAGAAGGGAGAGTAGAAGAATAGTATACCCGATGATGAAGCCAAAGTCAAGCAAAGTCATTTTGATGGCATCATCCAATATCCCTTGCCAAGCATTGAGGATTTTGTCCATGGTTGTTTTGTCCCATGCAAGCTCAAAATCAACTATTGAATATCCCCTATTCCCCATTTCTTTGGTTATCGGCCAGAAAAGCATCTGAAAAACCAAGGCGATGGTCAAGCCGACAACAAGCCATGCGTAGTCCGGGATTTTTCGTACGGAATCTTCAAGTTGTGAATATTTTGACAAATCCACTCACGTTTCTAAAGTCTCGTCAATAGCTAATATTACTTTCCCAATGTTTTCTCGGGTCTCGATTCTTCGATGTGCTTCTGAGGCTTGTTCTAAAGTGAAGACGTTGTCAATTACCGGGTGAATATCGTTAGTAACGATGATTTCTTGAAGCTCTTTGATGATTGGTGTTAGTATTTCACGGGAACTCGTAAGAAGCCATCCTAAGTGAAAACCCAAGACACCGTAGCTTCTCCTAATCGCTTTTAGAAGGTTGACTCGTGGTATTTGTCTCCAAGCCTTGTATAATGAAAACGGATTCTTCTTTGAATACGAGATGCTAGTTGCTCCTACCAACACGATTCTTCCAGTAGGTGCAAGTACGCGAAGAGAATTTTGAAAGACCTTTCCTCCGACGCTTTCCAGAACAACATTTACCCCCTTTCCTCTCGTCCATTCCTTAATTTCTCGGACAAAATCTTGGGTTGTGTAATTGATCGCGAGATCAATTCTGAGTTTTTCTCTTAAGAAAGTAATCTTTTTCTCCTTGCTCGCTGTGCCTGCTACCTTCAATCCCATGGCTTTTGCTAATTGGCAAGTGGTGATTCCCAAGGCTCCCGCAGCGGCTTGAACTAGAATTGTTTCGCCCTGTCTTACTCTTGCCATCTCTTTCAACGCAACCATAGAAGTCATGTATGATCCCGCTATAGTAGCATTTTCCCTTAGAGCATAGTTTGGAAAAGCAGGGAAGATTCGAGACTTGTGTACTTTAATGTACTCAGCATATGTTCCAGATTGTGTCCCGACTATCACGGGTTCTCCGATCTCGCATTCTTCCACTTCTTCGCCCTTTTGAGCGATCACTCCAGATCCTTCAATTCCCAGAATAAAAGGACGTTTTGGAGCCCACGAATACATCCCCTTTCTAGAAAGGATGTCTGCATAGTTGATGCCAGCAAATGCCATCTTTACAATGACTTCTTCCGTTCCAGGACTAGACGGGCGAGGGACCTCCTTCACTCGTAGGATTTCTGCTGGCCCTGTTTTCTCAAGAACAACCGCTTTCATCTTAGTCATGTTGCGTCTTTTTCTATTCTCCGCTGCTTAATTAAAAGCATTCACAGCTAGCGTGCCAAAACAGTCAACCGACAAAACATTCTAACCTGGACGCCACTAGAGTATGCCCCCATGATTTCTTAAGTTATATATGTCTCCGAAACCATTCAAAACTTATGAAATGTGAGCACTCCTCCCTATCAGTTCTCGTCTCGTTTGACAAGGAGTCCTATCTCCCCGGAGATCAAGTAAAGGCTACGTTCAAAATTGTCGGCAAAATGCCTTCTGGATTGAGAAACATTGAATTTAGCTTAGAAAGTGGAGAAGATGTCACAGTTAGGTATTCTGATGGTGGAGATACCAAACAAATTAGTCGAAATCATTTTTACGCACGAGAATCTATCCAGATACCACCGCCAGGCTACCTTCTTGATCCTTTAACCGTTGATCTAGCATACCAACTTCCTCCAGAGCCGTTAATACCATTGAACACAATCGACGCTAAGATATTTCACCGAGCTCATGTGAAATTTAATCGTAAATTTCGTTCTGACCAGCATTTCTATTTTCCAATCCCCTACGTACTCCCTCGATCCTTGTTTTCTTCGTCACGGCAGAGTCATGCAATAAACGGAATTACTGCATCAATTGACAAAGGACTTGCTACTGTAGGTGATAAAATTCGTGTCGAACTTCACTCAATGTCGCCATTAAGCGCCAGGGATGCAAGAATAGAACTACTCGCCGAAGTTCGTTCAAAAATAGAAGGTCGCAAACAGAAAACAACCAAGACCGTTGTATTGGACAAAGCAAGAGACATCTACGAGTTTCCTCGTTCTGTTGTTTTGCCTAAGTTTCGAGGTTTTTCTGAATGCAAGGGAAAATGGGTCTCTTGCAATATCTTCGTGAAGATCGTCTTAGATCGACCTCTGAAACGAGACATAAATTTGAAACTCCCCATCCGTTACATCCAATGCCTCGCCGAAGAATAATCAAACATACCAAGATTCGTCATTAGCATCCTACAGAATTGCAGTTACTCATTTTTTCTAGTTGGGGTTCAAATTGCGGAAAAACCCATCTGCCGTCAACAAAATGTTCAACTGGAAGCATCGAGGAAGCAGAGAATTGAGTGTAACTCCAAAACGCAGACGCTCGAGGAATCACTATCCGCAGATTGTTGATTGTGAGAGGGGCCAGTGAGAGAGGCTGGAAAAGAAATGCCAAGAGGCTATCACGGTCAATAGACATCCCGTAGGTTCCCACAAAACATCTGTTCGCAATTCTGTCTAAATGAGAAATCTCTTCCTTGGTGGGGTCTTTCATCACTACGAGCCCCATCATCAAGTCATCAATGGGCATGATATAGTAGGTATCTCTAAAAAGCTCTAGCTCAATTGCTTCTTTTCTAATTTTTCTGAGATACCTATCAGACCATCCTAATTCTTTCCTCACTTGATTGTCGGTTGGCCAACGAAGTTTTCGATAAGCATTAAGGAATCGCAAGTGATCCTGTGAGATCTCGCTCATGACATGCTCGTAGTGCTCGAAAGGGGGGACTTTCCATGTTTTTAGGTCTAATTCGATCTCGTTCAGAGTTTTCCATGTTCTCTGATTCGGGTTCCACAAGTCTGGTCTTTGATACATTACAATGGTTGAAGGATGTTCAACAAAGTGGAAAAGTAGAGAAACATGTTGATCAGAGACTTCGTAAACAAGCTTATCAACTTGTCTTACATATTCTTGCAAAATTTCTTCCACTGAGGGATCAATGGGAGAGAAAAACTGTCCAAAGACGATGTGTCCCAACGCAGGGAGTTCTCTAACAGTTCGTTGAAAAGGATGCGCTCTTGGCAACACATACTTGACGAATCCATGAGGTACGCCAAGAGCAAAAAAATAGAAGTTTAAACCGAGACGCGAGATATTAACATGTCTAGACTTTAGATAAAAGAATCTGAACTTGAGGTACTGTATCTGCTCGTGTGCTGAAGAAACTGACCTTATGGGCAATTTCTTAACCAGTTGAGTCGGACTGTCAGTCTGGTATTTTATTATTGCTTCCAAGTATTCTAGTCGTTTTGGAGTTAGGGGCTCGTATGTTCTCGCCTTTATTAAGAGGTGGAAATTCATCGTAAAATACTTAAGGTCTTTTATTTCCAGTCTCTGATCCGTCAAGATCTGTTTGGTTGTTTTTAAGGCCAAGATTGGATTATGCGAGAAGAGCTCTGACAAATGAGTGACGAAATCCACTACCACGTTTTCCGGGTATTTTCGTAACGGTTTCGACTTTTTCCTCCATTGCTGTTCGAATAAGACTCTTTGCTCTCCCTTGAGTGAGTTCCAAACATATGCATTGGCTACCTCTGCGATGAAGCGATCGGGGGGATATGCCCCCAAGAACAAGATAGTTGCAAAGCGAAGAATCATGGCTTCTCTCAGGCTTTGGCTAAAAAACAAATCTTTCGCAATGTACAGGCTATTGCCTTTGGCGAACTCCCAACCGTGAGGATCTAGGGCCGCGTCAATCGATGATGTGGTAAAAGTCACTCGTCTTATTGGGAAAGCCCGTTTGTTTGTTCCAGCCTTAACGAATCTCCGGTAAATGTTCTCCAACTGTTGCGCAAGTTCGCGTTCATCATTCATTCTGATCCCCGTATTCTTCCGAACGTTAAGGAAGCGCTGTCCACGCCGAGCATCTAACTTGAATTTTCATAGATATTTTAATTTTGAGTAGACTAATGGGCAAAATAGATTCATAAAAAAAGAAGTTGAATTATTCACTATTACCAAGAATGCTTTTGGAAAGGAGGGGAAGTGCCGACTCGCCCCGAAAGCCCCCTTCGTTTTCAGAATATGGCTCAACGAGAAACAGACCAGAGCAACAACTCCCGAGCATAGTGAGTCTACATCCATTCTGTAGTCTGGGAGTCTGTTGCCAATTAATAATTGAATTACGAGTTATATCAACCTTTTAACCCTCGAAAACCTTGCATTCTGTCCCGAGACAAGTTTTGCAGAAAAAATTCGATTTTTGAGAAATAATTCCCGAATTCGTTTTTCAAGGATTCCCGAAAAAAGAAAAGAAAAGAAGAGCCGAGCAAACTCGGCATTACTATTTACGTGAAAAGGCGCTAATCGGCCCTTTCTCCGTTATCCGGCGTTCTTACTGTTTCTTTCTTCGCCAGACCACGAGTAGTGCGAACCCGCTGATCAAGAAGACCGGTAGTTCGAAAGCTAAGCCTCCTCCCTCGGCAGCCCCGAATTCAGGGGTATTTGTCCCACCTCCTGGCCATGTAATGGTTCCAGACAATACCATGCCGTCCTTCTTGTTCCAGCTACCCACAACAACGAACTTGTCTCCCTGCAAATTGACAATGTCGTACACTCCCTCTCTGTCCCCATTTTCATCAAAGGCAACAGGACCAGTCGCGCCAACAAAGTCGGTGTCATAGAGATATTTAAGTAGGGTGGCACCATCAGTAACGTCTTTGCCGTCGTTGATCATTTTCTGGAAGGCATATGCAAAAGCATAAACCGCATCATAAGCGAAGGTTGCATATGTGTTTGGCGTTCGGTCTCCAGCACCCGCGTATTGATTGGGATCAGCGGCTTCCCAAATGTCCAAGAAGTGTTCGTAAACAGAACCATAACCCGTATTGGGCCTGGTGCCGACCATTCCTTGCATGGCCTCTTTCACCTTTTCACTATTTTCGAATACTGCTTCTTGGGTTGGTCCGTCAGTTCCAATCCACACATAGTCCGCGCCAGTCAATTCAACATCTGGTGCTTGGGAGAAGACTGTGATCGTGTCCTGCACAATGGTGTTGATAATGATGACGTGAGCGCCAGAATCTTTGATTGCTTGTAGTTGTGTCTTCACATCACTCGCATCTCTCTCAAATCGTTGAGAACTCAAAATCGTTAATCCGAGTGCTTTGGCTTCTTCCTCGAAGACCGTAATTCCCCCAAGACCGTAGTCGTCACTTGTAGCAATTGTGGCTACCTCGGTAAAGCCGAAGTCTTTCACAATGTTGGCAAGTGCTACACCTTGAACAGAATCTGGAGGAACTACTCGAAGGAAGTATGGGTATTGATTCTTGTCAGACAAGTCTGGATTAGTTGAAGAATAAGAAATCTGGGGAACTTGGTTCTGCGCTGCGACTCCTGCCACAGACTTTGAAACGGAGGATGAAGCCGCTCCAACGATTCCTACTGCACCGCCGTCGATTACTTCTTGTGCTACCTGAGCACCAACTGCAGGATCTGTTTGAGTGTCTTTTACAATATAGGTCAAAGTCGTGTCTGGAAGTAACGAATCATTTGCGTTAATTTCCTCAATAGCTAGCCTAAAGGCAGCTTCACGTTCCACACCGCCGCCTGCGAGTCCTCCTGTCAAGGGGAACAGTCCTCCTAACAGGATCTCAGTCGGGGCTTGGTAGAGTCTGCTTTTGCCTGGTTGAGCCAACACCGCGCTTGGTGTCGCATATAACGACAGGAAAAACAGACCTACTATGGCTATTGCTACCAGAGATGCTTTATGTATTCTCATAAGGTTGCCCTCTAATCTGTTTTTTCAAATGCATTATTCCCCGTATAAAAATCTTTTGCTCATTGTGTGCCCAACGCAACAAAGAGAAACAAAGAAAAAAATTAGTAACTGGGCGATTAGAAAGATAATACATTCACATGATAGTAGTAGCGAACCTAACCAAGCTATTGATCCCTTTGTACACGTAGGGCGCATGCTCACGTATAAACGCCGAAGCATTGTTCTTGAGCTCGTCCGGATCCTTACGATAAGTAGCCAAGACTTCGTCTCCATTATAGTCGACGTACGCGAGGCGGAAGTACAAATCTTCTTTCGGCATTCCAAAAGCAGTTCCTTCAAGGAGCACAACATGATATTTATGCAAGATATAGTTAACTAGGGCTAGAGACGTTTCTATTCCTAACTCTGAAAGTTCATCTCGAACGTGATTTAAAGAAGGGAACAAGTAGAATGCTCCTTCAGGAGGGGGCATTCTGAATCCTGCCTTGTTAAGTCTTTCATAAACCCATTGCCCAATGTAGTTATGAATCTGTGTGGAATCCCGTATGTGAGCATCAATTTCAGAGTTGTCTTTGTAGCCCTCAATAGCGGCATATTGGATTGGTGCGGGAACACATGAGTATGTCTCTGATCCAATCGACTTGAAGGCCTGAACTAAATGGGGATTCTCATCAGGCAAGATGGCAACGCCTACCCGCCATCCACCCATTGATCTGTCCTTGGACATTCCTCCAGTTACAATTGTGCCTTCGGGATATTCCAATGCCATTGAGTGATGTCTTTCACCAAACGAGGGGTGAGTCACATTCGCATAGATCTCGTCCGAGAGGATCATTAGTTCGTTGTTTCTGGCAAACCGAGCGATTCTCTTCACTTCATCTTTCCCAATTGTCAGTCCTGTGGGATTGTTTGGATAGTTAATTAGCATAATGAGATTTTCAATATCTACGCTTTGGATGATGTCATTGTATCTTTTTCGTAAGGATTTTTCAGTGATCCTTAGATTGCCTTCTTCATAGATTGGAACGCGGAACGCTTGGGTTCTTGCGATTTTAGTCTGGGTGACATAGCTTACCCACGATGGCCTTGGGATTAGCCATGGTGTAGCAATTGTAATCATTGCGGTGTATATGAGTTGTTTACTTCCAGGGGCTATAATAATCTGCTCCGGACGAGTTGTGATGCCAAAGTAACGCTTGTAAAATTTTGCAACTTCTTCCCTTAATTCTGGAATCCCTTCAGAAGACAAGTACGATGTTCGGAATGCGTTTTTGGCGAGAGCATCCTGAACGATTCTTGGCGCCCCAAAAGGTGATTCGCCGAGCCCGAAATGAGCAATCTGCCTTCCCAGCGTTCTCTGACGTTGGGCATAAAGGTTAATTCCCAGTGTTGGAGAAACAAGCATTTTATGGATCGCTGGAATTAACTCAAAATCTGGTGCGGTTTTTACTTCTCGATCGTCGAGAGGTTCTGCATCATCCGAGAACGTTTCTTCATCTAGTATTTCCTTGGTTTGCTTGGTTTGATTCGTTTGTGCGGGCAAATGATGTTACCCCCTTTAATTAAAGTGGCTTCTTGATTGTGTTAAAAAATATTTTGGCTTTTTATTCTGGTGTTTGGCTTTGTAGTGTTCTGAAGAACTACTTGAAAAGTAGTTGTAAGTAGTTCTTTTTTAGTTTCTTCGATGTCTGGAATAGTATGACGAAGTTCGTAACGGGGGCAATATTTATAATCCATCCTATAATCACTTCAAAATAATCGGATGGATTAGTGCAAAAGATTCCCCAAGGGATGTGTCAAGGTGCCAGAGAAAGTAATTGAAGCAAAGAATATTGAAAGTGGATATGGCAAGCTCCAAATTATTCATGGAATTAGTCTTGAACTGAGAAAAGCAGAACTTGTAACCATTATCGGTCCCAACGGGAGCGGGAAATCCACTTTTATCAAAACCATCATTGGCCTTGTCCCCGCATGGTCAGGAGAAATCATTATTAACGAAGAAGTTGACGTGGCAGGAATGCGTCCCTTCGAAATCATAAATTCCGGAATACCTATCAATTACGTTCCTCAGGTTTCTAATGTTTTTCCGACTCTTTCAGTAAAGGAGAACCTAATGCTAGGTCTGCTTGCTAACAAGAGACGTGAAAACAACGGAGCAGAAAGTGATGACTGGGAACGAATATTCGAGTTATTCCCTCGTTTACAAGAGCGGCTAGATCAAAAAGCAGCTCTGCTTTCTGGTGGTGAGCGTCAAATGCTCGCGCTTGGAAGAGCTCTTATGACGGATCCGGACATTCTGTTGCTTGACGAGCCAACTGCGGCTCTTGCTCCCGTGCTAGCAGATGAAATTTTCACAAAGATCATTGACATGAAAAAACTGGGCATCAGCATCTTGTTGGTAGAGCAGAGAGCTACTCGCGCTCTGAAAATCAGTGACAGAGGGTACGTTTTCGTCACTGGACAAATTGCCTTCGAAGGAACTGCACAACAGATCCTGAACAATGAACGATTGGGTGAGCTTTACCTAGGAAGGAGGGTTAGTTAATGACAGAAATCGAAGAAACATATTCTTGGCAATCCAGCGCAAAGCTAGCGTTTAACAAGAAAATCGTGATGCTTTTACTACTGGGCTATTTTCAAGCCCTTTATGAATACCTCCCCAAGCAACATAAGAGAAGAAAATCATTGAGTTATTCTTGGCTTTTCTTCCTCTCACTACTAATGGCTGCGTACTATTACATTTTGCTTGACTTCCTCAGCTGGGCTCTCGGTGATAATCTGTTCAAGCAAGCTCTTACCACCATTGTAAATGCATCAACTCTCATCATGATTAGCGTGGGTCTCACACTAGTCACCCGTGTTCGAAAATTTGCTAACTTTTCTCACGCAGAACTAGTAACCACGGGCGTTTACGTTGCCATAGGTATTAATAGCATGTCGTGGGCTCGAAATCTCGGCTTAAACACTATTTTTCTCCAAATCATATGGGCGTTCCTAATAACTGGTGGTGTTGCAGTTCTTGGAGAGCGTCTAGTATTTGGTCCATTAACCAAGCGAGACGCTACACCGCTCACGCTTATGGTCGCTTCGATTGGTTATGGCCTTATCATTCGCCAAGTAATTCAAGAGATCTTTACCGCTCTGCCCAAGCAGCCTGCCCCCATCTATCCTTCATTTTGGACCGAGGAAAACATTCTTTCGCCACTTGAAGGAATTCCTATTATTGGTTCCTTCCTAGCTGGCTTCGTTGGGCTATTTGTAAAGGAACGCTCGAAGTTCAACTGGGATACGCTCCTTGGATATCACGTCGAGTTATTTATCACGCGAAATGAGTCTTTTGCGATTCTCATAATGATCATCATTATTCTCTCAATGCGCTATATGTTCACCAAGACAACGCTCGGTATTTCAATGCGAGCAACGGCTGATGACCCTGATCTTGCCCAAATCTCAGGTATTGACACGCAACGAGTCATCACATATACTTGGTTTATTGCTGGGGGTGTAACGGGTGTTGGGGCGATTTTTAGATTTGAAGCATCATCTGTGACGCCCGCTGCTGGCTTTGTCTTGTTGCTCCTCATATTTGCTGTTGTTACATTAGGTGGCTTTGATTCTTTTGAGGGAACCCTTGTTGCTGCTTTCATCGTGGAGACCGCACGATCTCTTACGGTCATTATTAATGGAAGGCTTGCATTGCTTGAGCAAAAATCGCCCTTAGTGGATACACTTGTCTTCTGGGAGACCTCGGGAGACTGGAAAGCAGTTACTGCGTTCTTCATAATAATCGTTGTCCTAATAGTCCGTCCGCGAGGAATATTTGGATTAATTGATCCCAGATCTAAACTGTGAGGCGAATTAGATGAGCAAGAAAGAGGAAACAATCATTGATCGCGAAAAAATTGAGGAGCCTTCCTTATGGAAGCGAATAATGGGAGTCAAGAATGACATTGTGAAATATGTTCGACTACTGTATGAACGACATCGTTCCCTAACGTTGGCTTCGATTTTTGGCCTCCCAACATTCATCATTTTCTTGATCCCTCTCTATGATCCTGACAGGGGGGGCCTTCAGACAAGATATCTTTTGAACACTCTAGCTTTCGTGTTCTTATTCGCCGCAATCGCTCTCACCCTCAACTTGGAAATAGGTTACTTGGGAATTCCAAACTTTGGAAAAGTCGCTTTTCTCATGGTTGGAGGGTATACTTACGCAATTTTCACAACAAGGTACGGCTGGGATCCACTTTCAGGTGTTGTCATGGCAATGATCATTACTGGACTATTTGGGGTACTACTTACGATCCCTACTCTCAAACTCCGAGAGGACTACCTAGCAATCGTAACTATTGTTGCAGGAGAAATTCTTCGCAACATTGCAAACAATCAACCAAAACAATTCGGAGGATTCAGTGGCTTCAACGCTGAGAATCCCATTTTCAAGAAATTCTCTCCTGATCTTCTACTTGGCGGAGTGTTCCTAGACATTTTTTCGATATTCATCGTTTGGGGTGTTCTTGCGCTCTCATTTTTTGTCTACCAGTTCTATTATCGCAAGTATTTGGCACACTTCCCAGAAGAATACAGTCAAGAATTTGCGATGGGCAAAACCCTAACTTGGACTGTCGTCGCCTCTGCAATTGTAATAACCTTAAACTTCAATCGTTTGTATGCTTCACAACCACTATTCGGAATTGACATGTTACTAATTATCTTGGTGACAGGGATATTGCTTTTCAAAACTGTCTGGAAAGGAAAGATCGTTGTACCCTATCCCATCCTTCGAAAAGAATCCAAGACATTTTATCGAAAAATAGGCTTTAATAGGCTTCATTTCCAAATCGGTCCTTCTGGCATGTTTGGTTTTTATTTCTTAGGTACACTAATGGTCGCTTTGGTTTACTATACTATTCCCTCAACTAGAGAGATTACTACTCGATTTAACGCTGTTAATTGGTATAATACTTTGGCAACGCTCGGTGTTCTAATCATTACGTTCGTCGTTATGGAAGAGTTATACTATTCGCCATTTGGAAGAACTCTTCGATCTATTCGAGAAGACGACACGAGTTCTCTCGCCGTTGGGAAAAGCTTGTTTTCTTTCAGGCTCAAAGCATTAGTCATTTCAAGCATCTTTTCCGGTCTTGTTGGAGCAATGTTTGCCATGCAGATATTTGCAGTGACTCCGCAAGCTTTTCTCCCCATAATTACATTCAATCTTTATATCATGGTTATTATTGGAGGCACTGGCAACAATAAGGGAGTCATTTATGGAGCGGTACTTATTCAAATCCTCATACAAGCAACCCGGCGTCTGAGCGAAAGAACGTTTTACTACCCATTTTTTACGCCAAAACCAGTTATCCCTGGAATAGAAAAAGAAGTCAATCCTTTCAATCTCGCACTAATTGTTGTTGGTGTTTCTCTAATTGTTTTCTTGATTTATGCCCCACAAGGCATATTCCCCGAAGACAGATATGGGATAAACAGGAAATACCGAGAGATCTATGAAATGGAGAAAGGCAAGACCTTCGAACTGACAGCCTACACTAAAGTGCTTATGGAAATGACTAGGACACCGGTAGAAAAACTGCCCGTAACTATCCCCGCTGAAGCAAAAACGGAGGAAGAACAATGAGTAATCAAGAGGCCATCGATTTTCTCAGAGCATTTGAACCCCGCAATGCAGAAATGCTCTTGTCTCTAGGAATATACCCTATTAACGCAATCCAAGAACTGGAAAAGAGGATTTCAGAGTGGGAATTGAAGAAAGAGAGCGAATT
>JAJRWK010000199.1 GCA_024276795.1 archaeon | reverse complement strand
TTTGAGAGTAGATCTTCTATCGTATAGATCCCCCATTTTTCAAAGAAACGCTTCTCTTGGGCTTTCAGGTTGGGAACAATTTCCAAGGACAATCCTGCCTCACGCAATTTCTCAGCGTCTTCCGCTTTTTCCAATCTGGACATGATTGATCCAAGGGAAGATTCACCGCGTAAGACGAATTCTCTCGCAATGTCTTCTAAGTTTCTTATCCTACGTTCCCACAATTCTACTAGCTGTTGCTTCATGCTTGGATAAGTTTCTGCAAGGTAAAGAGTTGAAGCCTTTACAGCTCTCCTCATTTGAAGTAATCGTGCTGTATCGCTGGGAGTAAACTCGGCAATCATTGTTTCAAAGAGCCCGAATACTGTGGTAAAGCCATAGCGATCCAGAGTGATGAGAGTCTTCTTCTTGAGATCGGAGCGTTCAATCGGGAAGGGTAAGGCTTTGTACCTTAATAGATAGGCTTCAAGGTCTTCCTCTTTGAGGAATAAATCAATTTGCGTTAATGAGGCTCTTGGGAAAAGAAGCAACTGCCATACAGAGTAAATCCCTTTAGAATTCAGATAATTGATTTCCTTTCCATTGAGGGGAAGAGCCCATATTGGCATTCGTAAGAAACCTGGCATGGGTAGAGTTTGTTTTTCACTGGAGAATACTGAAATGAGTTGTTTGAACACATCTGGCTCTGCGATTGGAGAAGCAACAGAATTCGCATCCGAAGCAACTTTCTTGGCAACCTCATAAAATGAAAATGGTGCACTGAAATTTTCCTTAAGATATTCAGCCAAAATCCCATCTAACAAAGTTAAGACATCTTGACTAAGGAGTTCTTCAAGTTCACTCCAGTGGTTCATACTAATGGGCAACAATGGCAAAGGTGCAGAAAAGACTGCAAGTTTCGACTTAGAGGTTTCCTTTTGGATAACATCATGTTGTAGCGAAGCTATTCGAAATACTTCCAGTTGTTCTTTCTCGTCAGATAAAGGAATTCTTCTTAGTAGTTCAACATTAATTGAAGGAAGTAGAGAACTCTCCTGATAGGACTCAAGAGTTGATCGTGCTACTCCTATCCTTGAGGCAAGACTCCGTAGATCTTCATCAATTAGACGACCCACAGTCCTAATGTCATGAACCCACAATATCCAGAGATGGTGCTTAGGTATTTTAGCGTTTAAAACTAAGGGAGTACTAAGGATTTCGCCATGAGTTCCGTCATACCCCACTGCTCTATATTCGCTTACAAGTTCATGAATAGAAGAGATGCCCAGAGCCTGGACAATTTCTTCATCAAGGGTTCTCTGGCTTGCCAGTCTGAACTGGCCTTTCTCAATTTTCTCGAGAAGTTTTACTCCAAGAAGTGATATGGCTTGTGACCGTGTTAACAAGGAGAGATGCCCGATTTGCGTGATGTTTGCTTCAAAGAGCTTTCGAACAACTTCACTTGGAACGTCAGCAATTCGAGTCAGAGGGGATAGGAAAAGCGTTCGTAATTCGCTGACCAATGCTTTGGTTGTCCATGAGAAGAGTGAAGGAACAAAGGTTGCAACGAGTAATTGTTGAAAGTTAGATAAGTCGGTTCTTTCGATGCGTTGTTTTATTCTCTTGCTCAGACCATCTAGGATATTGAGACCTATTCCTTCTTTTTCAAGAGAAGAGAGAATGTTTGCAATGGATTCTTGTTCTACAAGTTCTCTGACTACCTTGTTTTCAATAGCATCGAGGAGGATATATTGTTTGTTTGAATAGAGTTTGATTTTCTCTCTGACAGGTACATCCAATAGACCGATTGGAAGTTCCAGGGCCTTGGTTTTCTTTACGAATGAACGAAACTTCATCGGTATGCTGTCAAAGGATATTCCACTTGCAACATAATGATCATAGAGATCTTGAACATAGAAAATATTATCTTGAGCAAGCTGCAAAATAATTTCTTGATCTTCAACGCCGATTCTACGTAGATCAATACCATGGGATTCTCTTTGCGAGCGAATCTCCGAGAGATCTACTTGTTCAGCGATGACTTTTGCTGGATAGCCGTTTCGTTGGTAATGAATTAGCAAACCATAAGGAGTTGTTATACCCTCCTTTCTTAGCTCATGTCTTTGAACTGGTGAGAGCTTACCATTAAACTGAATTGATCCGAGAAGGGATTCCTTGATAATCCTCACTTGTTCTTGGAGCTCATCTGGCAGTTCCGCTAGTTCGATTTGGCCCAGACTGACGATTTGGTCGAAGAATTCGATGCCATGTCTTTTGAGCTTAAACTGTAATCTTTCGTCTAATGCGATGCTGTATTCTATTGGTACTCCGGTAGTTCTCAGTCTTTGGAGCCCTTTGTCATAAGTAAAGTTAGAAATTATCTCTCGAATTTGCTTTTGAGATAGACCAGAGTGCTGAGAAAGTAAGCGGATATCAGTAGAAACGAATTCTTGCACTGTTGAGATTCCTCTTGCAACGAGTTTCAAAAGAGGCCTTAGCTCGATTTCTAAAACATTGAGCGGTAGTCTTAGGCGTTTGAGAACATTGAGCAATCCCCCCGAAATCCGCAAATACTCAGTAATTAGAAAAGTAGATTCGCTTTCGTCCAATTTCTCCAAGACGATATCAGCGACTCTAACGTCAAGAAGTGCTTCTTCTCCAGGCTGAACATGTTGAGCAAGTGGCGTGATGCGAATTGGTGAATCTAAGAAGCGAACCAAGTCAAGGAGAGTAACTCCCCCCGGAAGTTCAATATTATCTGGAGGGATAGGTTGTGATGAAACTGAGAGGTATTCGAGGATGGGGATTTCTAACAAGGACTCTTCGTAATCTTTGAGCTTTTCTATAGGTATCAGAGACTTGAAGGGTAGTTTTGACAAGGCAACGACTCTTGAGAGATCAACAAACTGGCGATAAAGAGTGTTTACTAAGGATTCTTTTGCAGTGTCATAGACATCGTCTTCTGTCAGGTAGTAAAAGAGAAGGTCTCGCAGAAGTGAGATTTTTCGTTCTTTCAAAAGATCTAGAATTTCGTGACTTCGAATTAGAAAACTTACTGGAATTTCTAGAGCTTTCTTTACAGATTTTATTTTTTCTAGCAGGTGTTCTGGTCCGTAGTATGTTCCTTCATGGATTTGGTAATAGAGTTCCTGTAGGGTATCTATTTTGTTGTTTTCAAAGACACTACTATGAGAGATCGTTTTTTCTTCCTGGAGGCTGAAGATCCCAATTTCTCGGATTGCAATTCCTCGTTCTTCTTCAGTTCGAAGGATAGCGTCTCGGTCAATGGCGTTTACGATTTTTCTTATTTGAGCTACGGGTTTTTTGAGAAGCTTAGCGAGTTTTTCTGGTTTCTCAAGGATAATATCAACAATGCGCTGGTAACCATTCTCATAGAGAAATTGAGTATCGTGATACGATAGATTAGGAGCTAAATACACGGGTTTGTCGAAAGTGTCTTGAAGATCGGAAAAATTAATCCCGGCTTTTGTGTTTTCGAAGCGTTCAGCTGGCATGCCTGTCTTCTGCTCAAGAACTTCATTTGGTGTAAGAATAAATGAGAGAATTGATGGGATTTCGATTTTTTCCAATGCATTCAAGACCTCTTCGTCAATATCTTGCTTGACGTATTTCAATGGTAAGCGAAGTAGTTTCTTTATCACCATGACGCTTTCCCAGGGGAACTGGGGCTCATTCCATGTTTCTTCGTTAGTGGAGAAGTATAAGTCCTCAAGAGTCGTAATCCCTTGTGCCTCAAGCGCTTTGAGCTGGCTTGGTCTTAATAGATCCAATTCGTCTAATTCGAGTCCAGATTCTTCAAGGACAATGCTTGTTTTTCTGGAATAAGCTTCTTCTGGTGTCCAACCTAACAAAGAAGCTAGCTCTTCGTTTGGTGTTAAGAGAAAATCAATAACGTTAACTATTCCTTTCTTAGCTAGTTTGTCCATCTGCCTAGCGGGCAGTGTTTCGTAGAAGACAATTTCTTGTTCTTCGTATTCTATTTCTTTTCCCAGCTCTGGAAGTTCTCTCGGTCTGTTCTCGAGAGCTAGATCTATTTCGGGCTTGGCAATTCTCGCAGTTCCTTTCTTTTCCCAGCTTAAAAGCACGATTGGGCTTTCAAGAAGTTTCAAGAATCTCTTAACAGTATTCCAGGCAACCCCAACAGCATCGAAAGTATAAGGATGAGTCTTGAAATAGAGCTGGTCGATACTGTAATAGCCTCGATCCTTGAAGGCTTGAAGTTCTTTCTTTGTGAAATGTTCCTCATCTTCGAATTTGAACCTAATGGTGGGTTGAAGATCCTTCTTGATCTCAATGTAGAGCGGAACACTAGCTCTTCCAAAGACGGGCTCTTTCAAGATTTTTTTCAATGAGGTCTTAGAGACTCCAGTCTCGGAAGATATGGATTCTGCATCTGCGATAAAGAATTGTCCTACTCTCCTAATGCCATGATCCTTGAGTTTCCTGATTGCATCGGGAGTCAAAGAAGTAATTTCACTGATAGGCTCGTGCAGGAGTTTATGCAAAGAAAACACTCGAGCAACGACGTGAACGAAGTCAGAATTTTCAGTCAGCGGAGCCAAGAGCTTGTCGAGGATGTCTCTAACGAGATTTTGTTTTTTCTTTCCCGCTGTGAAAGTGGAGATTAAGGAATCGGGCATCAAAAACAATTCGTAGGCAAAGCGAATGTTCGAACGATTCAGTTTTTCACTTAGTGTTTTAATCCCTCGAGCATGAGATCCCAAAACTTTTTCCAGAAACTCTCTGATCGGCAGAATGAGTATTTGGGAGACTTCTGATAAGAATCCTTGTTTTGTAGTAACTGCTTTCCTAGGACTTAAAAGATCTAAGAAAAAGATCTCTTCTAAAGAACGAATACCCGACTTTTTCAAAACAGAGTCAAGATCTCCAAATCCTAGCGACTCAAGCATTTTATCAATCTTCTTAGTTGTGGATGCAAGTTCTACCAACCACTCGTAAGACGCAGAGCTTATAATCTCTTCATATCTCTGCTTAGGAAGCTTAGTGAGAAGTAGAATGTCTTCTTTGTTCCAGGTAATGAATCTTCCAATAGTTGTTATTCCTGCGTCATAAAGGACGTCACTTGAGGCAACTAGTTCTTCACCTAGAAACGTGGGAGGTAATGAGAGTGCATCGATAAGATTCTTGATGACCTTTTGAACAGATTGAGAAAATTCAGAGAGTGTTAGACTTTCCATACCGTAGACCAGCTGTTCGAGCGAAACGATTCCGTGTTTTCTTAACGCTTCAACATGAGTGGGAAGCCAGTAGCGTAGTGTGTGGCCTAGCCGTTCTTTGATTTCTAGGACTCGAGATTTTGTAAAGTCCTTGAAAACTAGAGAATCAAGGGGAGCAAGGAGAAAATCAAATGATTTCTGCACTCCATTCGCTAGTAGGAAACGCTCGTATTCCTTCGGCAAGTCCTTTAGAGCCTTGATAGGTTGCAATATGTTATTCTCTTGGTAATAGCGAAGTAGTTTTGCTTTCGATTCTGATAGCAGATAAATCTTGAAACGTTCCAATTTTCGGTCTCGCAAAACTTTCAAGCTTTCGTAATGGAGAAAGTCTTCAACTGTCTTTATGCCTGATTTCTTGAGCGATTCTATTACTTTCTGCTCTTCTTCAGCATCATTCAACTCATTGGGGAGCCGGTTGAGCGGAGTCTTGAAATCTTTTCTAACTTTCGCCACGAATCGATTGAACAGAACTCGCTTTAGTTCTCCAATATCAAGAAGAATGTCCATCTCGGCTTCCAAGAAATCTTTTACTGTAAGAATGTTTCTCCTCTTGAAGGCTGTTTTAGTATACCCATCCGTCCAATCTGGAGAAAGCTTTATAATTGGTTGACTAACGAAATCGGAAGAAAGTGTGGCTCTTTGTTCAAAATAGGATCTAATATGCGAGATTAGCTCAAAGGCCACTTCTTCGTAGTGAAAAGGTTTGCCAGGCTTGCTTACTTCATAAAGCAAATCAAAATGTGTTGAGATCCCTCGCTTGCTGAATGCTTTCGGCTTCATTGCTAGTATTTCATCGAATGAAGGTGAAACCAAGGACAAGTCAATTTCATTGGGTCTAAGAACTTCTTTTGTTACTACAGTGCTTTCTTCTGAGACTTTTCCAGATAAACCCTCAGCCGATTCTAGAGCCGCCTCTAGCTCAGCAACGATGTTCTCATCTGGTTCACCAACTTCGAGAACTTTGTTAGCAAAAACTCTTAGCTCGTTTTTTTTCTTCTCAAATAGCTTTGCCGGATAATGTATAATTCGAGCTAGCTGGTCTTCTGGCGAAACTAAGTAATCATAACCAGTCTTAATCCACCTTCTAGTTAATGACTCTGAAAAAGAAATATATGGCATATCAGAATGTTTTTCCATCCCTATGAATCGTCGATCAATCTCATCGGAGAGTAAGAGAGCCTTGGGTAGTTCGGGAGCTCTACCATCAAGGTCTAACTCGTAAATGGTTTTTCTCTTGATTCGGTCAATCCTTACTTGGCTCTTTCCAAGCAATTTTGCCAATTCTTTGTTCGGGGTGGAAAGAAACTGTTCAATGCTCGTGATTCCAGATGCTTCTAATTTGCTAGCATCTTTACTTGAAAGCCAGACATCTGCGGATCCAAGGGGTCTTCCCGGAGGAACGGGAAGTCTAGCAATTCTCGGTTCTCCGCTTGCAAGAGCGGATATTATCCTAGCTCGCTCGCCTTCTAGATGTTCTGCCCACCGACCTTCACGTTTAAGAATCTCAATCAGATTGACAATGGTTTCCGGGGCGTATCTTTCAAATCTAGAAACTCTTTGCCTTTCTCTTTGGCGACTTCGCGTTCTTCGCAAATAGGTTCGAAGCTTTCTGCCAAGCTGCATGAGAGCTAGCCGGACTTCTTCTGCGATTTCATCGACATGATCTATGTATTCCTTGCTTGTTTCGGGAAAAGGTATTTTGGTTGAAACAAGAGAAACGGCAATTGCAAGAGGATCACTAGATTTGGTCAAGCCATATTCGTTCCATTTTATTTCTGACACAACTTTTGTAATGACATCCGATCCGGCTCCGAAAATCAACGGGATTCTGTTTGCAAATCGGTAAACAATCTTGTTATCTTGGGTAGACATCCTAGTTGCAGAAGCATTTACTCCACCACCATAGCCAATAGCAGCCTCTATAATGAATGGGTGACCAGAATAAGCCCTTGGAGGACGAGTGATCGCCTCAACGAAGGCGGGTTCTAGTTCCTTTTCCAACCCTCTTCTCAGCCGGTGCGCTCCCAAAGGAGACAAGGCATCGCCTCGAGGATCATCAAATTTGAAGACCCTGTCTCGTTTTCTCTTTACAGTGCGAGCCTCCTCTAATGACTTTTGAAAACCCTCATGTACGATTCTACGGATTTCTTGGGAAGTTAATTCCTTAGGAGACTTGTGTGGATCAATGTTTAATACTTCGAAGAAGCTTTCAGCAGCTTGTGGCGTAACCCCCATAAAATGCTTGGAAAGAAAATCAATAAGATTCGTTTCCTTTGAAGAAGAGATTTCAACTTTTAGTTGTGTGATGTCGCACCCCCAAGGGTGAATAGGAACCGTTTTTGGCGGCGGGGGCATGTCATCGATTACTCTCAGGTATGTGATCTCTTCGCTGATCCCAAGCTTGTCTCCAGGAATGGAAATGTGAAAATCAGCGTATGGAGTGATAATCGCTAGTTGCTTGAAGTATTCCAAAAGATAAGAACGAGCTCGAGACCATGCACCGTTGATTGTGATTGTAACTTCAGTTCCCGGGTGGTCAAATCCTCCGTCTTCTGGAGAGCGGAAAATTCTATGAGAGTAAATAATGGGCTCATTATTTTCACGATCGATGAATAGCTCGTATTCATGAGTTTCTTCGCTATCTTTATGCCTACTTTTCACCCTAACAGGAACATCGACTGTACTCATTGCATACAGGAGACACATTTTAGCGCCTAGACCAAAGGTTCCCCTTGTTTGTTGGGCACCATATTTGGTGCCAGTCAATACTCTTCCGAACAACCATGGAATTGAAGGCCCTTTGACTCCGACCCCATTATCTTTCACTGAGATTCTTAAGATATCAAGACTTTTGGATTCCTTGGGAGCAGCCTTTGCGTCAAACAATTCTTGAATTTCTTTCGGCAATAGCTTCTGTATCTTAATCTCAATTTTAGGGGGAACTCCCAGTTTTTCTGCAGCATCCAAACCATTTTCCACAAGTTCTCTAACAGAAGTAAATGTAGCCCGCATCGGGTTTCCAAAACCGGCTATGCTTTTGTTCTGGTCAAAGAATTGAGCAACACTGATACGCCTTGCTTCAATGAATTCATCAGTGACCGTTTCTGGAGAAGTTGTTGATCTTTTTCTTGTTCTGCCGATTTCTTCCCCAGCAGTTGGGTTTTCTACTTCTGCAGAGGGTATTGAATCCTGTCCATCCTTGTTGTCTACCATTTGAATTGACCTCTATTTGCGGAAATTCGACTTCCAAACCTAAGCTTCACGAGCCCTTACGAATCATGCTGTATTCGTACACCCTTTAAATTCCTTCGTAAATGTGATTAGTATCTAGTCCGTTATCCTTGAGTTAAGTTATTAAGGGGAAATCGAGCAATATTTAGGCCTATTTTTGATCAAATCCTAATAAATTTCGCAATTGGTTTGTTTTTTAACTACTCTTAGTAAGAAATTATGTTGCAATATATCAAAGGTCTTCTTCATTTTGTCCTGAAGAAGGTAGTAAACATGAGTCCTTTGTATCACAGCGATTGCCCCAACTAATCTTAGTTCCAAGATAGGAATTTTCACTTTTTTCTTAGGTTCGTAAGTCTGATTCCTTTCCTAGAGGCGAAAAAATGCAGCTATAAATGATTCTATCGAAGTATTCTTCTCTTATTAACAGAGCACTAGTCGTACCATTACCATAGGATACGACGTATGAGACACAACAGTGTTATGTCATTATAACATGGCAATAGAATTTATTAACACATTCTATGTTAGATATAGAGATAACCAAGGTTTGAGTGTTCAATACTCAATAATCGGCTCTGAAATGTGATTTACGTTCAAGACAAAAAAAGCTTTGGAGAACGAGAAATTTCTCGGTATAAAGACGAAAAAATGTTCGCTTTAGTCCCACGTTTTCTCTGAGCATAGATTTTTATTTCTACTATTTCGTTCCTCCCATGGGCGAAGCAAAATTGAACCAAGACAGCATGAAAAGACTGGAAAACAAAGACACAGGAATTCTTCAAAAAACTCCTTTTGGCCATAAAGAGTTTGTTGAGCGATACTATGTTCATCGCATCGCTGCCTTTGCAGTAGTTATTGATTCTGGCAAAGTACTCCTAGTAAGGCAATATCGAAGGAATTCCCTTGTTTGGTCGTTTCCAGGAGGGTTACTTGAAAAAAATGAATCCCTAATAGAGGGTGTAAAGCGAGAAGTGTTTGAAGAAACAGGGGCCCGAATAACTCCATTTGCTGTCGTGGGTCTGAGCAACTGGGCTGGTCCCTCAATTTTCCCCTCCGATCCATATCACCATTCTGGTTTCTCAGTTTTCCTTGCTGCAGATTATGTGGAAGGAGAATTGAAACCTGACAAAGAAGAGATTTTGGAAGTAGGCTTTTACGAGCTTGATAACTTGGAAAATATGGGCGTTTCAAAAATGTATATTCAAATGACCAAAATGGCTCTTGAAGGTAAAGGGCTAAAAATGACAAATTCAAAAATGGTTGATGAGCTCAATTACAGATTTTTCTTTGTTGAGGACTGTGATTTTAGGTAGTCCGTTATGATTTTTTATTTTTTTCAGTGATCCGAGCATTTCGTTCAAAAATCAAACGATCAACGGTATCTAGTAACAGATCCGTTATGGTCGTGTTTTCCAGATAAGCCTTAAAGGCGTCTTTGTTTGGACATTCGAGGTCAATCGTGATTTTGTCTTGGTCAATATCAAAGACTAAAGGATACAATCGACACCCAGTAGGGCGAAACGAGTAAATGGTGCACTGACTCTTTTTGAGAAATACACATGCTCCATTTCGATTCTTCAAAACTATAAAGTCTCCATCTTTTTCCGAAAATGTGTCGGCCGGAAATCCCTTCTTTTCAATTCGTTCAATGTCTTCTTGAAGTAGTGGCATTCTTGTTTCTAGGCAACATTGATAACAGCTTTCAAAATCACATGCTACAAAGCTAGGGTGCATTTTAGTTCAAACCTTTTAGCCGATTCTGGATTTCTTTTATTGTAGTATCTAAATTATCATCGTTTTGGATGGTTAATACTTTTTCTGGGCCAAATTGGTGCATCGCATCAGTAAGGCTAACTTCCATGATTTCAGCTTCCATGTTTTCATCGATTTTTCGGCTAGAGTATCCCCTTTGTTTTAGTCGCTGGATCAAAATCCGGGGAGAGGTACGAATAACG
>JAJRWK010000198.1 GCA_024276795.1 archaeon | reverse complement strand
GAAATCGCAAAACTAGGTGGCCTAAGCACAAGGGAAACTGCAAGAGCATTGGGATTAACGGGAGACCTTATTGATGAAATGGATCAACTCTTCTGGGAATTCTTCCCGCAAATCATGCAAGGCGAGGATTTGAGTTCTTCTCTTCTTCCAGGGATACCAGAACTTCTTAGTTTTCTCTCCTTTCACAATATTCGGATGGGCATTGTCACCTCAAACACCGTCGAAAACGCGAAGTACATTGTCAAAGCAACGAACATCGATAAATTCTTCTCGGTTATCATTGGTTATGATTCCACTGAAGAAGCAAAGCCTTCACCACAGCCTCTTTTAGTCGCAATCAACGCTCTTTCTATCTCTACAAGTAAAATTTCGCCAAAGACGGTATGGTTTGTCGGAGATAGTGCGATCGATGTTCAAACTGCACATAACACTAATGTCTTAGCGGTTGCCATTCCTCATCGTTCAAGGCTGAACTCAGTCATAGACGCTAATCCAGATCTCCTCCTTGATTCGGCACTTGATTTACTTTCATTTCTCGATCAAGAGAACTAGTCCCATTCAGAACTTCAGTTTTTTGTGACAAACCCCATTGTTAGGGGATGTTCTTCTGAACAACAATACCTCCTAAAACGGCTAAAGGGAATTCCATATTACTTTTATGTCATTCTGAGAAAAGAATAATGATAAGAGTGAGAAGGAAAAAGAACCTCGACAAGCTACTTCCAAAAGATTCGCGAAAAAAACCTTCTAGAGGTTCTGATCGAGCTACCGCCGAACTCATTGATCGACTAGTGGTAATCGAAGACATCGCGAATCGCTTCTTTGACAGTGTTGAACGACAGCTAGAAGCTCTTGTTAATCGAATTGACAACCTCGAAGAAGACTTCGAGCAAGTCATCGACGCCGTTGCCCAATTCGGAAGAGGGAAAACAGGAAAAATTCCAAGTAAGAAACCCAGAAAAACCCAAACACCTACAAAACCAAGTACCCTCCGAGCTCCGACTACTCCATCGAAGCCATCACCTCCTTCTGCTCCGACCCCTACCCCTTCAGTTGCAAAGCCTGGTAGTGGGAGTCCTCCTTCCCCACCAAAAATCGGTGGAGTCCCAAAAGTAGAAACAAAATCCGGTCCAAATGCTCCCAAATTCTAGGTCATACTTTGTAATTCTCCTTTCCCTTCAACGAAGCTGACTTTTTTGCACTCTTTCTATGATGAAAATGCCCTATTATGGATCGTCATCTATCATATAAACCAACACGTAGAGATTGTGCGTATCTATGGATCGTGATCGCTTATCAGCGGATTTTTTTGTCCTTAGTCTTCGCCTAGAAAACGCTTTTCGAAATTTTTGACGATGTGTCATTAATTAATCCTCTTACTCGTTATTTCATCGTTATTTCGTCAATATTTCGTCATTGTTTTTCTTCGCGTTCTTTCTGATCTTTCCCCTCAAACCATTTATTGGCGATCTTAATCGATGATCGTCTGACGATTTCGTCATTCGTCTTTTTTGACGGTCGTCGTCGTTGATGGTCGTCTTTTCGTCATTGTTTTTTCGTCTTTTTCGACGATCATTTCAAGTGCTTTCAGCCCTTTTCTTCAAACTGATATGATCATAGAATTATCTTGACGATTTGACGATCACTTGACGATTATGATTCTTTTCGACAACCCACTACCCTATCTATAGGTTCTCATCTTTCGAACATAGACCACAGCGTAACCATTTAAGAAGAAGCTTCATCCAATAATATGTAGAGAAATGTCCGCTCCCAAAATTCTAGAATCGCTAACACAGTCAAAGAATCTAACGCGTATCGTTTTTGGTGAAACTGTTGAATCACTATGTGCTGCCTCAAGTGTAGCTCTAGAACTTTTGAAGAGAGAGGTTCCTTTCATCCTTGAACCGTCAAACTATCAATGGATGAAGACTCTTGTAGAACAAAAACGCGTGGAAAACTTATTTCTAATTGGAGCTGTTGAGTTGTATCCTCTTCTAAAAGACGTTGAAGACATTGTTATGGCTAGAATCGATGAATTTGATCCTTCTCAATCAAAAAAAGTTCCTTTTGGTTTGCGATCTGGTGTTATCGCTGAACAGATCTTTCAGATCTTATCAGAGAGTTTTGGAGATCTTTCTGATTATTCCAAAAAGCTGTTAGTAATTGGTGTTTCGGGACATCCGAATAAGGCGAATCTTGAAGAAGAACACCCTCAGCTGGTCTCAGCTTGTAGTCAAATTAAGATGTTCAAGGGTCTTATCGTCCCTGGTAGGAGGACACTTCCGTTGCACTTGTCTCTAGCACTTTCTGTTGATCCGGTTATATTAGGAGTCACTGGTGATGAGGGTCATGCCATTGACCTTTTGTTAAGGAGCAAGATCCCAACCATGGATGGTCAAGAGCCTAGAAATGCAGCCTCTTTGTCATTTGAAGAAACAAAGAATCTCTACTCGCATATTGTCATGGAGTACATGACTCAATATGAGGAAGAATCTCCCCCCGATCTCATTGGGACGATTATTGAATTTCAAGATGAAGAAATGGACGAGTTCATCGATGCTCGAGAGTTTCATCGGATCTTATTCGCAACGATGAATGCTCAGAGGATAGACCTAGCTCTCGCACTTTGTCTTGGAGAACGCGGGTCAAAGGCGATTTTGGCTCAAAATCTCCTTGAAGAATATCGGGCCCAACTTTTGGAAAAATTCCCTGAGGTCATGGATCTTACTCAAAAGCAGAGTGGTTCATTCGTTATTGATCTTCGAGACGCGGTTTCTTGGCACCACGCAAAGACCTTCATGACTATTATCGCACGTGAGAATCTCCTTCCAGGAACTGACGAAGTCGTGGTTTTGTTCAAAGGAAAGGAGGGTCTTGTGATTGTTGCGATTCATTTTCCCTTAGGGGTGCAAACTATTTTTCCATGGGAAACGTTCTGGGATCGAATTTCATCACCACATATTTTTGATGTTGAAGTTGATTCTCACAATATCTACCTTGAAATTCCCTCCAGTATGTTGGACGAGTATTTGGAAAAAATCACCAGAGAAATAAAGCGTTTCTAGTCACTAGTTGTTGAGCAAAATGGATGAATATAGAACTTCGGGAAAGATTAGCATAGCTGTCAAAAATCATCTCACAGCAAATACAATCGCCTCCTCAGTTGATCCGGAAAACTCTCTTCTTACTAAGATTAAAATGAAAACCCAAGCGAGCGACAACAAGGTTGTTACTGTTTGGGAGGGTTCCTCTTCTATTTGGACCTTGAAGAACACGCTGGATGATTTGATAGCAAGCATAATTCTAGCTTCTGAAACAGTTGAAGTTATCCAAGAAGACGCATCCGACAACGGGGAAGAATCCTAAGGGAAACTAGTTTGATTTATTGGATAATGAATTCCAATACTGTTTCATCTGCGTCAATCCATCTAGCGAGCCCTTTCTTGACTAGGATTTTACAAACTTCTCTTAGCTCTTCAACTGGTAAAATAGCCCAATCTTGGTTTTTTTCTTTTCTTAAATCGAGCAATGACCAGAATTCTACGGCTTTTCCAGTCGAGATCATATGATCGTAGAGTTCCTGGGCGAGTTCTTCATCTGTCTTCCAATAGATTCTAGCTAGCACGGGTGGTTGTATCCATTTGAGCATGGCGTTTTGTTCTAGATATCCTGCGATCACCTTAAGTTGCTCTATTGACAGTTGTCTTCCGTGGAGTTGGTTTTTGAATGGATGGGTCTCTGCTAGATCTTGGAAATTAATTATGTGTTTTTTCATGATTTTTGTATAGTTTACTAACACATTGGCCCAGTTTTGTGTCCAAGTTTGAATCTGCTGGGGGAGCTTAGGGGTTATGTATGCAAAGGGGGCTTTCGTCCATGGCGGGATCTGAACGAGAAATTGCTGATATCTCTGTTCGTTGATTGTTGCTTCCTGAGCCGCGTCTAGTTTCGTGGATAGAGGCGCTTCTGGAATTGCTTTAAGAGAAGGTTCTTGCTTTTCAATGATTTTCTCTGTAGCTGGAGGTTGTTGCGACTGAGGAGTTTCAGAAGTAACCGTTTCGTTTGGTTTTGTTTTCGTTTTTTCTCGGTTTTTCTTTTTTTCAAGTGCCATGTTTATCACTTGGTTCGTTCGTCGGTTGGTGGTTTTCCTATCCCGTTCCGAATTCTCTTGCCCATTCTTCAAATCTTTCTAATTCTTCTGGAGAAACGCTTGGTTTGACTACTTTCAGACTAGCTAGGAAGTCATCCATGTTTACGGGTCTTGCTGTTATTTCCGGATTTTCAAGAGCCCCGCTTGTGTCTAATTCTCTTACTGGTCTCATTATTGCCTCTCTGCAAATATTTGCAATGTCTGCAGCGCTGAAGTTTTCCGTAAGGTCTGCAAGCAACTCAAAATCCACATCTTCTGAGAGATCGACTCCCCTTACATGTATTTTGAAGACCTCGATTCTTGCGTCTCTGTCAGGGAGTGGAATGTAGATTCTGCGTTCAAATCTTCGTCGAAATGCGGGGTCTATTTCCCATGGTACATTTGTGGCTCCAATTACGACGACTCGATCTTCTAACTTGCTTGTGAGTCCTTCCATGCTGGTGAGTAATTGTGTTTTCACTCGTCTCATGGCGTCATTTTCATTTCCGCTTCTTGCCTGAGTTAGTGCATCGACCTCGTCGATGAAGACAATGCTAGGTTGTTTTTCCTTTGCTATGTCAAACAATCTCTTGACTATTTTTTCTGATTCCCCGAGCCATTTGCTCATCATCACTGCTGGGCTTATGTTGAAAAAAGTCGCATCGAGTTCTCCGGCGGTTGCCTTGGCAAGCATAGTTTTTCCAGTCCCAGGAGGACCAAATAATAGGATTCCTCTCCATGGTCTTCGTGCTCCTTTGAAAAGATCAGGTCGCATCAAGGGAAGAACAATTGCTTCTCTAAGGGCTTGTTTCGCGGGCTGAAGCCCTGCAACGTCTTCAAGCTTTACATCAGGTTTTTCGCTGATGACTGCGTCTGCAAGGTGATCGTCAATCTCTTCATCGTCTTCATCCCTTCCTCCTCTCGAAGCTGGGGCCTTTTTCAAAGTCTCCTTTAGAACTTTTGCTCGACCGACATAACTTTTGGCTCGGTCCTCATATGTTTCACGTATCATCGGATTACGCGTGACCTTTGCAGCCTTGACTAGGATTTCAGCCGCTCGTAGATAGTCTTGAATCGCATCTTCGTATCTTCCTTCTTTATCTGCCCTAACGGCTGCCTCAGCTATTCTTGCTGCTTGTGCGTAAAGATTTTGCGACATAATGATCTGCCCCTATTTAGTATCGGTCTCCTAATATGGAGTTGTCTCTCTGGTTAATAATTCCTTTCGAATTCATGAGAATAGTATTGGCTGGAAGAACTGACAATCGATCCGAGGAAGAGTAATGGTGGAGAGGGTTGGGCTAATCAAGGCTCTTGGATGGCAACTCTCCCCTCATTTGGGCTGAGCCATGTGATTAGGATTATCTCTTGTCCCTGTAATTGTTCCAAGGCCTCACGTATTTCATCGGAAGAATTCTGCAAGGTTTCTATCAGTTCAGTCAAGTAAAGTGTTCCCCCTCTCTCAATTAAGACGCGTAAGATGTCTCGTTGAACATCTGAGAAGCCCATTCTCTCGAACGCTCGATCTATCGCTTCTGCAAGACTAGTCCTTTTCTGGAGGAGTTCGATTTTTCGTTCTTCGAGCCGATGGATCTCTTTTTCGATTGCTTGGAATTCTCTCATCGAATTCCATAACAAGTCAATAGTTCTTCCTCTTCTGACCTGTTCGGTAATTTTTCTGATTTCCTCCTCGCTTGGTTCTGCTCCGATTTCTCGGATTATGGTTTGGAATACTTTTGGTCCGATGCTTACGGAAAGTAGCCAGCCCGAATCAAGAGCGTAGTATCTTCTCTGTGGACCTTGGTTAGAAGGTACTTCTTTTGTGCTGACCAAGTGGAGCCTTGAGAGTGATTCCAAGTGCTTGGTGACTGCTCTCTGGCTTATGTTTAGCAACTTAGCGAGCTCGAACGCGTATCTCTCTTCTTGAGAAAGTAATTTGATGATTTCTCTCCTATGAGGATTACCAAGTATTTCGAAGAGGTCATCTAGTGTAAGTGTTCTTTGATTTCCGTCTTCTTCCCTGCAGTCTTCTTCTCGTGTTTTCTTCTTCGTCCTCTTCGACATCATTCCTCACCTTCTCCATTCACTAAGCAAAATCGGTGCTGATTGCTTCGGATAACGTCTTGATGTCTTTTTTGCGCTGTCGCTCTTCGAGGTAATTGTCCATTGCTTGTTTTAGGTGTTTCTCCAAGACAAGACAATTAGGTAGTGCCAATTCAATTTCTTCAGGTGTCTGGATCGCTTCGATGAGTTCTCTCATGGCGATCATTTTAGCTTCCGCAACGACTGCTGCGATATCGGCTCCTGAAAACCCTTCCATTTCATTAGCTATCCGCTCCCAGTTGATTGTTTCACTAACAGGTACTTCTCGCAAGTGTGTTTGCAAAATCTCGATTCTGCTTTCTTTGTCCGGAAGATCTACTTTGACGAGCTTGTCAAATCGGCCTGGGCGTAAGAGAGCTGGATCTATGATGTCCGGTCTATTTGTCGCTCCGATGACAGTTACCCCCGTTAGTTCTTCCAGCCCATCCAGTTCAGTCAATAATTGACTGATCATTCTTTCTGTGACCCCAGAATCACCCGATGTAGACCCCCTAACCGGGGTTATGCTGTCGAGTTCGTCAAAAAAGATAACACAAGGTGCTGCTTGGCGTGCCTTTCGGAATACTTCTCTTATTCCTCTTTCACTTTCTCCAACCCATTTACTGAGCAATTCGGGTCCTTTGACAGAAATAAAGTTTGCTTCTGCCTGTTTTGCAACTGCTTTTGCCAGCATAGTCTTGCCTGTGCCCGGTGGACCATAGAGCAGTATTCCCTTGGGGGGTTTTACCTTCAAGTGCTGATATATGGGCTGGTATTTCAGCGGCCACTCAATTGCTTCTTGTAAGACTTTCTTCGCATCATGAAGCCCACCGATATCTTCCCAACCTACATCCGGGACCTCGACAAAAACTTCTCTGAGGGCTGAGGGCTCAATGGTTCTTAATGCTTCCATGAAATCTTGCATTGTTACCTTTATTTTTTCCAGAGTTTCCAAAGGAATACTATCGGCCTCAAGATCAATTTCTGGCAAGATTCTTCGAAGCGCAATCATCGCCGCTTCTTTCGCGAGCGTTGCTAGATCTGCGCCAACGAATCCATGTGTTAGGTTTGCTAGTTTTTGCTTGTCTACTTCTGACGCTAAAGGCATTCCTCTCGTATGGATCTCAAGGATTTCTAGCCGAGCGTCTTTGTCTGGAATACCAATCTCTATTTCTCGGTCGAAGCGACCGCCCCTGCGAAGGGCAGGATCTAGCGCATTTGGTCTATTTGTCGCTCCAATAACTACAACGTTTCCTCTTGACTCAAGCACGTCCATCAATGTAAGCAATTGCGCAACGATTCTTCGATCCACTTCGCCTGTGGTTTCTTCTCTTTTCGGGGCTATTGAGTCGATCTCGTCTATGAAAATAATGCTTGGTGCGTTCTTTTTCGCTTCTTCAAACACTTCTCTTAGCCTTTCTTCGCTTTCTCCGTAGTATTTTCCAACGATTTCTGGCCCTGAAATGCTAATGAAATAGGAATTGGTTTCTGATGCGACGGCTTTTGCCAGCATCGTTTTTCCAGTGCCGGGGGGCCCATGAAGTAGAACTCCTTTCGGAGGGTCAATACCCAATCGTTCAAACAATTCTGGGTGGCGGAGAGGAAGTTCAACCATTTCTCTTAATTTTCTAATTGGCTCTTTTAGCCCACCAATGTCTTCGTAGCTGACTCGTTGGATTTTTCGAGCCTGTTCTTCTTCAAGGACTCTTCTTGAAATTTCAATTTCTGTATTTTTTTCTACTAGTATCGGTTCTCCCTGTGGGTCAGTTGATACTACTCCAAAATACAAATACTTTCCAACACCTACGGGAATTGGGACAATATCTCCCTCGATAAGCACTCTTCCCGCCAGGATTTTAGCGATGTAACGGTCAAGTCTTTCAACAATGACTTTTTGCGTAGGCGCCAGTCTGACTTTCTTGCCTACTTTAACGTTTGTTTTTGCCACTCTGACACGATCATCGATTGAGACTCCTGCATTGTGTCTGGTGATAGAATCAATTCTTATGACTCCCCTTCCTATGTCTAGGCTTTGTCCTCTCCAATTCATCGCCACGGTGCGTTTTTTCCCCTCAATAAATAGTATATCGCCGGTTTTGACCCCTAATTTCTCCGCGAGATCCGGGGATAGTCGAGCAAGTCCTCTACCAACATCCTGTCTTAGAGGTTCAGCAACACGTGCCCAGATGAACTTTGTAGGTGTTGTTTTGCTCATTTTTCCACTTCCTTTTCTATTCTGCTTGTGTGAGGGTTTAAAGGATTTTTCCTACGGTATTTTACCTCAAGTATACTACATGACATTCTGGTATATATTTAATATGGAAGCGAAAGAAAACAACTGCTTACGAAACGAAAAAGAATGAATAAGAAAAAAGAGGAGCAAGAATAACAGTCTTTGGAGCGGTTTAGTCTCCGCCACCTTCAAGTTCTTTTTTCAAGGATTCGAGCTCGTCTTCGACTTCTGCTGTTTCCTTCTTTTTTTCTTCAGTTATGGATGAAGTGACCGTCGGGGTTGTAGTGACACCGGGTGTGCTGGGAAGTTCCCCAACAGTGCCTTTTTGGATTTCCATTTCCAGCATGTCAAGCTCTGACTCCACATCTTCAATATCGTCAAACTCGAGTTCTGACTCTGAGAATTCGGGGCTTGAAATTGCTTCGCTCATCATTGCTATCTTTTCTCGCTGTTCCTCCATTTTCATCATGACTTCTTCTGTTCTTTCTGGAGGGACCTCCTCGATGGTTGCGTCGATTACTTCGCCAGCAATATCAAGAGCTTTCACGGTTTCAGCAGTGCTCTTCGCTCGTTGAATATTTTCAATCATTGTACCAAGGTTCATCATTGTGTTTTGGATCTGGTTGTATCTTTGTTCGTAGACTTTTGCCCTCATTAGCGCTTGTTTTGCCCCTACTCTGTTTCCTCGTGCTAGGAGTTGTTTAGCGTAGTTTCTTTGTTCCTCTATTTTTCGCAAAAGGTTTTGGCTTTCTAATTCGTATCTGTTGAGTTGTTTTTTTAGGCTAGCAATTGCTTGTTGTTCTTTTTCTTTCTGTGTTTTCTTATCTCGGCCAAAGAGCCAGTCTTTTATAGGCATTTTGTGCTTCACCTTTCTTCTCGATTTTATCGCTTCTTGTTTTTCTGTCTAGTCTTTTCGTTTGAGCTCTTCGATTTCTTTTTCGATGTCGCTGACCTCGCTTTTGGTTCCTGCTACCGGTGTTGGTAATCCCGTTTCTGCGGCAACACCGACCTCCAGCCCATATTCTGCGAGGATGGAGTCCACTTCCTGTGTATCTGTATCTGTGATGAAGAGGTCATCCACTCTGCTTTCCATTTCTTCAGATTTCATTTCGATGCCTTCTAATGCTCCTTCCATATCGTTTACAACCGCTTCGATTTCAGGCAGGTGTAATTGTTCGTTTACTTCGCGTAGTGCGTCTGCCACGCCGGCCATTTCTGATGCGATGCTCTGTATGGCATCTGCTCTTTCGAGTTTGAAAACCAAGCCATCGATTTTTGAGATTAAGTTCTGATATCCTCTTGCCCATTTTCTTGCTCTCGCTAGATCCGTGGCGTACATGCGGGCACTTTCGATGTCCCCTTTTGCGAGTGCTTGTCTAAGCCGGGATTCCATGGTGCGTTGCTGTCGTTCGAGTTTTCGTCGTGATCGCTCGAGTCTTCTGCTTACTAGTTTTAATTTTACGATGTGGTCGCGGGTGCGTTTGCCTTTACCCCCGCCAGCCAGCCAGGAGATGAAATCTCTTACCATTCTTTATCCGTCCTTTTTATGTGGGGACTTGATCTATCCCTATTTCTAATGATAAAGTGGCGGCGAGACCCTATAAATCTTTACAGATGGCAAAGCATGAAGAGGGAAAAGTTAGTAATTTTTCCCTTTTTTTGAACAGGTCGGCCCTTCTCGGATTTAGAAAGAGGCTAGGCCTGGGAACCAGTATTTTGTTCCTTCCATGTATTGGGTATCCTTGATAGCAATGCCTTTTTCTACCAAGTCTTCTAGTGCCCTTTTGGCTCGTTCTAGATTCCATTTTGTCTTTAGAAGAATTGTTTCTAGCGTAATGTAGCCTTCTCTGGAGGCTAGACTCAAAATGATTTCCTGGTCTTCGGTGAGCTCAGCTGGAATAAACTCCACGATCTTGACTCCACTGTCGAGTTTTCGTAAGGGAGGAATTGCTTCTGCTTTTGCGAGCACATCTAGTGCTTTGGATATGTCTGTTGCGCTGACGACTTTTCCTGGCCTCGTCTTGTTGATTCGAATGATGAGTTCTGCCAGAGACATTATTCCTCCTGTCTCTTTTGTCAATTCTCGTCCAATTTCCAATAGTTCGGTTGCTAGTTGGTCGTAATACTGACCCCCAAAGAGTCTTTCTTTTAATCTTGGTTTTTCTTTCCACTCGTATACACCGATTTCTTCTGGGAGACCAAGTGATCTTCGTATTTCAGTGATTTTCTGGTAGTATTCTTTGTTGGTTCGTATTTCCTTGCCCCATTTTTTCTCTAGCTTCTTGAGTTGTTGCTTGAGAGCTTTGACTTGATCCATCATGTTAGTTATGTCTGTGAGCAAGAGTTCTGCGTCTTTCTTTTCTGCTGCGGACTTCATCCTAATTTTTCGTTCAATGTCTCTAATGCCCATTGGCTTCCACCTAATTTTTGTTATTCCGCTAGTTTGCTTACAAGCCCCCTAAACTCACCTAGCCATCTTTCCGCTTGAAATGCAAGTTTCTCGATATCTGAGTCGGAGAGGAGCTTTGATGGTTCTTCCTGTGAAAGGATGACTCGCCACGAATTGATTTCTTCCAATACCCAGTAGTCGGGCTTTACTCCTGGGAACGATTCTAAGATTCGGTGGAGTTCATCAAGCATGGGCACAATGTATTCTACTTTGGCCACGCTTTTTAAAGATAAATGGTCTAGGAGATTGATGCTTGTCGCTACGAAATCCGTTGCTTTTCTGGGAATTCTTCGAAGCTCCTGATATGGGATGACAACGGCACCTTTTCCTTCTGCGAGTTTCAGTTTTTCAATTCCGCGAGGGAATTTCTCTTCTAGCTTATTTTTCTTTATGAATTCCTCCATCTGGAAGTTTCCTTCTTTTTCGAGCGATATTCTTGCTTTATACGCTTCTCTGATTAGTGCTTGCAGTTGTTTTCGATAAAACGTGTCGTCTATGTTTCCATCTGCAAAATCTGTTGCTAGGCGATCTAGCGTGGCGATTGCAGCGTATAATTCTCCTTCGTATTCAAGCGGATCGCTTTTCATGGATCTTTCTTTGTAGCTCATTTGTTTTTTCCTCCTCTTTTGAATGGATTTTTTGAGATAAAACGTAACGGGATTTTAGGTAAACCCGCGTCAGGCGATAATAGTCTGCAGGACTGATGTAGGCGTCTTCGTAATATTCTTCAAGTAGGTCAAGGAAATCTTCGATGGCATCTAACTGAGCCTTGTATTCTTCTTCTATCGATATTGGCACGGAGATTTGTTGTTGTCTGGCTAGAACGCGTTCTCTTTCTTTTTGGATTGCTTGTTCGATTTCACGCAATTTTTGCTGGAGTTCTTGGATCTTAATTTCAAGCTCGTTGGCTGGGATTTGTAGGGTTCCTCGTGTATGAACCTTTGTTTTTGCTGGTTGTGGCCGAACTCTTGCAAAGTGATCTCTGATCTCTCTGATGATTTCTACTACCCGTCTGTTCGGTTGCCAGCTGGTTAATCCAGGTGGACGGATTGTGAAGTTATTATCGACGATCGGATGGGTTATCGGTGTCAGAGATTTGACTGTGGGTGGCAATTGGGGGAACCCTCTTCCCAAATCAATGATTATTTCAATGGGTTGGTTATTCGGAAGCGTTCCAATAACGCCCTTATATTTATGCAAATCTCCCTCTATTGGTTCAAAACTGGGCTCGTTATTCAAGATATCTTGGAGAGTTATCGCTAGAGCACGATCAGCATCGATTGACATTTTTATCTAATTACTAAGACATTCCTCCTCCTAAAAAACGTAATCTAACCGGGGGTTCAAACGCGAGTTGCTTTTTTCTTGGAGCTGGTTTTGCTCAGTTTATGTGGGGAATAGCGCCACAAGAATAGGTTACTCTTCATTTGCCTCTTTTTCATTTTCCAAGAAGGTGATTTGAATTTCATTTGTGATTGGGTTTTCTTCTGTTTGGACAAATGGATTGTCTTCAATCAATTGGGTGACTTCCAACGCCCATTGTATTGCTTTATTCTTCACGGCTTTAGGCAAATATGGCCATCTCTTTGGACCATACGGGATCTGTGCTAAGTCCTTATGGGTGATCCAACTATTTGGTTTCGGGTTTGATCCTAGGATTTCTCTTGCTGTTTTTTGTGGAGATGGCAGTGGAGGAAATCCAATAATGACTTGAATTAAGGTTCCAAACCCCCAGACTAGTGCGGTGCTTATCATTATCCCAATATTCAATTTAAGAGCGGCCTCGTAAATTGGTTTTTGGGTAACTAGCCAGGGCAACATTAGTGCTATGCTTAATGGAAGAAAAACGATAATGGCCCATGTTGTTACTGCTTTGAATAATCGAGCTATTTTGAATGGAATGAATTTTTTCGATCTTATGAACGTCCTTATTGAAGGCAGATGAGCATAGGTTTCATGGTATTTCATTTCGTGATATGCTCCTTTCATTCCTCTAGATCTGTTATTCTTCGTGTAGTTTGATAGAGTCAAACAATATGCGTTGGTATTTTTCGAATAGAGTTTCTGCTTCCTTTAGGGCTTCTATTCCTTTTTCGGTGATTTGGTAGTATTTTCTTGAAGGAAATCTGCTTCTAACAGTACTCTTAAAGTATTCGTCTCTCTCCAGACGGTATAGAACAGCGTAGCTGGTGACAGTTGCTGGCGTGAATCCGAATCTCTCCTTGATTTCTTTGCGGAGTTCATATGCGTACTTTTCTTCTTCTAGTAATAACCGAAGAATCCACATCCACAAATTGTCGATCTGCAGTTTCTTCCTAAGACGGTTCACCGGCGCGTATTCGGATTTGTCTATCGAATCTTTCGGAGGCGTCATTGTGACTTGATAATAAGTCATAGCTTTATGTCTTACGTCGATAAATCGGTTTTGATGTTTTAGCTCCGCATAGTGATAATCGTACTCCCAAAACGCTCTTCTTGCTTGTTGAATAGGTAAATCTATTGTTTTTTGCCAATCACTATCATGTAGAATCCCAAGAAAAAGACTCGTGTTGTTGCATCAAATCCAGTTCGGCTGAGTATCTTCTCTAGTTGGGATGATGACGGTGATCTAGTGTAGCTTAACGGGAGCAACTTGAATTCTTTTCCACTTCCTAACGGAATACCCACAACAGAACCAAAAATGTGCATTGCTCTTGTGAAATACCATTTGTGAATTGGAAACAAGAAATGACGATCATGCTTACCCAGTTCTAAATCGATTGATATGCCTCCTATTCTAAGAACTCTTGATCGTTCACGATATCCCTTTATGTAATTGGTATAATGTCTTAGAAAGAATCCTGATGAAATGAGATCAAAAGCTCCTCCCCTTATTGGAAGTTTCTCGGCATCCCCTATTATTCCTTGGATTTCTGTTTCTTTAGCAGTTTTTTTGAGCATTTCAATTGTAATGTCTACGCCTACGAGTATCGTCGGTTTGTGATACTTTAGAAATTTTCGGGCTAAAGTCCCCGGACCGATCCCTATATCCAAT
Source organism: archaeon (assembly GCA_024276795.1). GTDB lineage: Archaea > Asgardarchaeota > Heimdallarchaeia > Heimdallarchaeales > JAJRWK01 > JAJRWK01. Next base: position 6,646 of record JAJRWK010000198.1, on the reverse strand, counting down.
ATTGCTCGAGGTTTTTTCTTTTCGACTAGCCTTGCCGTTTTGTATCGTGCTATTTCATCAGTCCAAAACGACATGATGTGGTTGGCCATTTCATATGTTTTTGCCAACCGGACAAAACTTTGAATGACTCCTGTTTTGTATAATTTAGACGGTTTAGCCTGTGTCGATGAGCTTTCTTGGGTCATTAGTCAGTCTGGTTGATCCGTGAAAGATAATAAAGTCTTAGTCCAACACATATTTAGAAGGTTGATAATGCATGGACTATGAGCCCAGATCCGTCCGTGAGCTTCTTACCGAAATGATGAGCCGCTCCAGCATTCAGTTTGATCTTGCTATTGCTTCATTGGCCACAAACGATGAATTTCTTGCCGAACGAATCGTTGAAATGGAAGCTTCTATTGATAATCTTACAAATCAGCTATTGATGCATACAGCACTGGGGATTAGATCGCCAAAAGATGCTGAGGAGTTATTGCCTCTTTTCCATGTTTCACGAGCCGTTGGTGCGATGAGCGATGTTGCAGGGAATATTTCTGAAATTGTCCTTGCGGGTAATAATCCTTTCAAAGAACGAAATACGGTTTTTCTTTTCATGCATGAGTTCCTAGATGCGGTTCCTGTAGGCGAAGCTTCTTGCATCGTGGGATCACAGGAAAAAGACTTGGACTTACAAGAAACCTTGGGTATTGATATAATTGCAATTCGAAGAGGAAACCAGCTGTTACTGGGTCATGCTGTTGACTTCGAAAACGACGACATAATCTATATTCGCGGACCTCTTCCAAATGTGATTGTTTTCTCTGAACTGGTTAGAGGACATCTGTCCTCACTAGACGACGCCAAGAAACTTCTAACTCGTTTACAGATGGAAGAGCCACAAGATGATCTCCGTCCGTATGAAGCGAAATTGTTACGATTGATCGATTTCGCCTCACTCATGCTTGATCTTAGTTTCTTGGTTCATTTGGATCCTGTAAGAGATTACAAGAGTGCTATTACTGCCTTTGAAGATCTTGTGGATCGGACTTTGCGGGAGTACTACAAAGATCTTCTGGAAGCTTATTCCGAGAAAGTAATCTCGGAGTCTGAAGGAGTGGGATTGCTCAAACTGGGGACAGAGTTAGAAATGATGGCTGATTACGCGTTTCAGCTAGCCTTTGGTCCCCGCAAGAAGAAGGGTAGTGGTGAATTACTCTTACAAGACATCATGGAAGAAACTAGTGAAGGTGTGGAAGTAATTCCTATTTCGATCACCTCTCCGTATGTCAACAAGTCAATCCGTGAAGCTGAACTAGAAACCGAGATTAGCGGCGAAGTTTTCAATGTAATCGCTCTTCGAAGAAAGGGAAAAATTGTCCCGTTTCCTGACGAAGACCTAAAGCTAAAACCAGGAGACATCCTCATAGTGAAGGTTTATCACGACGAAGAGATTTCGGAAGAAGTTGAAAGTAGCCAAGTCACAAACCGATAATGCTGGTTCTCACTAGGCTCACGGCGTGATCCTTTATGTTTCAAGAAAGTGCTTCACCCGATCTGCAATTAGTGGTAGTGTTTTTGCAATGTCTCCTATCAAGACGTAGTCGTACGAGGTCTTACTATTTGTTTTCTCCAAATTGAGGAAGATCTTCTTGCCCTTGGCGTTTTCAAAAAGATCAGCCGCTGGATAAACTTCAAGGCTTGTTCCAGCAGCAATTATTGCATTAGCTTTATCCGCTTCTTTTCGACTTCTGTCAAAAACAACGTGATCTAGTGCTTCTCCAAACAAAATCACATCTAGCTTCAGTACTGCACCACAAAAGTCGCAGTGAGGAACAGATTTTCTACCCGTTTGTCTTTCTAACAAGTCAATATCATAGGATGATCTACAAGCCATACATCTTGCACGAGCTGCAGATCCATGTAATTCTAGGACATTGGAAGACCCTGCTTGCTGATGCAATCCGTCAACGTTCTGTGTGATTATGACTGTTTCCTTTCCCCTCTTTTTTCTCTTGGTTTCAATCTCTGCTAATGCATAATGAGCTGGGTTCGGTTTTGCTTTTTTTCTTAGCTTGAGGGCATCCCAAAACATCTGCCAAACCTTTTCGGGATATTTCATGAATGCTTCTAACGTTGCGTATTCTGAGGGGTCGTATTTTGACCAGAGCCCTCCTTCTGATCTAAAGTCAGGTATTCCACTGGGCACAGAAACTCCTGCTCCCGTTAAGAAGACTACGTGGTCACTTGATGCAATTACTTCACTGATTTTGTCAATAATGGTTTCGTTCTTTTCCACAAGTTCGTATCTACTCGAGTACAGTCAAATTCTTTCCGCATTGTTCAAAATTTCGCATTTCTTCACTGGTTTTCAGACAACGTCTTTGACCCTTCTTTATGCTGACAAGATTACGAGAAACATAAAAATACTTAGGAGAAAAATGGGCCATGTCCCAAGAAAACAACCCAATAATTAATCACATTATGTCCCATAAATCCATTAGACGGTTCAAGCAAGGAGCGAAAATTCCTGAAACGCATATCGAAATAATCCTAAGGGCAGGGCAACAAGCTTCGACATCTTGTTCTGGTCAGATGTATAGTTTTATCAGGATCTCTCCGAATATTCGAGAACAAGTTTTTTCTGCTTGTGGGAAGCAGAATTTTGTTGTTGAGGCGAGTGAGTTCTTTATTCTCTGCGTTGACAAATATCGTCTTGACCGATTAGTTGAGAAAGCCGGAGGTCCTCCAAGGCAGTGGCCCCTTGCGTCTTTAGTTATTGGAGTGATGGATCTTGGTTTGGCTGCTCAAAACATTGCTCTTGCGGCAGAAGCTCTAGGCTATGGTATTGTGTTTTGTGGTTCCTGTGCAGATCATGCAGGCGAATTAATTGATCTGCTCGGATTGCCTAAGAAAGTTCTCCCCATAACTGGTCTTGCTATTGGAGTTCCAGAAGAAAAACCACCTGTACGTCCTCGCATCCCTCTGGGAGCAGTTTATCACAAAGATCATTATCACGTACCCTCGGAAAAGGAGTTAGACCAATGGATTGAACAGATGGGCTCTGCACTTACAAAGGAAGGGTACTATCAGAAATATGCCGGGAGAGAGGTAGGTTACACTTGGAAAGACCATCTTGTAAGAAAATTTGGTGGAAAATGGTTAGAGAGGGTTGAAAAAACAAGAAAAGACATCTTGGAAAAACAAGGCTTCCTTTAGATTGAGTGAGTTAGTTCCTCTTCTTGGAGGATCTCTTTGGATTCGCTTCGATCTCAGAAACGATGTCTATCCATAGCCAACATAATCTATTTGGCAAAAGCCACCAAATTTTAAACCCAAAATCAGTTACAATGAGAGCATAGTATGCAGAACTCGCTTGCTGTGGGTATGAGTCGGCATACAGTAAGGTACAAATATGCTAGAGACGAGGGCAGATTGACTGCACATGGCTATTCCATATTGGCAAAATGTTCGACAAATCTATGCGTTTTTTCAAGACAACTTAGTTCTCGGCCTCGGAATCATAATTTCCATTGTTTTCTTCTATGTGTTTGTGAGTGAGTTCCGAGGATACCTACGCAACAAAGGTTCTTCAGATGGAGTAGTATTGTCTTTTGCCACCCTTCTTGCCGGAATAACCATGATCATTTCACAAGATGCTCTATTGGCAATCCTGCTCGGGATAATGGTTCTAATGGTTCATCAAACCTATAGTTTACGCGACACCCCCGTCTGGAGAGAGCTCATGATTGCTTCTACTGCAACTTATGGTTTTATTCTTGGGGGAAAAATACTGCAGATGATTTATATTTGGAAAACCGGTGCACCGGAAAGTGATGAGCGAATATTTGGGTTAGCATTCAACCTAAGCTTTTATGTTTTTATCATCATTGCTTTCATCTTCTTTGGAAAAAAATTCATTCTGGTAAGTCGATTTAGTTCTCCTCAAATGGTTTACCTTGGTCTTTTTGGCGTAACCTATGTTGTTATTCTCAAACTTAAGCTTCGAAACTTCGACTATCTTTACGCAATATCATCCGAGCTTGTTGCAAGAGGAGCTATCTCTCAAACCATTAGTGTTTCTCCCCCGTTTGACCGATTATTGTTTGCCACTTTTGGTACGTTCGAAGCACTACTTATCGTGAGTGCATTCCTCTATCTCATCTCGGGATGGTTACTAACGGTTCTTTTTGGGGTCAAAGAAATCAACGATCCAAGAATACTTCGACTGGTAGAAGAAACAGCTAATGTTCTTGGAATTAAACAAAAAGTAAAAGTTGGCTATGTTCGCGCTCCGATTCTAAATGCCTTCGCATATGGGCCTTTCTATGATCTCAGAGTTGCGTTTATCAGTTCCGATTTGGAAACTTTCACTGACGACGATGTACGTGGGATTGTCGCACACGAGCTTGCTCACAGTGTATATTACCATGTACCATTGCTTCTGTTATTGACTGCTGTCGAATTAGGCATTAAGAAAGCGCTCAATTTGCCTGCAACAACTCTTGACTACGCCACTTTTCCAGACAATCCTATCAGCTTTATCAGCTATTACATCTTCAATTCGGGACTATTAGTCATTCTTCTAATCTTTGTGCGGATATTAGAAGGGCATGCGGATCACGTAACTAGCAAAGCTGGTCTCGGCATCCCCCTCGCTAAAGCTCTTTATCGATTAGAAGGATTTTACCAGGGGATTGCAAGCGATTTTGGAATCTCAGTCAATTTATTGACCGATAGAGAGTATTCTGAAGGAGAAAGAATACGGTTTAGCGGTGAAGCCGCGATACGGATCTACCAAGAAACATTATCCCCTACAAAAGGCGCTGCATTTTCTAACATTTTTGTTTCCCATCCGCGTACATCCTATCGAATTACAGCAGTGGTTGATCCGGATATCACTCCTCTTCGCGCTGCATTGTTGCCTTACTTCCTTCTTCTGCCCAAGTTCCGCAAGAAATATGTGAAAAAATTAAAGAACGCTTCAGAGGGCGTCAAACAGATTATTAACTCTGCCTACCTTGAAGACTTCACTTCTGATCAATTTAGGACGCATTTGAAATATTGGCCGAAACAAGAACTCCTAAATTCCTATATGGACAAACATATAGTCGCGATTTCCGTTCTTTCTTCAGAAGTCATCCAAGGCAAAGTAACCGCTATTTTCACGGATGATAAGAATCCTTGTTCTCCGACTCAATTCATAGTTACCACAGACTCTGGAGAAGAAGTTACCCTCTCGCCCATTGAATGGATGTTTGAGGAAGCAAAACTAGGTGAAACCCATTTTCTGAAGGATGGTGAGTTAGCGACTTTTCTCGTGGCCAAAATTGATCCTGATCAAGGGCTTCAGGTTGAGGTTGAGCGCTTGAAAGACAACAAGCACGTTGTCTTAGATTATCTACCCCGACATATTTCAGCTCTTACTCGGCTTACCTCCACGAAGGTCTATTTCTATGATGGCCACCCATCTTTTGCGACCATCTCATCCATCGAGAAAACAGAGGATTCACACTCTCTTAAGCAATGGAAATTCGTTTTGTCAACCCCCTCTGGCGAACTGGTTGAGTTTAAAGGGATTGATCTAATTATTGGTTTTTCCCCTCTTGGATTTGACCTTCGAAGCATGAAACATGACGCTAAGGTTGGATTTCTAAGTGCATTACAGGGTCATTTCTGTTCTATTTTTTCGAAGGACAACTTTGACGTGCCATTCGATGGTAGAGTGATTGGAATAAGAGATGATTCGCTGGTTCTTGATACTATTGATGGGAACATCAATCTTCTGGTAAAAAGAATTGATTATGCTGTAAGCTTTGAATCCACTATAGAATTAATCACTCGGAAATCAATGACGGCTTTGACAGAGTTTCAGATCTGGTGGTCCAATCGTTCAAACTTTGAATACGTCGTCTAGAAATGACATGTTAGCGGTTTTCTTGGCTCTGAGAAAAAAAGAGCTGAAGGTGGAACATGCCCTTACCCCTCATGCAATCGCTCTGGTCTGGGTCTGTGGGGTATGCATGGTTGGGGGCCTTTCGGCGCAAGGGCAATAAATCCTCTACGCACCTCCAGCTCTAAAATATATTGTGTCCGTTTTTGGATATTAAAGTTGTGCTTCTAAAAATAATACAACGCACATTTTCTTCGGGTAATTCCTGATATTCTGCTAGTAGTATCATTTTTTCGGTCATATTGCTGAAAAATTGGCGCGGGCGAGCGGATTTGAACCGCCGACCTGCGGATTTATGCGCACTTACGTGCTTAACAGTCCGCTGCTCTAACCAGCTAAGCTACGCCCGCTTTGGATTGTGATCGCCATGTTGGTATGGTATGTGGTTCCTACTTAATGGTTTCGATGGAGGCTTAGTCCTAGGGCATTTCTATTGCTTCTAAGTTGTTCGTGAAACAATCCTCTTTCGTCTCGTGAGTCAAACAAGCGCCATTCCATGACATTTAGGAATTTGATCCAGATAGAACTAGGACTAGATGACCATATGCCCCAAGACCCTCTTTAATATTGATGTTCATTCCTTGCTCCTGGAAAATCTGCCCCGCGAATCCCCCTCTTATCTTGAGCATTAATGTTTGGTTTTTCAACAAGGGATGAACCTTCTCTGGAGTCAAGATGATTCCGGAATAACCCGAATGCCCGTCTTTACCTGCGGTG
>JAJRWK010000197.1 GCA_024276795.1 archaeon | reverse complement strand
TGCCCACTTCCCAATTCGTGTTTCAACGAAGGGGAGACAAGTAATCATCGAGAATCTGTACGGTGGCCGCTCACCCATGGCTGTGGACATCATGGGAGAAAAAACCAAAGTCACTGTAGAGGAAGAAGATGTCGTTGTAACGGGCATTGACATAGAGGAGGTAGGGCAAACAGCAGCCCGGATCCAAGAAAGATGCCGACTTCGAGGTCAGAGACGCAAGAGCCCGAAGACATTCATGGATGGGATCTACATTTACAAAAAAGGTGTTATCGGACAAGAAAACTAAACTAAACTTGTCCTAGAATGCCTTCTCCCCCCCGAATTATTTTCCCAACTTTAGCCACAAAGAATTAGCGTTCGATATGAGGCAAACAAGTTTAAGAAAGAGCAAACAATGGGCTTATGGTTATGGTGAGAGAGGGGGAAACATGCTAATGACCTTTTTCCGTATCCTTTCAAAATGAACAGGAGATATTACTTCAATTCCAAAACGGTCTGCGAATCCAGACAAAATAGTATCGATACTATCCAATAGACTCTGACACATAACATCTAGAGAATCTGTGTAGTCAGTAGTAATAAACACGAGCGAATTCCGCTTATGACGATAGAATAAAACTTTCCACTTCCCATATTCAAGGACAGAACGTTCAAAGTCTTGGTTTCTTCCATCATGCTCCTCGGACTGAATTATTTCGACAATGGATTGCACAGACATGGTAATTAGAGAAGATATCGGATGAGTCCCTATCTGGAATTGCCTTGATTTCAGATCGATGAGGGCGGAGTAGTCATGAGAAACAATAAGTCTCATGGGTTTGACGACATGATAAGTGAAGAAGGAAGGTCGGTAGGTTATGAGGAGCAGTATTCCAAGGGTGTAAAAGGTAACCATGGGAGTAATTAGCAAGAGAACGGTCTGGATTCGGAACAGGAAAACCCCGATGACCAACTCAACGATACTAGTTGCAAAAATAACAAGAACAGTAATATGAAGTCGAGCCCACCACTTGTTTTCACCACTCACTGGGAGAAAGAAGTCTTTGTTAATCAAGAGAGTCTCAAACACCGCATAAAGGATTATCACTGCAATAATTATGATCCAAATAACGTCTTTGATGAAGAACACAATTCTAAAAGGCGTTATCGAATAGTCCACCGCATATAGATCAGTTGCAAAGGGAAGGCCAAGAATTAGGCCATAATTCATCCAAAAAACGAAATCTCGCGCACTTAGACTTTTCTTGTAACTTGACCTAATCCCTAGGAGTGAAAGATAAAACGACGCTAGAAGGGAAAAAAGAATGAAAGCGGCTAGAAATCCAAGATTAGGATTAGAGTAGAAGAGGGAAGGACGAAGTTCTGCAAATGCTAAGCTGAGAAGAGACAAACTGGCCAGCAACATCCCTATAAAATATATGATGAGATGTTTGAGTTTCCATCTAACAATCGGTCTTATCCCAAGAATTGTTGAAAGCTGAGAAATGAAAACAGCCAAGATCACGATGAGATGAATCGAGTTCATTTAATCAAGCCCAGTTAATACTAGTTCGTTCTATGAAATTGAAGGAAAGAAAAAAGAAAAAAGATTTCGTAGCAAGACAACTGGCGTGATTCACGTCTATTTCTGAACGCCCCAGAATTCCCAGTCCACGAGCCCTTTGGGAATAAGAACGGTGTAGTCTTCCGCAGGAATAAACCATTTTTCCCAAGAACCTTCTTCACCAACAAACTTCATTTGTTTTTGTTTAATATTGCGCGTGATAATCAGTTGTTGGATTTCTGAAGTCCCGCCTCCAATAGTAGCTGTTCTCACATCTCTTACATGACGTTCAGCAGGATAGTCTCTCGTAATCCCATTTCCGCCGTGGATTTGTTGATTCTGATATGTGATATCAACTGCGGCTTCACTTGCGTAGAGTTTAGCAATAGAAGCTTCTAAGGCCCATGGCCCTCCTGTGTCCTTTACAACAGCCGCTCGGACATATGATTTTCTAGCGAGATCCAGCTGTTTTTCCATCTTCTCTAGTTTTGATTTGATGATGGGGATTTCACCTATAGGTTTTCCGAAGGCCTTTCGAATCTGACTGTATTCCTTCGCCTCTAAATAAGCGGTATAGGCGATCCCGGTGGACCAAGCTGCGACTCCGATTCGTTCTCCTCCGCTTAAGCCAAGAATTGTTTGTTTAAGGCCTTCGCCTCGGGTTCCAAGGAGATTTTCTTTTGGCACCTTGACATTGTCGAAGTTGAGGACAGCAGTTGGTGATCCTTCTAGCCCATATTTTTTCTCCAACCGCCCAACAGAGAAACCCTCCATATCGCGTTCAAGGAGAAGCTGGCTGTATCCTTTCTTTCCTTTGTCGGGATCCGTTCTTGCAAGCACAACGTAAACCTCTGAGAAACCACCATTCGTTATGAATTGCTTTTGACCGTTGAGCACAAAATAGTCTCCCTCATCGATTGCCGTGGTCTTCGTATTAGCGAGGTCTGAACCGGCAACAGGTTCAGTGAAGGCAACCGATCCGAAAATCTCTCCTTTGGCAAGTCTTGGAAGGTATTTTGCTTTTTGTTTTTCATTACCAAAAGCGGTTAGAATATCGATGACAGATCCTTGTACAGCCACGCCCAATCCTGTGCTTCCACATGCCCGGGAAACGATTTCGGTAAATCCCGTGTAGAGAGTGTAAGGAAGGCCCATTCCCTCATAGTCCTCGGGAGCAAAAATAGCGTATAATCCCGCTTTTCCAAATTCTCTGTAGATTTCTTCGTTTCCGGGTGGGAGGGAAACTTCGCCATTCTCAAGTTTCGGACCGGCCTTGTCAAATTCAGGGGCTTTTTCAGCGAGTTTTGTTCTTTCCACAAGTTCGTTGCTCAAATCAAGAACATAATTGACAGTGTCCTTGTCAATGTTTAATTTCGATACGTATTCCAAGATATAAGGGCTGAGAACGTCCATTATGGTGGCATAGAACGCACTAACATAAAAATCTCTCTGCAACAAGTAACAAAATCCATACTAGTTGTTTAGCTACAGCCTCGGAACAAAGGCTAGATGTCTTTCTCAATGAGACATCTGATTTTTGCAGTATGCTTCAGCCCAATTCCTGTAACGGTAAGTACAACTTCTTCATCCTGATCAACCATTTTTCTACTTCGAAGTTCTAAATGACCAGCGAGGGTTATTGCAGACGTTGGCTCACAATAAATGCCTTGGCGTGCTAGGATTTTCCATGCTTCAAGAATTGATTCTTCAGTGACAGCAACTCCAGCTACAAGTCCTTTCTCCGCGTATTCTTTCATTTGAGGAAGCCTAACAGGATGGCGTGTCATAATAGCATCAGCAAGTCCAGTGCGGTATGTCTCTTCGCGTGCAACGATGCCACCAACTGCTTTCACTATTGGAGGATTGACAACAGACTGAACTGCAACCGTAATAGGGATTTGGCCAATGATTTTGGATTGATAAAGTTCCACAAAACCGCGAGCAATACCCAAGAAGAGAGAACCAGCGCCGGCAGGAACAAAAACATAGCGCGGGGGTTCCCAGTTCCATTTTTCCGCAATCTCAAAAGCAACGGTTTTGGTTCCTTCCAGATAATATGGAGAATAATGATGAGAAGCGTAATATTTTGAGCTGTCATTGAGCCATGGTAGCATTGCTTTTAGAATGTCATCTCGTTCACCTTTGATTCGGTGAAACTTTGCACCATATGCCATTATTTGCGTTTCCTTTTCGACAGCGGCAGCTTCTGGCACAAAAACCTCGCACTTGATCCCCCATCGACTGCTGTAAGCAGCAAGTGCAGCCCCGGCATTACCGCTACTATCAACGAAAACATTAGAGATGTCGTGAAGAGCTAGCTCTGGAACCATGACGCTGGCTCCTCTATCTTTGAAGCTTCCCGTGGGATTTGCGTACTCAAGTTTTACAAATACATTGCTGAATTCGTCTAGACGAATGACGGGAGTATTGCCCTCCCCTAGATGTTTCTCTCCCTTATTCTCGGTATTAAGCCATGCACCATATCTCCACAAAGTCGAGCCAGAAAGATCAGAAGTATCTAAATCAGATCGAGATGGAAGGTCTAGAAACCCACCACACTTAACACAATTGTACTTCCGCCATGGTTCTTGAGAGTTACCACAATTATAGCAAGTGGCCTGCACAGAGAATGTTTTTCACGAACTGTTAAAATGAATTTCCGCGAAAAAAGCGTATGTTCCAATTGGTGATGAGAGCACATAAGAACTTTGAAGGTATACAAAGTTGTTTCATCCGTTTTATTGTGTTTTACCACAAAAAGCTACAATACTTAAATAAGTAATTTAGAAAACGGCGATGATCAAAATGAACTACCCCCCACCGCCTTATAGAATAAAAATGGTAGAATCAATAAGCTTACTCCCCAGAAACAAAAGAGAAAAGGCCTTGAAAAGAGCAAATTACAACATTTTCAACTTAAGAGCTGATGATGTTTTCATTGACTTTCTCACAGACTCAGGCACTGGTGCAATGTCTCAAGAACAGTGGGCATCAATGATGCTTGGAGATGAGAGCTATGCCAATGCTCGCTCGTTTGAGCGTTTTGAACAAGTAATCCAAGAATTTACAGGGTTCCCCTACGTTATCCCAGCTCACCAAGGCCGAGCTGCAGAAAACGTGTTATTTGGCACTCTTTTGAAAGACAGGCCGGGCAGTCTGGTTGTTTCAAATCAGTCTTTCGACACTACGGTGGGTCATATCTACTATAACAAGGCCAGACCATACGATATCGTAATTGAAGAAGGCCTCGATCCTCAGAAAGAACTTCCCTTCAAAGGAAATATCGACTTGGACAAACTTGTTGAAGTGCTTGAAGATCCCGAAAAAGATGTCTCAGTGGTTACCCTTGTTCTAACCAACAACGCTGGAGGTGGCCAGCCAGTATCTTTTGAAAATATCTCTGAAACCGCAAAGATAGCCAAGAAATACAATGTTCCTTTCTTTCTCGATATTGCAAGAATTGTCGAAAACAGCTATTTTATTCAGCATCGTGAGAAAGGGTTTTCAGGAAAATCACTTAAATAAATCGTGAAGAAAACGTGCCAACTTTCAGATGGGGTGTGGATGAGCGCAAAAAAAGACGGATATGTAAATATTGGTGGGTTCATTGCAGTAAAGGACCAAAACCTTGCAAACAAATTGAAAGAACGCTTGATTCTTTTCGAAGGATTCCCTACCTATGGTGGACTAGCAGGAAGAGACTTAGAAGCAATCGCTACGGGTCTCGAGCAAGCTGTTTCAAATGAAAAAATCGTAAAACATCGTATCTCACAAGTTGCCTACCTTCACGCAAAACTTAAAGAAATGGGGATTCCAGTTGTCAATCCACCCGGTGGCCATGCGGCCTTCATTGATGCAAAAAGCTTCTTACCACACATTCCCCCTGAACAATTTCCCGCACAAGCACTTACCTGTGCTCTCTACCTGGAAGGGGGCATTCGCGGTGTGGAGATTGGGTCGCTCATGTTTGGAAGACACGAAAATGGAGAATTTATTTCCGCACCCATGGAGCTTGTAAGGCTAGCCATTCCTAGAAGAACTTATGAACAAGGACACTTCGACTACGTTGCTACGGTATTCGAAAGGCTCAAAGAAATAAAGGATACATTGGTTGGGTTCAGAATAACTGAGGAACCAGAGCTTCTAAGGCATTTCCTTTGCAAGCTGGAACCCATCAAGAAATGATTTCCATCTTTAAGGAGCATAATATTGAGAGACACTAGGAAATCAATTGTCGGACAAAGAGTACAGAAAGGAAATAAGGAAGGGAGGAGTCCACGTGTTTAGAGACAATCGCATTATTTTGCTTCTACAAGCACTTTGGATCTCCGATCTTCAGAGAAAGGATGAATGCTCTTGGCTTCTTCCAAAAGAACTTCTTCATGATCTTTTGAGGGAATACTGATCAAGAACACCCAAATCGAGGCAAGAACTGCAAAAATAGATCCCAGACCAATTGCAGCACTAAAACCGATAATATCAGCGGCATAGGCAACAAGAAGCGGGGCGATGAATGCTCCAAGTCTACCCATATTGAAACAAAAGCTCGCAGATGAGTTCCTAACTCTAGTGGGGAATATTTTTGAATAGAGGGGGCCATATCCAGAGAAAAAGCCGGTTCCAAGTCCAGTAAAGAATATTCCAACTAGGGAGAACAATACTGCCCCATGTTCTAGGCCTTGAGTGAAGATCTGCACTCCGGCCGCAAAAAGAAGTGCGTATGCTGCAAAGGTAACCTTGAATTTCCCGGTTTTGTCGACTACTACTCCAAAGGAAAGGTACCCAATAAACGCTCCCAGCTGGGACAATAACATCCAATAACCGATCTGTTGGTCAGTGAACCCGATTTCATCCAAGTACTCTGGAGTCCAAGCAAAAATAACCCAGTACGCCAACATCCCGAAAAGAGAAAGAACTGTGCCCATTGTAAGAGGCTTGCGAATTTTAACGAACCCCTCCCACGTTCGCTTAGTTGCTTGTCGAACGTACTGGACTCCTGTTGGGATATTCTTACTTCTTTCGTCTCGGAAATCTTTTGCTTCGGCTTTGAAGATGAGGAATTTTGGCGATTCTGGCAAATACTTGACCATGAGTAGAACTAGAAGGAATGATGGACCCGAGGCGACTAAGAAGCTCATCCTCCAACCAATAATTGGAGTAACAAACGCTCCTGTAATCGAAGCAAGAGCAACACCAATTGGTGCTCCTGACTGAATGATCGCGCTTGCTCGGCCTCGTTTTCCCTTAGGAAGGGTTTCGTTTACGAGAGTGTGTCCAGCTGCCCATTCTCCCCCAATCCCAAAGCCAGTAATAATGCGGAAAACCAGTAGACTTGCTAGATCCCATGCAAATGCACTGAGGAAGGTTCCAATGGAGAAAATTAAAACAGAACCAATGATTGCAGGTCTCCTTCCAATCCTATCGCCAACATAGCCTAGTGCAATTCCCCCCACAGCAGTGATTGCTAATGATGCGGAATAAACGAGCCCTAATTCATGTCTAGTTAAGTCAAAGCTCTTAGCGATATGAATTAATAGGAAGGAATAGAGAATTAAGTCATAAAAGTCAAAAATCCATCCGGCCCAAGCGAAGCCGACAATTTGTCGATCACGTGATGCATACGAGTTCACTTCATCACCAATACATACACAGGATGACTTAGTATGAAAAGTTGTGTCTTGTTTCGTGTATTTGTGTGGAGTCAGCGGGTATTTGTTTACAATAATCCATCTAATATAGCTTAATTTCGTATTATCGCATGATTTTTCCTATGTTCGCACCATGTACAGGAAAAAGCTTGAATTCTCTCGCACAGAAAATCGTAAAATATCAGAAAATGAAGAGATATTGAGAAAATAGGTAGTGCGAATCTCGGACCGTGTTTTTAAACAAACCTAGCTAGGCGTCCTTGCTTTGTTGCTTGATTAGATCGAAAACTTCTCCGTTCTGGTAATCTGTTGTGTCACCTAAGTCCTCTCCCATGTAGGCTTTTTTGAGCAAGCGACGTAAGATTTTTCCAGAACGAGTCTTCGGTAACGCGGGAACAAAAATTATCTGTTTTGGTTTGAAGGGCTTTCCGAGTTTTGTAGCCACCAAGTCCTTGAGCTCTTCTTCGAGGTCGGCAGATGGTTGTACGTCTTCCTTGAGCACGACGCATGCTCCTATCGCTTGACCCTTTACAGGATCTGGAATGCCGAAGGCTCCAGCCTCTATGACAGAATCGTGAGCTATTAGTTCTTCCTCGATTTCTGCAGGGCCCATTCGTTTTCCTGCAATCTTGAGAGTATCGTCTGATCTTCCGAAGAGCCACCAGTAGTTTTCTTCATCACGCATGGCTAGGTCGCCGTGGAACCAGACGCCTTTGAATCGGGACCAATAGGTATCTAGATATCTTTGCGGATCTTGCCAGAAACCTCTTGTCATTGAGGGGAATGGTTTTCGACAAATGAGATGCCCGATTTCGTTTACGAGTGGGTTTCCGTCATCGTCAACAACATCGATATCCATTGCGAGTCCTTGGTGGAAACACTTGGGCTTTAGAGGAGCCGCTACGACTGAGCTTAGAAAACACCCGAATAATTCTGTGCCACCGCTAATATTGATGATGGGAACTCTCTCTTTTCCCACAACCTTGAAGAACCACATCCAAGACTCATCGTCCCATGGTTCTCCAGTGGATCCAACTATGCGGAGCTTGGAGAGATCATGTTTGTTTACCATTTCTTCTCCGTAGGGGATTAGAGCTCTGATAGCAGTTGGGGAGATGCCTAAAATTGTGATCCCATGATCTGCGACAAGCTTCCAGAGCTGATCAGGCGACGGATAGTCAAGAGCACCCTCGTAAAGAAGCGCAGTGGCTCCTTGGAGAAGAGCTCCCATGACGTAGAAGGGACCCATCATCCATCCAAAGTTCGAAATCCAAAGATAGGTGTCGGTGGGCTGAACGTCTAGGTAGTACTGATTGTTCATGGCACCTATCGCAATAGCTCCACCGTGCGTGTGAACGGTTCCTTTTGGTTTTCCGGTTGTTCCGGAACTGTAGAGAACCATTGCAATATCTTCGGAGTCCATGACTTCGGTGGGTGCGTCTTCTTCCATTCCTGCAACAAAGTCATGATACCAGACATCTCTGCCATTGGTCCAGGGTGTTTCATCTTTTGTGCGTTGAACAACGACAACTTTCTCGATGCTTTTCACTCCTTCTACCCCAAGATCAGCATTTTCTTTTTGTGGGAATTTCTTCCCCCTACGGATTGCAAAGTTTGAAGTTACTAATACTCTAGCTCCGACGTCCTCGAGTCTGACTTTTGCGGCTTCCGGCCCAAAGCCCGAAAAGATAGGCATGAATACCGCGCCGATCTGGAGGATTGCAAGAAAGGTGAAAGCAGCCTCAGGAAGCATTTGCATGTATAGGGCAATTCGATCTCCTTTCTTGATTCCCATTTTTTTGAAGGCATTTGCTAATTTGGCAACTTCTTTAGCTGTTTCTTCATAGGTGTATTGCTTGGTTTCTCCTGTTTCACTGACCCATTTCAAAGCGATCTTGTTTTTAACATCGGTTTTCAGATGTTTATCTAACAGATTGTGAATGATGTTGAGTTTTCCTCCGATGAACCATTTTGTCCACTCGATTCCTTTTGAATCGTCATAAACTTTGGAGTACGGTTCATAGAATTCGATGTTCATATCTTTCATTGCTGCGTCCCAGAACCAAGCTATGTCCTCTACGCTCTTTTGAATAAGTTCTTGGTAGGTTTTTATCCCGTATTTATCCATTAGGCGTTTGGCATTGCTGTTTTCTAGATACTCTTTAGAAGGCCTCCAAACAACATCGGTCATATGATAGTAATCATTGAAGTCAATTTTAAAACTGTTTTGCGGAGACTGTCATTCTATGATATGTTCATAATAACGGTTCAGAAATGTTCCGGGACTGAATAATTAATGCAGAACTCTATGTTTCGAAAAAGGTGCAATCAATCATTAAGGAGCATATCCTTTAATTCTTGGTTTGAGATTTTTATTCAAATGGAAGAAAGGGATCATTTCAAGCCAGAAGACGTGTATGAGTTTTCCATGAGAGTATTGTTAGCAACAGGATATGAGGAAAAGATGGCAGAGTCCACAGCATTTGCCTTGCTTGATGCGGATATGCGGGGAATATTTTCTCACGGAACGGCAGGAGGAACAGGTTTAGAGGAGGCCGTGAAAAGATCGGGAATAACTGCAACTGTTAGATTGGATACGGAACCAGAGGTGTTGCCCCAGAAATATCCAACTATTGCTGTAATTAATGCAAACGGAGTGCCTGGACATTATTCTTCAGACATTGCTGTTGAGCTGGTGAAGAAAATCGCGAGAAAATACGGATATGGCAAAGTCTATGTATTCAATGCGAATCACTACGGGGCCGCTGGGGTTTGGAGCCGAAAAATTGCGTTAGATGGGGATCTAAAGGGAGTTTCAACTTGTACAACGGTTGCTGTCGCGAAAGTAATGGGAGATGATTCTGAAAGACTTGACTACACAAAGGGTGCAGGGAGAGTTAATAGGTTAGGAACCAACCCCACTGCGATTTCCATACCTTACCCGGGAGGAGTTCTAACTTTTGATACTGCATGGACGAGAATGGCGGTCAGCTATTGCTTGCAACATTTGAAGGCTGGAAAAATGTTAAAAGTTCCCCAGTACATAGCTGATAAGAATTATAAAAGCACATTGGATCCACGTGATTTCACACCCTTCATCGATGACCTTGACAATGTAAAAGGGTCTGTTTTCCCGCTGGGATCAACCTTAGCAGGCTATAAAGGAGATGCAATGCTCCGGTTTATCGAGATTGACAATGCCTTGGGAGGAGGGCCCATTGTTCAGATCCCCTTAGGGAGCAAAGAAGTTTCAAGAAGGATTTCACACACATTTGAAGCGCAGGCAATAGATATTCTTTATACTAAAGAGGAAGCCTTGGAAAGAGTAAGAGAGCTAATGTGGGACTATGAAGAAAATTATTTCGGGCCTAGTTCTAGATGGCCCGGAGAAAGAGCAGAAAAAGCTAGACAATATTCCGAAAAAGAGGGAATCCCTTACAATGAGGGACAAATCAACACACTACGAAGAGCGGCTGAACACGTAGGTCTGTCGTTTGACTTGAAACCGGTTGTCAGAAAAACTTATCCTGCCAATATTTTCAACAAATAGTTTCTGCCCTCTCACGGGACAAGGGTAAGAAATCAAGTAGTGAGATACGCCCCCATCATGTTTTTGCCTTAAGAACTAAGCGTACTTTGTTATCGTTTCGGCGAGCGATGGTGGTGCCTCCGATTAAGACCATAGAGAGGAATAATACAGCGTAGTCCGTGAATGGGACAGGTAAGAGTGGCGAATTAGCGGTGTTGTTCGGGGTTGTGGAATTTTGACCCGGCTCAGTCGAGGTGAGTGAAGTGGTTTCGTTTGAGGGAGGAGTGGTTGCAGTAGAAATACTGTTACTTGTACTTGTCGAAATTGTCGTGGTTGTAGTTGTGTTGGGTGCGCTGAGATCTGTCATGATTTGGTCTTGGAAGATCGTAACGTAACCAGCAGAATCACTTATTATTATATCGAATCGGTAGCGTGCATCAAACGGGGCAGTATAATTGAGTAGAATAGTAAAACTACCGTTGTATGTGTTGAACTCGGTAAATCCATCGATCCATAGCCAGTCTTGGTAATCGCCATCATAGTACCAAATGCCCCAAGAGACTTCAAGTGATACGGGGAACGTGATATTGAAATCGAGTGAGTATTGAATGTAGTCATCATTACCATCCTTGTCTTGATCGAATAACCTATAGGTTCCGCTAATTGAAACAAAGGAGGAGTAGTCGGGCACTGCTTGATAAAGGTAGTAGGTTTGTGAATAGTATAGAATAGTTTCATTTATGTCGTAAACATCAATGACGATCATGAAGTTCCCGGCTTCATAGAGCTCAATTGTTCGCGTATACTCATTGTTTTGTCCGGGTAATGCGAGATAGTTGAAGTCTAAGTAGTCATAAATGATTTGACTATATCCCGTATCTAGCCGATACATTGTCTGTTTTACGAGGAACTCTCTTGTTTCATTAGTGTAGATGTAGAGCGAGAGGTCGACCCGATCAGTGTAGTTATCTAGGTTGATATCATATTCGACCAGGCTACTATTGATGTTTGTACCACCAATTAATGTCATAGGCACCAAATCGGTGAAATATGAAAAGGAATCGTATTGAAGCCAAGTCCCAAAAAGACTGACGTTGACGTAATATGTGGTAGCGGTCATTGCTGTAAATCGATAAGTGAAGGTCATTCCGGGGAAGAACATTACAGTATCGAGAAAACTATCGACCCAGAGATACTGGGCGGGACTTGTTGAGTCAGGTGGTGTATATTCGTAAACATCAATTTGGACACCAACATAGAATTCGTTGAATGGGGCATTTAGATCAAAGTTTACATCAACTAGTGTGGTGTCTAAGAACCCATCTGCGTCGATGTCAACTGAGCTGTAGTTGCTTGAAAGATAGGTCTGAGGACCATAAAGCTCACCATAATTGAAGAATTGCCATAAGAACCCCCCATCAATTAAGCTATCAGTGGACTCGCCTATCCGTATATCAGCAATAACTGCGTAATTCATGTCAAATAACCCTGTAAAGGTTATAGAATCTGTGAAGTAGTAATACGAGCCAGAAGTAGGGTCGTTGACGAGCTGTCCGGTTATGTTATTGTGGGAAACGGGTCCTTGTGCAGTAACAAACGAGCCGTTAAAGAATAGAGCATCGGCAAAATCAACGTATTCGAAAAGGCTATAAAGAACAGAAATCCCAACCGTTGTAGTGGTTTGAAATACGTATCCCGTGAATTCAACTGTAATTGCAGTTCTATTCATAGAGGATTTGAGATAAAACTCCATTGGTACCGTGTTAGGAGATATAGGGGCGTAGGGGGCTTGTGGATAATGAGGATCGCTAGTAGTTACAAGGACTCTTTGATTAGGGGTGACGAAATATAAGGAAGCGTTAAACCAAACCTCTTGGTAGGCAGGGACAGATAAGAAAGCTGTGAACGTGTTCCAACCAGCTGTAGCAGTGATGGTATAGGTTGTGTTGGTTTCGAGCGCATAAGTTTGTGTGTTGGAGTCATAGGAATAAAACCAGATGATGAGGTCATAGGTGAATTGTTCGGATCCCCAGAAATCGAGGAAGAAATTCATGTCCACTTGAATATATTCCGAGAGGGTAACCCAATAATCCCCGAAAAGATCTATTTGAAATTTAACAGGTATGTCTAAAAGAAGCCGGCTACGTTCAAGGGCAACAGTAGAGTTAAAATCATAAATAGCGATACCGCTAACTTCAAGAGTTGCAATTAAGAGGTAATTGCCGTCTTCCGGGGCAAAAATACCGTTACCTGTAAATTGTATCGTTGATGTACCAATGAATGCAGGATTGGTAGAAATCAACGAAGAATTGAAAAGGGGATCCATAGTTGCAGGATCATATAAGTCAATCCGTAGGGTGTAGGTGCGGCTGAAGTCAATAGTTCCCTGGAGGTTTAGGGAAATAGTGTACCCGTAAAAATCAGAAACGGAGTCACCGTTTAGGTCATTGCTGGTTATTATGACAGATTCGCTGGTAACAGTATAGTCAGGATGCTTTTGAGCGGAAAAAACATTGATCGTTGAGTTTTCCTCGTGCAGAAAACCAGAAACGGGGTCTTCAACGCGAGCACTACCTATAAGTGTGAAGTCTCCGGACTGTAAGAAGTTGTAGGTTACACGTAGTGTGTAGGAACCATCGATTTGAATGCTTGTAATGTTACTGCTGACGCGGTCAAAAAAGGTTAAGGCACCAGTCAAAGTATCATTAAAGTATACATCGACCAAAACAAAAGCTGTTACGTTTTCTCCTCCACTGAGAGCGATGTCAAACCGATAGTAGAATTCTATGTCAGTCAAGAAATCAGGCAATGTGTTCCCGTCATTGTCAGAATATACCCAGCCTGTGCTATTGTTCGTAATAGTTATAGCATTTAAGCGGAGATTGCCCGCCGAATTTGAAACTTCAGCGGTGAATCCGGGCTGTAAGGCTACTGCAGAATAAATAGAAACGAGCAATAGGCTTACAGCTAAAGCGATGTTTGCTTGTTTCTTCATGGACATCACCTAAACTAAGCTATCAACATTTCAGAAAATTGCCTTGTAGCTTATTTGTTACTAAGTTTGGTCTTCTTATTTAAGCTTTAGAGCAAAACCATACTTGATATTGCACTCATCTCAAAAAAAAAGAAAAGATACAACATCATGCATAAAAATATTCCAACTTGGTTTGAAAAGGATCATTTATTAATCGACCCTCGCTGCATTTTTGCTTCTCGACAGGGTCAAAGTGTTTTAACACTTGAATAAAGGTTCCTTGCTTCTCATAACGCCATTCCAAAAGGACTGGGAACAATGATTCGAGGGGGACTTTCTTTTTCAAGGGGGTGGTTTCCTGATCCTCCATAGGAGAGAGAACACCGTACCGTTTATCCAAAAGAACAATTGTTGCGACTTGATAGTGGAATGAAGCTTGACGAAGTATACGCAGAGCTTGAATTAGCTTTCGAATTTGTTCTTGTGGATACATGTTGTCATGTTGGTGTTCTCTTGGGTCTAGAAACATTCGAAGTGGATCTCCCACAAGAACTAGACGGGTCTTCCTATGACGCATGAGAAAGCTTGGAATCTGCTCGGTTAGGATTTTGTGAAACTGGTGGTATTGAAAAGGACGGGAATAAAAGAGTCCTTGTGGAAACCAGTCGTATTTTTTCTCAATGGTTGCTAGGTGGACGGGAGTAAGAATCCACTCGGGGTTGAAAACATTTAATGAATCAATAAATAAAACATGGCGATTGTCTAGAATAACTTGTCTAGCTAGTTGGTGCAGGTAAATCAAGAGCTGACGTGGAGTAGGAGTAATAACCCCATAGGTTACTCCATAATGCCACTTACCGATGGTCTTTTGAATACATGAGTGTTTTGGCGTAATTCCATGACGAATAAGTCGATCGGCGGTGGTAATAGTAATAGGTGGGTCAGAGGCAAAAGAGTCGTTTCTGGAAAAAACGGAAGACTTTGCGCGTTTATGACTCGTAAGAATCACCTCCTAACCAGTTATCAAGAGGGGCATAATGGCCAGAACGCCGTAAGTGCTTTGTTTCTTTCTTTCGAGAAGCGGAGGTCAAAGCTTGTGATTTCTGTTCTTTACTCTCATGGAATTCCGAGGTTTCAGTTTCTTTTGGTTTCGTTTCTTGTTTGAAGCGGTTTAGTAAATCATTAACCTTTTTTTCTAAATCCTCTATGCGCTGATAAGCAGCATAGATCAACAAGTGTAGAATTACGACTATTTCATCGCCAGGGAAGGTGAAAAATTCTCGTGTTGTTGTGAGGCTCTTTACACCGCTAAGAGCTTTTCTGAAACACTCGCGATACTCATTAGGAAGATAGGGGATATACCATTGTTCTAAGTAAGAAATAACTTCTTCAGAGCTTGAAGATGAGACTTGTAAAGGAAGCGATTGAAATGGCGCTCTTTCTTGGGATTTTTTACTAATAGAGTCAGTGTTTTCGGAGATTACTTTCGGTTTTACTTTCGGTTTTTTATGTTCTCTACCAAAAGTATTCAAAGGAGAGTCGCTGAAACGGTTTCTTACTTGTTGAATTCGACAGAATAGTTTTGTAACCATGCCGAAAGCTGCGACAACGGGTGTTTTAGCGTACGGAACCATGCTTCCAGCTGTGGCGAGTTGATGCGCGGCAACCCATGCTTCATCATAAGGTTGAATTGGTGTTTTTGTGGCTTTAACGAGTTTGTGAAAGAAGAACTGATGTTTTCGTAGTCTCATCCGATATGTTGCAAGCGTTCGACCCATGTGACTTATTTGG
>JAJRWK010000196.1 GCA_024276795.1 archaeon | reverse complement strand
ACTGGGGAAAAGTAAACATCCACTGGTACAGCGGACCAGGAGACATCCTCGAAAAACTCGCAAACAAAGGCACCTATTTCTCAGTCGGACCGGCAATACACTACAGCAAGCACCGAGAAGTAGTAAGAAAAGTAGACCTCAGCCAACTACTCTCAGAAAGCGACGGAGACGTAAAATACAAGCCTATTAACCTTGTCGGAGAACCCGCAATCATCCCTAAAGTAGTCCAAGAAATCGCAAACATCCTCCAAAAAGACCACGAAGAAGTAGCAACTCAAATCTACGAAAACGCGGGGAAATACCTCTGTTTTACAAAATAACACCCGATCAACCGATCGTTCATACTTACTTAGAGAGCCATCAAGGTCGCAGGACGATGATAAGAACAGGTCATCAAGACAGCTCTAAAATGTTTAAAACAAGACAACCAAGAAGGGAAAACCACCAATTACGTTACAAATAACCAAAAGAGAAGCACTTCGCAGAAAAGATAATCAACCCTTATTTTATTAAGGCCCATGTCCCGAATCTCACCCCACATATAAGTAATACTAATAATATGCCCGACAAGAATAAAATAGCAACTTTACAAAAAGAAAACCTCAACCCCACAGAATTACGAGGAAACGCCTCCGAACATAAAAAGCAAAGCAAGGCACTAAAGAGAGAAAAACGCAAAAAAGGAAAAGACTCCAAAAAAATCATGTTTGCAGCAATCATGCTAGATAATACTGGAAACACAAGAAACACTACTACCTCATAAGCAAGCCATAATTGAGAAAAACATAGCCTTATCAATTAGCCTTGTCAATTAACAATGAGGATAATAGAAAACACAATTAATAGAAACTTTGAGAAAACATGAAAAACCCATGGGTCGCGACAAAGAACCCTAACGAAGCGATGAGCAATTGATCGTTTTACCCTTGCAACGGAAAACAACAAAACAACAATAATAACAAGTTCCCGCCCAGGGAGATTGGGGATTGTTTGATTTAGCCAAGCGTTGCAAGGTCACTAAATAAGGATAAAATACTGCTTTTTGCCGGAAAACCATAATTCCTCGATCAAAAGTAGCAATCATGCAAGTCTGATCTTCTTGGAGAAAATGCGGAGATACGAGAAGAGAGATTAAAAAGCAGGGGTTATTCACCCCCGCACAATGAGACCATCAATTCACCAAGATTTTTTCAGTTATATTTATTCCTCCGCTTCAAAGCAACAACCGCTGCGAATGTGATGATCCCCGCCAATGCAAAAAAGGAGTCAAAAAATAACGGCAACCCGGGCGCAGTAACACTAGTTAGACCATCACCCGTGCTGGTTGAGCTGTTCGTAAGGTCTGTTGTCGGGCTTGTACTTGTATCAGTAGAATGATCAGTCGGGCTTGTACTTGTATCAGTAAAACCAACTGTCCCCCCTAGTTTCCGCCATTGAAATGCAGTAGCACCTAAAAGTAAAAGCTCCTGCTCAGTGAAATCCCACTCTTGAGAATAAACCCAGATCTTTGCAGAGTTCACAATTGGAATTGAAGGCTGCATTCGATACAAATACTCTTGAACAGCCAAGGAGCGATCGTTCCTCTGCACGGGATCAAGCTCTTGGACGTAGCTGTCAGTTAGTGCGTCGTAGTCAGGATCCCAGTAGTTGTAGAAGTTGAAACCGAATGGCAACCATGCCCAGGTCTCCCAGAGACCTTGCGGATCCCAGTCAAGTCCCCATGCGTAACCAACGAAGAGCAAGTCGAAGCCCTGTTGATCCCATAGGGGCACGGGGGTGTGGAGACCGTCGTCACGGCCGTAGTCAGCAGCACTGATGTCGAAGTTGAATGTTCTGGGAGCAATGACATCCCAGCCAGTGTTGGCGTGGAGACGCACATCGATACCGATACGTGGGAATTCAGCCTCCATGAGGGTTGCCCATTGGCTACGGGCTGGGAAGGTGTTGGGTGAAAGAAGAGCGATGGACCAGTCTGGGAAATATTGCGATAAGTTGGCAAAGTAGATACCCGGCAAGGCGGGATCTGTCGTAATGTTGCTCCATCCAGCCAAAGCAAAAGCCTCTTTGATCTTCAGCCCCGCAAGTTCAACCGAATACTCCCTCGGGACGAGGGACTGATTCCGCCCAATTGATGCAACGGGCATGGGTATAGCGGCGGGGATCCCCAGACCCTCCAAAATGTTCGAAACAATGTCTTCTCGCGGAACGATGTGGCTCATGGCTTCTCTCACTAACCTTGCGGCTTCCACCCGATCCGCTTCCGTCATCGCCCCCTTTGAAATCTCGTCCCAGAAAGACCGGACGGTGTAGCTCTGACCAGTTGCACTATAGGTGAAAGTAACGCCTAGGAAGGCATCAAGCTGAGCAGTATGACCCCAGACAGGATGAATGTGGTTCAAGGCCATTTCATTAACAACAAATTCGGGAATCGGTTTAGACACCCCATATGACTTATTGTATTGACCAATGTTATATTGGGCACCGACTAGATCCACGTTGCCTTGTTCTAATTCTTGTAAAGCAGCCTCTTTTGTAGCGATTTTCTTAAACACGACCCGATCCACCGCTGGCTCGCCAAGACCAGCTAACCACCAGTTCGGGTTCTTCACCACCGTAACAACGTTGTTGGTGGTGTCGATGCTCCCCAACATGAACGGCCCAGCACCAATCAAGTACTTCTCAGGGTTGACCTCAAAGTCGTACTTACCAGAGTCTACTGCGGGTTTGTAGATTTCCTTTGGAACAATGCTAAAGGCAATGAAACGGGTGAAGAAGGAGGATTTTTCCTTAAATCGAAACTCAACGGTTAGATCATCAACCGCTTTCACACTGTCATTAGACCTCAGAAAGACGCTGGTCAATTCACCGTAAAGAGCAGAGCCGATCATGGGGGTCATGTGAAGCAGTGCAGTAAAAACAAAATCCTCAGCAGTCAAAGGGTCGCCGTTAGAGAACTTTAGCCCAGGTTTTAATTTGACGGTTACAATCATGACGGTCCCGTCCGCTTCACCAGATACTTCTTGGACCGTGGGCATGCCTTCAGCAAGCAAGGGCACGTAGCTCCCGTTAGCACTAGAATCTCGTTCATATGCCCCGGCAAAAATCGCACCCATCCACTGAGCAGTAGCATAGGAGAAATGCCTGAACACGCTGAACTCGGTGAAGTCATACGGCATTGCGTAGACAAACTCCGAAACCGTGGACTGAGATAAACCCGGGTTTTCAAAACCTAAACCCAGCACAAGTGTCCCAAGAATCAATATTAGATAGAATAGCTTTATAGAAATTCTCATCATTTTTCCTCCGTGCATAGAGAAAAGGGTTCATAGCAGAAATGAACCAAGAACAACTATCGCAGATCTTGTTCATAAGTCTTTTTCGTCACCTCGGCGTCATTTAGCGCGCAAAGGTGCAAACCCCTCCGCCGAATATTTTCTTTAAGCGTTAGAGTTTTCGCCCGATTATTGTGAAAACTTTACGCGCCAGAGTCCCTTCTTTTTCCCCCGCGTCCAACCTTTTCCTCACAAATAAACCCACCCCCAGGTACGGTTAGGGAAGAGAAGAGGGGGTTTTTGATCCTGGTTAAACAAAAAACAGTTCTAACATAGCCATTTTGATTTCCAGTTCAGGTGTATTTTTGTGCTTGCTTATGCTTACTTTTTCGGGCCGAAATATGGGGGAAAGGCTGTGGGATAAGAAAAAAGAACGATGCTGAGTTATGCCCTAGAATCCCAACCCTGCCCAAAGCTTAACGTTTCGGGCAACAACGGCCAAAAAACCTCCTTTCACGAAAACTTGCAAATCGCACAAGAAACCATTAGCATGATGACGGCTTATTGCAACACATCCAACAACAATACAAAAAGCAACTCCAAAAAAAACCACTCTTTGTCCATAGTAGCCGACTCGGAGGTGAATAGAAAACAATAGGCCTAACGAGCTTACTGATAACTCAATTATCAATTTACTGAATGACTAATTCATGAAAAAATCAAAGGTCGTGAGAAAAGCGTGAATAAACAGAATAGAAACCCTAGCAAGTAAGCAGCATCACGACATCAAAATTAAAAGCACTGCGACAAGATAATCTGTAAAAAAGAGAAATAGAAATATACTGAAGACAGATATAATGCCCACAATCATTTAATGTTTAAGAAGGAGAAACGTTATTACTGCAAGGGCTTTTAGGAAAATGATGAGGATCCAATGACAAGATGGACCAGAAAAGACATCCCCGACCAGGTCGGAAAAATCGCAATCATTACAGGGGCAAATAGCGGGTTAGGCTTCGAGGCCACAAAAGCCCTTGCAGAAAAAAACGCTTTAGTCATCATGGCGTGCAGAAACAAGGAAAAAGCCGAACAAGCCAAACAAAAGATCCTCGAGCACAACCCCAACGCACGCCTCGAGACTATACCCCTAGACCTAGCAAGTCTAGAATCCATAAAGCAATTTGCAGAAACGTTCAAAGCAAATCACGAGAAACTCGACTACCTATTTAACAACGCTGGTGTCATGTTTCCCCCTCTCACAAGAACAAAAGACGGGTTCGAACTCACCTTTGGCGTCAACCATCTCGGCCACTTTGCTCTCACCGCACACCTCATGCCAGTTTTGCTCCAAACGCCCCGCTCCCGAATAATCACGCAGAGCAGCATTTACGCAAAAAGAGGAAAAATTGACTTTGATAACCTCAACGCCGAGAAAAAATACAACAAATCAAAGGCTTATGCCCTAAGCAAGCTTGCAAACTTGCTTTTTACCTTTGAACTCCAGCGAAGACTCGAAAAAGCAAACGCAGCCACCATCAGTGTAGCCGCGCATCCGGGGTACTCTAATACCAACCTCCAATTTGTCGGACCAGAAATGGAAAACAGCAGGACAAGAAAAACACTCATGAAAATCACCAACACGCTTTTCGCCCAAAGCGCAGCCAAAGGAGCACTCCCCATGCTTTACGCCGCAACCGCACCAGACGTAAAAGGAGGAGAATATTTCGGACCACGCGGACTTTTCCAAGTATGGGGACATCCCAAGAAAATAAAACCGCCAAAGAAAGCCCTCGATCAAGAGACCGCAAAACGCCTTTGGGAAGTCTCAGAACAACTCACAAAAACCACCTATCCACTCTAGTCCTCTCACGCTAGAATAGCAAGAAACAACAAAAGAATCTCGAGAAAAACAAAAAGCTCGTTTATTTATTGAAAAACAACATTATTTAAAACAACAAAAACAGACAATGAATCCCATGCAGCAAGACATAGCCGAGACCCTATTAGCGATTATCAAAAAACGCAGATCCGTCCGGCAGTTTAAAGCGGAAAAAATCCCCTTTGAAACCATTAAAACTCTCGCAGACGCTGCAAGATGGGCTCCGTCCGCAGGGCACCGCCAACCATTAGAAATAATTGTCGTAACTGACGAGAAGGTAAAGGAGCAACTCAGTAAAGCAGCCCTCAGTCAAAGCCATGTAAAAAACGCGCCAGTCGTCTTTGTAATGTGCGGGGATGTTGCAAGAACCAAAGAGCGATATGGAGAAAGGGGGCGAAACCTCTATGTCATACAAGACGTTGCAGCAGCAACACAAAACCTCGTTTTGCAAGCAACAGCCTTTGGGCTTGGATCCGTTTGGGTGGGAGCTTTCAACGAACAACGCGTCCGCGAGATTTTAGAACTCCCCTCGCAAGTGAGACCGCTCGCTATAATACCAATAGGGATTCCTGACGAAAAACCGGTTCCTCCCGAAAAGCGCCCACTAGCACAAGTTATTCATTTAAACAAGTACGGCCAGCAAATCAACTAGAACCACTCTCCCACTACACAAAGGACCGGAACCTCATTTCACAAAACAAACTGAAGAGAAACAAACATGAGAAACTAAAAAACGAACCCCGACCACCCCCATATGATTAGATGAAAGCAAACGATCCCGATTTCAGAAACAAACACAAAAGCAACAAGGACTCAAACACAGAACATGAAAGGTTTCAAGCACTAGTCCTGGACTGCGACGGGGTGATGGTGGACTCCGAACCACTTAGTTGTGGTGCTTGGAATGTGGTTTTTTACAAAGAGTTCAAAATCGACATTGGGACAGACTATTCAGGAATACTTGGAAAAAACAGTGCTGATGCCGCCATATATTATTTAGAAAAACATGGAATTCCGATCACTGAAGATTTGGTAGAAACGCTCATTCGACTCAAAGAGAAAACGTATTTTGAATTGGCAAGAGGAAAACTAAGACCAATAAACGGGATCAAGCAACTCATCAGCCAAGCAAGAGAAAAGAAATGGCCCGTTGGTGTTGCTTCTTCGGGAACAATCAAGAAAATCACATTTAATTTGAAGGAAGCTGGGCTCTACGATCTTGTGGACGTGATTGTTGGTGCGGAAGGTGAAAATCGGGGAAAGCCATTCCCAGACGTATTCTTAGAAGTTGCGAAAAAAATGCAAGTAAAACCATCAAGATGTATTGCTATTGAGGACACCCCGGCAGGAATAAAATCCGCGAAAAAGGCAGGAATGTTTGTTATTGCATTAGCAAAGACGTTCCCCCCCGGCAAACTACTATCTGCAGATAAGATTGTAAAGGATTTAATGGAAATAGATCTTGGCAACGTATGGTCAAGCAGATAGAAAAAAAGATTAAGAAATGAATAAAAACATAGCAATACGATTTAAAATTAGAATTTATTGTGAATAATTAGTGAAAAAAAATATGAACAAGTATTATTTTAATTAGTTTTTATATAAATAAAAAAAGAAAACATCAAAACATATCGCCAAACAACGATAGTAATATGGAAATAACAAACATAAAAATCCCATACCCAAACAAGTTTATGTATCACGTTTTTAAAATAAACGTATTACATCATACGAAGAGTGAAATTAACCAGAGAAAACCAGCAGATACAACATATCGATCTAACACCCAGAAACCAATCCTAGAGCACAAGTAAAACCAATGCCAACCCATTAACAGCTTTGTCGAAGGATCACGAGGGGGAACCAACTAGCAGGAAAAGGCCCAATAAATTGACGACCCAACCCATCCCCTTACTTGATTTTAATGTTAGAAGGATAAAAAAAGCAATTTAGGAGAAACAAGTATTGAAAATTTAAAATTTCGATACATTTGCAAGACATATACAAAATAGGCAGCAGCACCCACATTACGTTGAATCTTGCAGAACCAAGAAGAGATTGGTAAAAAGATAGACCTAGAGACCGTGAAGAACCATTATCAAAACTCTCGTGATACGCGTAATACAGAAATGAATAAGTGTTAAAATCGATTACATATGAACACGAGATTCAAAACAAAGAATAGACGCCCCCACCATAACAAATTTTAATATCAAAAGAACAATTAATGAAACATACCAATAAGAAAAAAATTTCAGACTAATATAAAAACCACTCCATAATAATAAATCCAAAAAACAAAATTAAATCGAAATTCAGCTTTATAAAAAGATACAAATTTAAGCAAAATATTACTTTAAAAATAACAAGCATAGATAATATAAAAGGAAAATATAAAATCAACCAATATAACACCAAATAGTAATAATGAGAACCAATAACATAATCAACAAAAACAGACATTAAGAAAAACACACAAGTTTAATAAAAATGTTTATTCATTAAAATTAGTTCGATTATTTTTCGATTGGTTGAAAATAACCGTTAAAGAAGATCCATACCTAGAAGATGAATTAGTTTCTGTTTCATGACGCCAGTTTTGTTTAATCCATGTTTGCTTAAAGTTTTGAGAATTGCGAAGAATGACGCGCTATTACTAGAAACAACAGATACTCCCAAGTTTTGTTCTAGAAAACCGATAGGAAGGGTTTGTAAATTAGTGCAACTTACAAAGACAAGGTCGATGTCCGAGCGATTAATAGACGATTCATCAAGAACGGACTGGATATAATTAACGAGTTCGGGCAGGGTTATGTTTCCGATTTTCAGATTATCGGTATAGCCCATACTCGCGTGCAGTTCAACATGAATCCCCTGATGTTCGAGAAATGCTTTTTCAACCGAGGTGATTTTTTCAACATAGGGAGTGATAAGTGCGATTCTGGGTTTTTTGCTACTAGTTGCGGTTTTTATTGCCCTAACGATTGCCTCGGCAGTAGTGATCGCAGGGCGTTGGGTCTGCTGGAAGATTTCGTTAGAAATGCTTTTTGCGTACTCGATGCCTTTTAAGAAAGAGCCCGAAGTGCAAGCATAGAGATAGCAATTCATGTTTGCGCTGGCAAGCTTAGTCAGTTCGTTGGTCAAGTCTTGCTTCATTGCAAGAAGTGCTTCTTCCGTTACGCTTTCTAGATAGAGGCGAGAAAAGTGGAAGTTGATGAGATCGCCCAAAGAATTCATGAGGCGAAATGCTTCTCTTTCAACAGTAGTGTTTGACGAGGGTATCAGTATTCCACACCGATAAGGGAATGTTTCTTTTTGCACGTGAGAAGTTGAGGGAGCTGATTGACTCGTTTGATCCACAGAACTAAAGGAAGAAGTTTTTCTCATAAATATTATTCGACGGTCAGTTTTCCTACTAGAGGTAAGAAGAGGCCCTACAGTGAAAACAACGCTTTTTTCTTCGTATTCAGGCCTTATAGGATTAAAAAGAGGTAGTCAGTTATTGAAATGAAAAAATAATGAGGCGTTTTACCACTACGGTTCTAAGATTTATGTGCGACATTATTCAGTTTGATGGTTAGGAATGTAGCTCTTACGAGTTGGCCCTAATCCAATCTCTAGAATACCCTCATTCTAAAGCAACATGGAGCAAAGCGATTTTGTTTAATAATTAGGTTAGCGTTTTGTGATGTGCGTAACGCCATTAATGTTTTTATTTGTGTGTTAGACTTTTTCCCGAAAAATAATTCTATCTTCCTGCGGGGTTCTTTCTACTCGCCTGAAACTTCCGGTGCCAATTGCTGAAGCTTGGACAAGTAGTCCTTCACTGCGTGAATAGAATAATCTTGATCGATTGTGATCTCGATGATCACGTGTTCCTGCGTCACCGGATCAAGGGCACCCAATCGAATTTCTCGAAATAGTCCTTGCTCCAAGTCAAAAAAACTCGAAACAAACTTCGGCTCCACAACAGCATAAATGAAACCACCAATAATCATCGCAATCCCAAGAAACAACAACAAGTCAGAGCTTGCAAATCCCATAATTGTGAACAATAAACCAATTCCTGCCGCAATCAGCCCCGCGTCATTATACCTCATACTTAGCTGAGTCGTAGCTTTAGTCTTATTTGAAAGACCAAGCATCACCCCTGTTATGTTCTTCAGGGGAAACGGGTAATACCAAACGTCATCTCGTAACTCCCGAGTAATTCGATAACTCTTTCGCGTGGGAAAACTTACTTTTGTCTCCCTGCTAAGAAAAGGAACCGATGTAACGTCCACATCTGTCAAAATCAGACGCTTATCCGTAAGACGGGCATGCGCACCAAACCGCTCATCGAGAGTCTTGTTTGATCTCGCACTTGTAATCTTGACCCGGCTGCACCGAAGAGGAGGAAGATCGACCTGCTCTTCCCCTTTATACAACAAGGAATCCAGCAATTCCTCGTTAGTAAGTTGTTCCTTCTGCTTCATGTGGTTTTCATACACGAATTGACGAAGTTCTTCCTCTTCCTCGATAATCGCGAGTCTCATTTTCTCATCTAATTCACTGGCAAACACGCTTGCTGCTCCCGGATTCTGCTCAAACGGATTTGGTCCTGAAACAACAGCTCCCTTTCGTTCTTCAGCCATCTTATTATCCCCCTAAATAGGTCATGATTTTCTTCCCGATCTCAATTAAAAAAATATTTCTCGGAAAACTACAAACATGCTCTCAAACTTCACGCTTATTCCCTCCATGAATTGCTGACTTGAGAAGCGGGTATGTTTTTCGGATGTACCCTACTAGATCTTTTCGAATAATCTCCGTTAATCTTCGAATCTTATCTTCTTTTGACCCTCTTAATTCTCTTCTCACCACCCAGTGTGATTTCCCGGTCGCATCCCCCCGTTTCACATTTTGGAAAGAAAGAACCGGTGCAACAGGCAGTTCATGAACTGTTTTTCTCGGCGTTTCATTGTTGGGATCTGCAGTGTCGATTTTGATTTCTGCTTTGGAAGCGTTGTCAAATACGTTAATGACGTACCAGATTTTTTTCTTTTGCAGTTGTTCATCTGTTATTCTTCTATAGCCAGCATGTCGGTTCCGCGAAAGAATCTTGAAGTGTTTTAGATCTTCGTGTGATTCGAGCGTTGTTTCTATTACGCTGGTTGTTTCGGTGATTAGATCGCGTTCAGAAACGATTATTTGTT
>JAJRWK010000195.1 GCA_024276795.1 archaeon | reverse complement strand
TAAGCTACAAGAAGGTTGTCAAATCCCTTGCTTGCAAGAAAAACAGCTTCATGTCCGGTGAACGACATAATGCCTATGAATCGGGGTGATGACTCCAGAATATGTTTGAGTACGTAGGTACTTCTTATTGATTTTGAGGCGATTCGGAGTTGCTTGTTTTTTCCTCGCTGTAGTACTGCTTGAATATTTTTGTCGAGCAAATCGAGATCAACAAAGGCAAGGGGCATTTCTAAGCCTTGAAATAGAACACGGTAATATTCGTAGTCTCGGGTCATCCGATATGAAATGGGATTCGATTTAAAAAACTTCAGTTCTTGTTTTCAAGTTTGTTACTATTGTTACCGAATCAGCCCATACGATTTTGTCCATTTCGTGCCAAGAATTTAAATAATTATTTTTCTGGAATTTTTCCCAGTATCCAAGCAAAAGTGATGCATTATTAAAGACGTAATCATTATTGGTTCTGGCACATCTGGATCAGTCCTGGCCTATTACTTGGCCAAAGCCGGACTGAGTGTTTTGATGCTTGAAGCCGGAAAAGAATTCACAGCGGAAACATTCCCACCAAACGAGATGGATTATAATTCTCAAATGTTTTGGAACGGAGGCATGGATCTTAATTCCAAGGCAACCATGGCGTTCTTACGCGCAAAATGCGTGGGGGGAGGTTCGGTGATCAATCAATGCTTGCTTGATAGATTCCATGACGAAGTATTTGAAGAGTGGAGAGAGGCTTCGAGTCTTGATTTCTTAACTGGAGCTGAAATGAAAAAACATTACGATGAGATCGAGAAAAACCTTGTCTTGCAAGAGATCCCCCCAGAATACCGAAACAAGAATGCTGAGATATTCATTAACGGCATGGAAGTGATGGGAAGAGTATGGTCCCCTCTAAGAAGAGGACACACAGACTGCGCAATTGAGGAAGGAAACGACTGCATTGCTTGTCTTGGGGGGTGTCATAGGGATTCAAAGCAAAGCATGCTAGTCACTTTTCTCCCAAGGGCAAGGGAGCATGGGCTGGAAACAATGACTGAGACAACGGTTAAGAAAATCGAGGCTGACAAGCAAGAGGTTGTTGTGCATGCTTTGAAAAGTGGAGAAACACTACAGCTCGAATCCAAAAAATGTGTTGTTGCGGGCGGATCATTTGGAACCACAAGCCTATTGTTAGCGTCCAATTTCAAGAAACAGTTGCCAGCACTTGGAGAAGGGTTCTATTGCCATCCTCAGATCATGAACTTCGGTGTTTACGATGAACCCATTGACTCTCACAAAGGAATGTTTCAATCAGTAAAATCAGCAGATCCGGAGCTCCATGCTCAAGGATTTAAACTGGAAAATGTCTTTGCTCCACCGATTGCAATTGCTTTGCTTACGCCGGGATATGGAAAGCAGCATCAAGAATGGATGAAAAAGTTCAGAAATTTG
The DNA here is from genome assembly GCA_024276795.1 of archaeon. Lineage (GTDB taxonomy): Archaea > Asgardarchaeota > Heimdallarchaeia > Heimdallarchaeales > JAJRWK01 > JAJRWK01. Next base: position 6,224 of record JAJRWK010000195.1, on the reverse strand, counting down.
GCATGTATTGAGGTAGCTGTCAAGGATGTAGGCAGAGGACGAATAAAGCTCGATAAGAAAGGCAGACTTATTGTCGAGAAAAATTTGACCAAGGAAGATCAAAGACGGGCTAGAATCGGAGTTGAGTTCGTTACGGACATATTTTACAAAACAGGAGCAAAGAAGGTCATGGTTTCTCCCTTTACTTTTGGGCTCCATTTGATGGGAGGATGCAGTCTAGGAGCCGATCCTTCCATCTCCGTTGTCAATGAAGAATTCAACTTGCATGGGTTTGAAAACATTTACGTTTCTGATTCCAGTGTTTTCCCCAGAGCTCCGGGTGTTAATCCGGCCTTAACGATCATGGCTCTTTCCCATAGAGCATCTGAAAGAATTCTAGCAAATTGGTAGGTGAAAAGGAAATGACTGACAAATACGTCTCTAGTTATTTATCAAGAAGGGAAATGAAAGGCTTGGAAAAAATGGGCGACATTATGATACCGGGGGATGAATCAATGCCCTCATTTTCCCAAACAGGATGTGTGGCGTTTGCGGATGATGCAGTGGCATATGTTGACCCGGGTGATCTCAAAGACCTTAAAATGCTCTTGGGAATATGTGGTGCCCTCCCAAAATTCATGGTCAGATTCATCCTATGGATCTTTGACCGTGAATGGATCACACTCTTACGATTTGCTAATTTTGGAGTCAGAGGCCTCATTTTTTCCCTTTACTACTCCAATAAAACCCATAGTGAATACCAGGGAGAGAAGCCACACGAAGCTATTGGCTATGAAATAAAAAGGGTCAAAAAAGAAAAGTGAAAAACAAAAATGTAAAACTACTCCATCCTTATCGAAGCCTTATTTGTTCGATTCTACCGATTGATATGACGTTACGTAGCATGAAAAAACAGGTATTTTTTTCATGAAAAGATGAAAGGAGGAAAAAGTACACACTTAGTGAAACAAATGGGAGAGGAAATTTACGGAAGAATTTTCTCCTTGATTGTCGTAGGATATTCATATCCAGCCTTGAGAGCTTGCAGATTCACTTCTTTAGCTCGGGGCCACCGGTTTGCAATTACTTCTTCCACAACTTCGTATTCGACGAATGGCTGAACTTTCATGAGCACGCCTAGCAGTATCAAGTTTTCTGCCTTAGGAGCGCCGAGTGTTAGAGCCATTGGTTCTGTGGGTACTACGTAGACATTTCTTGCCTTGCTGGAGACTTCTTGATAAATTTCCTCAAGTTGCGGGTATTTTTTCCCAATCTGAATCAAGATGCTGGGGGAAATGGTTCTTGTACTCATGATTACGGTACCGTTGCTACTCAAAAAGTCAATATAACGTACAGTCTCCGCCACTTCTAGGGACATCAACACGTCAGCTTGGCCTTTTGCAATCAAGGGACCAAGAAAATCACCTATGCGGGCATGGAAAACAACAGATCCCCCTCTTTGGGAAAGACCATGAGTCTCAGCCCCCTTGGCTCCCATCCCGACTTTCATTGCTGATTGAAGAATGACATGTCCGAGGCTAACAATTCCTTGTCCACCGACTCCTGCCAGAAGAATATTCATTTTCATCCATTCCACCTCATTGTTTAGTATCCACGACAAAAAAGGCATCTTTCGGACAAATTATTGCGCAGTAGAGACAACCGGTGCAGAGGGTTTGATCCACTTTTACTTTTTGTTCATCAACGTCAAAGCTAATTGCAGGGCAAGCCATGTCTTCATAACAGATACCACACAAAACACAGGCATCATGATCCACATCCACAGAGGGTGGGAAAGTCTCATTTTTCAATTTCAAGTGCTGTCCTTCAAGGATAATACATGGACGCCTTGCCACAATAACTTTCACTCCAGGCTCGTTCATTGCTGTCTTGATTGTTCTTCTCAAATCACGTTCTTCGAAGGGGTCCAGAACCCATACTTTTGCACCCATGGCTTCTGCTGTTTTTTCAATGCTCAGTCTATCCATGGGTGGTACATCAATAGCTGATGGGTTCTCCTGCATTCCAGTCATCGCAGTTACTCCGTTGTCCATAACAATAAGGAGAAGATTAGCATCGTGCCAGAGTGCGTTTGCAAGGCCAGGTAAGCCAGTGTGCCAAAAAGTAGAATCGCCAATAAGAGCTACAACCGGCCGATTGGGATTGCTGAAAGCGAATCCAACACCCATTCCAATAGATGCTCCCATTGCCACCAGTGCATCTGCAGCTTGATAAGGGGGCAGAACTCCCAAGCTATAACAACCAATATCGCTTGAATAGATCACGTCTTGTTTTTTGAAGACGCGATCTAGAGCAAAGTATGTGGCTCGATGAGGGCATCCTGCACAAAAGGTGGGAGGTCGAGGAATAACCAAGTCATCGCGAACAACTGTGTCTGTATTAGGGCCATCAATCCCCAAGATTTTTGCCAGACCATGTTTAATTGTATTAGAGTCAAACTCTCCATCCCACGGTAATAAATCCTTTCCATGTATCTTTGTTCGTACATCATGCTCATAAGCTAAGAGCTTAAGCTCTCTTTCGAGAATATCATCCAGTTCTTCAGCAACTAGTATGACTTCGTGTGACTTGAGGAATTCTAAGATCTTCTTTTTGGGCCATGGATAGGTGATGTAGGGAATAAGTAGGTCAACTTCGACACCCATTTCTTCGATGGCTTCCCAGCTGTACGCCCCTGCAACACTTGTAGCAATTACCCCAATTTTTGATCCTTTCAAGTATTCTGCCCAGAGGTTTGATGTTTCAACCCATTCGGATAGCTTTTCCCACATCTTGTGGTGTCGTTTCTTATTTTCTCGAGCGTATGCAGGGATTGTCACAAATCGTCGTGGATCCCGTTTGAATTCTAGTTCAGGGGGTTCGATTTTCTCGCTTCTACTGACTGGGCTCAAGCCGTGAGAGATCCTTGTGGTTAATCGAAAAATGATTGGAGTCTCGAATTTGTGGCTAATCTCGACTGCTTTTTTGGCTAGGTCGTAAGCGGTCTGAGGATCTATTGGTTCAATGATCGGGAGATGAGCAAGCCTTGCATACCATCGAGTGTCCTGCTCGTTCTGGGAGCTATGCATTCCGGGATCATCCGCTATGCATGCTACCAAAGCACCTGGAACACCCATGTAGGAAATGCTTAGAAATGGATCAGCTGCAACGTTCAACCCAACGTGTTTTGCAGCAAATGCTGCGAATTTACCAGAAAAAGCCGCACCTATTGCTTCTTCAAGCGCCACTGCTTCGTTTGTCGACCAGTGAACAATTGCATTGTATTCTTCGGCTTTTCTGTCCGCTTCCTCCAAAATCTCTGTTGAAGGAGTACCTGGGTAAGCAGCAAAATACCGAACCCCACCATCTAATAATCCAATCGCAGTTGCTTGATTGCCTAACTGCAATTGAAGGGGTCGCTCTTTTGCTTGTGATTCTACTTGAGTCATAACCTTCACCACACATTTTGAGTATGGTTTTCTTAAGTTATTGAATTAACAGTAATCTATTGTCAATTAGAAATAATTTCGCCTCGCAACTGTTTTGCAAACAAAAGGAGGCGGAGCGCAACTAGTGTAAAGATTGACGCCTTCTTGTCGATTTTGTGCTCATTTGTTCTCGAGTTGTTCGAGAAGCCTTCGAAACGAGCATTCTGTACAATGTTTGCCAGTGCCGAATTTGTTTCCATGAAGCCACTTCAAGTTCCAGTTGTTGAAAACGAGGATAACGTCTTTAAATTCTACACCTTGTTCTGTGAGAGTATAATACACTCTAACAGGTCGTTCGTCTTTGACTTCTCTCTTAATAAGACCACCGTTTTCTAATTCCTTCAATCGATCAGCCAGCATCTTGTTGGAGATGGTTTCTCCTTCGCATCCGATAAGGCGTCTTTTGAGCTCGGAAAAGGTCATTTGTCCGTCAAGGAATAAGTGGGACAGAATAAATAATGACCATTTGCGCGATACAAGCTCGAAGAGGGTGTTGAAGGAACATCGCTGGAGGTTCGGATTTGAAGACTTCGTAGGAAGAACCTTTGCATTTCCTTTCATCTTGTGGATATCAAGTAGCATCTTAGTATTAAGGTTCGTGTTTAGCATACTTGGTTTCTGTTTAGTTATCAACAATATAGTACGCAATTCTACGTGAAAAAAATAGTCCATCTAATCGAATGAAGTCACCTGACTTCAAAGAAACATCACTTTGGTCGAATTTAATCAAGCCTATTTGTGAATAGTAGAAATTAATCAGAGAAAAAAGAGAAAGAAAAACAAAGGGAGAGTTTCGCAGACAAGATTGTTTGAAACCAGTTAGAGCATTAAGAAACTCGAACTTTTGACTCTGAAAAATGTCTCGAGACGAAAAAGGGACTAGAAAAAGCTGATCTAAAGTAGCGAAATCAGAGAACCGAAAGATAGACGTATTTGGTGGGGATAACTAGGTTAAGGAGTAAACCTACAATGTATAACATGCCAGCACGTCTGTTGAAGTACAAAGACCAAGCGACAAACCAAAGTGGCCATATTGGGAACCAATCTGGGGGTTGAGACGGCTTAGGCGAGTTGTATGTTTTCAGAGTTTCAACCAGTCTAGGCAAGGCTAGGAAAGAAAGAAGTATCCCCATTCCAACTTTTCCAAATAGAACTAGACCAAGAATTGAGACGTAAAAACTGAGAAGTACGAGTTGATTCAGGATCCTCGCGGCTCTTTCACCTGAGACGGTATCCATTATTACGGGTAAAGTGAACACTCTCTTTTCTCTGTCAGCGTCAAGTTTGTCAAGATGTTTGCCAATTAGTCCACTACTGACAACAATAGTCCAAGGAAGAATCGCCCACCATGAAGAGTTAGACGGCAATTGACCAGTAATGACATAATATGTTCCCCCAACCATGAGCGGACCCCAGACAATAGAGGAAGTTATCTCCCCTAACCCGATTTTCTTTAAGGGCAGAATGGGTGAGGCATACCAAAGAGACAATAGACCCCCTAACCCGGCGAAATAAATAACGTATGTGTACCCAATAACGTAGAAGTAGACTGCTACTATAATGTCGATAAGAGTAAAGGCAAGGATTGTTATAAGAAGCGCTTTTTTCCCGATCATTCCAGAAAGAATTGGGTGCGGCGCATATTTCGCCCTCGCATAGTCCTTATCGTCGACCCCACTGAGCACGTCCGCTAGGTCATTTGCCATGTTATTTGAGGCGTGGGCCAAAATAAGGGCAATGAAGGTTAGGAGCAAGTGGGCATATGAAATCTTGCGGTAACCAACGTCAAGCAATGCAAGCGCAAATGCGAGCGTAACGGATATTAGAGTGAGGGAAAAAATGCACGCCCGCGTGATAATCGCCCACTTAGTGAGAAAACCGATTTTCTCGGTATTCTTCGGATTACACGTTGAAATAACCGAAACAAGGTTGGAGAATTCGCTAACACTGATGCTTTCGGATACCTTAGAATTATTGGACATAAACACTCATGAGTCAAGACATGATATAATATGAATTGTTATTTGAGCCAAAGATGTTCTTCCTTGCTTTAGTCAATCCCTGTACCGACAAAGCTTATTTTTCTACCAATAGGGTCGAGAGTGTAGAGTTTTGACTTCAAGTCCTTCAGATCAAGAATGGGAACAGAGTTGTGAATACAAGTGAAGCTTCTGCACACTTTGGTTTCTGCTCCACCCCACTTTATTCCCCAGGCCTTTGCAGCTGCAAGAATAACAGCTAGGTCTTCTCCCTTTTCTGAAAGGAAGTAGTTGACTCTAGTTGGTTTCGAGTCTGACACGACTCGTTCTACGACTCCTTGTTCTTGCAGTTCTTTCAACGCTTGGGAAAGGATGCGAGAGGAGATGGGCGTTCCGTCCATGTCTTTAATGGAATGTTGCAACTGGGCAAAACTTCGATTCTCATGAACGTACAGTTCAGCGATGAGGAAGACACTCCACTTCTTTCCTAACAAGTGTAATGTTTCTAGAAGGGAGCATTTTTCGTTTACTTTTTCACAATCAGCGGGCATACTAGATCACCATTCGAAGTCTGGCTGTCCATATCGTGGGGGGGGGAATGGGGGCAGAGAGCCAGTGTTGGAGAGACGTACTATTTGCTTAGAAAAGCCAGACTTGCCTATTATCGCAAATAGTGACAAAATAATTTAAGATTTCGTCAAAAGAATCGACAAAATTAGAGAAAACACAGTATATTGTTCAAATTTGCAATTTTTTATTGCTTGTTTTTTGATAGTTG
>JAJRWK010000194.1 GCA_024276795.1 archaeon | reverse complement strand
ATCAGCAAAGACGATCTGGAGCAGTTTATTCGAGATCCAAAAGCAGCACGAAAGGTAGCAAAGAAGAATGACTACTTTATTTCACTCGCACCTTTGATGCCTTTGGTTGGAAGATCACTGGGTAGGTTCTTGGGACCCCGCGGTAAGATGCCAACACCTATTCCGCCTAATGCAAATCCGGTTGATTTTCTCAATCGATTTTCGAGAACTGTTTTGCTCCGCTTGAGACAGAATCCAGTTATCCACGCGAGAATTGGAACAGTGGACCAGCCTGTGGAAGACTTGGTAGAAAACGCAAAATCAGTTCTTGCAGAGGTTGAAAGGCGCTTAGAACAGGGCGAACGCAACATCAAGAGTATTTATGTGAAAACAACAATGGGTCCTTCAGTCAAGGTTGGTGAAAAATAATGGCGGTCGCACAAACTCACGTTGATCCTAAGAAAGTAGAAACCGTGGAGATGCTCGTCGAACTGCTCGAGAAGTACTCCACAATCGCCCTAGTCCGTATAGAAGGAATCGTTTCAAGTGCCATGCACCAAATCCGACGAGATCTTAGAGGAGAAGCCGTCATAGTCATGGCTAAAAACACCCTTATGAAGCGAGCCATCGATCTTGTGAAAGATAAAAAGCCCGGACTAGAACATCTCAAAGAACACATCAAGGGCCCAATGGCGTTCTTGCTGACGAATACTAATCCATTCAAGATTGCAACCTATTTAGACAACAAAAAACTTCCCGCACCAGCAAAGGCAGGAATGATTGCAACAAATGATGTCTTGGTTACCAAGCGCAACACGGGTATTCCACCAGGGCCCGTGATCGGAGAGTTGAATGCGGCCGGCCTCCCAACGAGGATTGAGCAGGGAACCATAGCAATCACCAAAGACACGGTTGTTCTGAAGAAGGGTGAAAGAGTTTCCAGAACATTGGCTGCCGTGCTAAGCCGCCTGGAAATCCTGCCGTTCCAAGTAGGCATCGTAGTAGAAGTTGCGTGGGACAACGGAAGCGTTATTGATGGCGCTACACTGGTTGTAGACTTTGAATCTATCCAGAACCAGATGCTTGCCGCTCATCAACAAGCCATTAATCTTGCTGTCAACGCACCAGTCTACGTTCCTGAGGCAATATCCCTCATCATTGCCAAAGCACACCGTGAAGCAATGTCCCTTGCTTCCGAGGCAGCATATCTCACTCCCGAGACTGCGTCCATAGTACTTGGTAACCTCGATGCTAAAGCCAAGGGCTTGATTGCGTTCATACTCTCTAAATCTCCTGACGCACTTCCAGAGGACTATGCACAAATGGTTGCTTCTGCTCCAATTACAGTAACAGCAACAAGTGCAAAGTCCGAAGAAGTTGCTGAAGAAGAGGAAGAGGAAGAAGAAATATCCGAAGAGGAGGTAGGATTGGGCGGCCTATTCGGATAAGCCCCAAAGTGGTAACATACCCAAACGCCCAAAAAGAAAACAAAAAGAGGTAGAAATAAGATGCAATACATATACGCTGCTCTAATACTCCACAAGAGTGGTAAAGAAATAACCGAAGATGGAATCAAGAAAATTCTAGAAGCCGCTGGAATCGATGTTGATGAGTCCCGTGTCAAGCAGGTTGTAGCCGCTTTGTCTGACATCGACATTGACGAGGCTCTGTCTCAAGCCATCATGGCTGGTGCTGTTGCTGCGGCTCCAGTTGCTGCGACTGCTACTGCTGGTGGTGAAGAAGCGGCCAAGGAAGAAGAAGAGGAAGAAGAAGCCGTCTCCGAGGAAGAAGTCGGACTCGGCAACCTCTTTGGATAGCATTTCTTGCCTCTCGCCCAGTCTTCGGACGAGGGAGAGAAGCAAGTTCTTCGCCTCCTCATAGTTTTCCCAATCGTGGTCATAATCAATTAACAGATAATAGCTGACAAAGTCGGTTTTCTTCAAAAAGGTTTAATGCCAGATTTAGTAATCCATTATTGAATGCTATCGTTGCTGAAGCAAAACCGTAAAGGAGCTCAAAACATTCTGTCAACTCTGATTATTTTTTCTCTTATGACAGTCAGCGTAGCCGCAATCACGGTGCAGATCGCGCCCATGCTGGGAGTGTTAGAGAAGGGAGCAAACACCTCGGTCGAGTCTGTTCTCTTCTATGATGTCGCTGAAGCAGTAGACCAGCTTTTCATGTCAGAACCCGGAGCTCAGAATAATCTCAGAATCCAAAACCAGAATAACTGGCTCTATCAGATAGACACCGGTCATCAGCTTCAGATTTCTATCAGTGGAACAGCAACTCCCCAGACAATCACTCAAACTTGGGGGTTACTTAATGCGACTTATTTTGTTAATGATCAATCTCACCCGGGAGCCCTAAGAATAATCCGCGGTGGTTCTGGAGCAACTATCGGGACTATTGTTGTCTCCCCTCATGGCTCAAGTGAAGGAGAAACTACTCTGGTGGTTCAGCAACAAGGAGATGCAAAGGTTCATTTTTCGGTAATTCCTCGAGTCTTGGTTACTGCACGAGAAAACACTGGAGGAACAATCTTGGTCGATTTATTAATTATGCGGTTCACATTTAGAGACAATGGGGCTGGACAGCCAGTGGGGTTTCCCCAAGATTCTAACTCTTTTATGTTAAACATGACATATGCTTCAAGAACGGTCTCTACTCAATCATTAGGAATTCTTCAAACGACGTTGACTGTTTCTCACACATTTGATGGAGTAGCCATGAATGACATTATTTTCCCGGGTCTGACAACAGGAGCTACAGTTCAACTGAGAACAATTGAAGCAGTGGTAGAGATCAGCACCTTCTAATGTTTTTGGTGATAGAGGTGCAATTGAAGGACCTTGGCGAGGAAGAAGTTCTTCGCCGTCTAAGATCTCTGACCGCTAAAACCAATCTTTTACCGGATGATGACGCCTCAGCAATTAATCTATGCGATTCAGAAGTGCTCTTGCTGAATGTCGATGGCTTCGTGGCAAGTACTGATGCTCCGCCCGGAATGCCTTACCAAAGTATGGGTGAGAAAGCAGCCTTGATGGCAATCAGTGACATTGTAATAAAAGGAGGGACAGCCCGAGGGTTTTTGCTATCAGTCTCCGTGCCTTCAGATTTCTTGATGGAAGACTTGATAGAGATTGTTCAAGGAGCGAAACAATTCACAGCACAGTTTGACATTCCTTTTCTCGGGGGGGACCTCAACCAAGCAAATGATATTGTCCTTGATGCAGTAGCTATAGGAACTGCAAAAAACAACAATGTAATCCCTCGGACTGGTGCCAAGGCAGGAGACATTATTGTTTCTTCAAAATGGTTTGGGTTAACTGCCATAGGACTGAATTATTTGTTATCTGGCAATGACTATGGACTATCTGAAAAAGTCCTAGAAGCAACAGTGCGAGAGGTTTATTCTCCGCGCCCATGGTTCTCAGAGTTTTTTGAGATAGCAACACGGATCCCAATAACGTCTTCCATAGACTCTAGCGATGGACTCGGCAAATCGTTGCATCATTTGGCAAATGCGAGTAACAAACGAATTGTGATTTCAAGTCTTCCGATACACCCTCTTCTTGAAAAATGTCTTCCCAAAGAATACTGGTTTTCTTCTGTATTTTACGGTGGTGAAGAGTTCTGTCCAATTTTCACAGTCCCTTCAGACAACATTGAAGCACTCCCCGATTATTTCATGTGCATAGGCAGAGTCGAAACTGGAAGTGGGGTGATTTTTTCAACGAAGGATGCTGTTCGGGAAGTTTTACCCAAAGGATGGGAACACTTCAAGGAAAAGTAAGGGGAGACTCTGAATTAGTAAACAACGCATGTGTTTTCGTTAATGAGCCAATTTGTATGTATGCAAAGTTTTCGTGTGCTCTCATCAAGAGAGCGGAACCTACATATTCTGATTATCGAATATTTCCTCATGGATGTCTTTGAAGAATTCAGAGAAAAAATGCACATTACTAGAAAATGGATCTATTTGAATCATGCAGCGATCGGTCCACTTCCTACTGACACGTTCATTGAGCTCTCCGAAGGGATTATGGAAAAGACGCTTCACGGGGCAGCAAACATTGATTTGAATGCCATTGATGAAAAATACGTGAAAATGCAAAAAATTGGAAGGAAAATCCTGGGAACCACCCGTGAAGAAACAATTTTTTTCCCTCAATACACACAATTGGGAATGTTGCCAATTCTTGATGGGCTTGATTTCAAGTCTGGTGGGAACGTTGTAATAACGGACATGGAGTTCACGCAAAATTCATTCCCATTTCAGGTATTTGCGCGAAAGACGCACAGAGAACTCAAAGTTATAAGAAGCATCGACGGGAAAATTCCTTGGGAAAACTTCGAAAAAGCAATTGATGATGAAACAAGAGTTGTAGGGCTTTCTCATGTTCAGTTTGCAAACGGGTTCAAGACCGATCTTAGGGCAGTCGCCGCATTGTGCCACGATCACGGAGCTTTTCTTCTTGTCGATGCAATACAGTCTCTGGGAACATTGAACTTCAGAGCACATGATTGGGATGTAGACGCCGTTGTGGCCGGGGGATATAAGTGGTTACTAGGTCCGTTCAACACGGGTATTGGATATATAGCACCCCATCACTTAGACAAAATAGACCCAACGATGGCAGGATGGATGACAGACCAAGACTATCTAAACATGACGCATCATCCATATAACCCTGTTTTTGGCGCGAAACGTTTGCAAGGTCATATTAATCCTAGCCTATTCACCTTGTATTCCTCGATAAAACTCTTGACAAACGTAGGTCTCAGGGACATCGAAACAAAGATTAGATCTCTAACAAATCACATAGTGAAACGAGCGGAGGAAATGGAGCTAAAAGTAGCCTCTCCAAGAGAAGCACATGAGCGAGGCGCAATTGTGAAAGTTGACATAGACAATGCAGAAATGGGTGTGAAATTCCTAAAATCTCACAATGTTTCAGTCTCCTTGAGAAATGGAGGAATCAGACTTGCCCCACACGCCTACAATACCTTAGAGGAAATTGACAAAACAATGGACTTGATAGGAGAATTCCTCAGAATTAAGAAATAGCAAACATTACTTGTTTGTCCTTTTAGAAATGCTTGTTAGTACCTCACGTCGAGTATAATTGTAGTCCCATGATGACATGCTACGCCTGTAAACAGCCATATCCTTCCTCATTTGAGTGGTGTGAGATTTGTAAGGCGCCATTATTAAAACCATATCAGCCATATTTATTTCAATGTCCACATTGCAACAAGCCGTTAGCATCTGACACTCCAGAATGCCCAGCTTGTTCCATGAACTTTGACATAAAGAAAACACCAAAACTAAGCCAATGGCCCGACTGGTACTCATGGAATAATGCAGAGGTTCAGAAAAAAGCACGGCAACTCATAGGGATCCATGGCTCTTCAGATCTTTCCACCAAACATCTTATTGGGCTAGCTCATTCATTGCTAGAAGAAGAGAAAACTCAGCAAGCCTATGCGATTGCATCTTTGGCATCAGCTAAGCTGAGCAAGGAGAGCATCGAATCCTATGACACTAAACTTGTACTGGGATTGGCAAAGCTATTCATTGATCTCAAAAGACCAACCGATGCTGTAGCCATCCTTTCTATGAGATCCATGGATTTAACAGACGACTTGTCTCAAATCGCGAATTATTATGAATTTCTAGGAGTATCTTATCTTGAGTTGGGGTTCTATTCAGTAGCTCAAATCCTCTTAGAAAAGGCTTTGGAATATTTTGCAGAAATGAGTGACCATGAAGCGTTGTATAAGTCAGCTTCAAATTTGTTCATGGGGTATTTGGCATCTGAAGACCGAAGAAAGGCGACAATTACTTTAGCGAGAATGATTAAGATTCTTGACAACGAATTCATGGAACCCTTTCGCGATGACATAGTGCCTGTTTCGTTTTATCTTTTCAATCAATTATTTTGGTCTTCTTTTCAAACAAACAAGGTTCAACGGATTGACCCTGATGAAGAGAAATTAGTCAAGGCAATGACAAAGATCTTAGAGAAAATTGTGAAGAAAGGTGACCTTCGGTTTGTCCATTTCATTGATTTTGACCGCGTGGTAACTGCCACAATTGTAGCTGGTGATTGGAATGAAGCCGAAAAAATAGTCAATAAACTACTAAACCTTGCTCGCTCAATCCCTGACGAACAAGGAGCGTTGCTTTTAAAATGGATGGGTGCCCTTCACCTAGCAGGCCAGCAGGAAAAGGAAGAGGAAATCTGGAACCAGGTTCAGAGCTTGCTACCGAAAATAAGAGAAAAAAGCATCCGTAATGCAATCATTACATTCCAGCTCAGAGAAATCGTTGAGTTCTATGATGCCAAGTACTATAATGAGCTGCGAATTTTCCCCGAGGAATATTCTCGAGTGCACCTATCTAAACCATCAATACTTGGGAGAAGCCGATATCTACCTTTTGAGCCCACTGAAACCCACCTAGGAGTATCGATCGTTTTCCCAAAAAAAGCTGTCATGCAGTTAATCAAGATGCTCAAGAGAAATAGTAACGGATTCCATGTGTTTCCTTATATTGTCTCACTTGGCAAGCAGCAGAAAAAAATCAATGTAACGGAACATATCCAGAAAGAACTAGAGATTCTTGCGATCATGATTAAGAAAGAAGGGAAAATACGGGGGTTT
>JAJRWK010000193.1 GCA_024276795.1 archaeon | reverse complement strand
GTTAGCGTCTGCCAGGTTCCCGAGTCTAGTCTATACTCTAAGGTAGTTAGCTGATTTACTAACACTTGCACTGTTACAGTTCCACTAACAACTTGACCGTTGTCTAGCGAGAGCTCTGCCCCAACAGGCAATGGCCATGGTTCGCCAACCGCCCAATCGGATTCAAACACAGCGGTAAAGTAGGTGGCAATGTCTTCACCAATAACCGCAATGCCCATGTCACGATTTATCTCTCCTGAAGTGTAACTGTCCTTTTGAGGAGGAGAGGATCTTGGAGACCAATTGCCTGTATAAACAAAAGTTGTGTTGCCATCAATTATCCAGTACTTTGCATGAGTAAATCTGAAATCCTTTGTAGTATTGCGAACAGGAATCAGAGCCTCAGTCAGTCTCTTTGCGGCTTCCACCGTATCTCTGTCTTCAGTCGCACCCACTCTGTCATGTGAGACCAACACACGAATGTCAAGCTTGGGATTTGCTCGCTTCAAAGCAATGAGTTGATCAACAAAATCGAATCTTGACAGGGTATACATAGTTACATAGATGCTTTGTTTGGCATTTTTCAAATACCTAAACACAATGGCATCCACGGTATCTGGGCTGATGAAGGCCGTTGCATTGTACGTCCCCGTGAAGTTCTCAGGACTAAAGTTTGTAGAATAATCCAGCCCTACGGTCGAGGAACTCGATGAATTAATACTTCTAGGCGGATTTTGGGATTCCAAGTCCATCACTTGTAGATGTGCTCCTGGTTCTCCCTGTTCATCTGGGGCGGACATCTGCCAGTCCAACTCAAACACTAAGTCATAATAAGCGGTTAGTCCGGAGTGCTGAATGACCATTCCTGCCTCGCGATTATTGTAGAACGCATTGGGGCCAAAATTAGCACTCGATAGAATTGTTACCTTACCATCGATTGAGATGAATTTATTATGGGTCTGAGTAATCCTTTGTTCGAAACTATTGTTTGCACCCATCCACCTAATCTTGATTCCTAGACCTTCGAAATAGCCCGTTACGTTATCACTATCAGAAGCTTCATTCACAATCACTCTCACGTTTACTCCTCGCTGATGAGCCTTGACCAACTCTCTCACAATAGGATTAGTATCTGAGTCCCATGAAAGTGAGTCATCAAACTTCTGGATGTACTGAGCTTCAACATTGATAGAGGTGTTAGCTCTGGATAGCCACGCAGCGTACACCTCTAACGCGTTGTCTGGTGTCAAAATAGGAGTCAGTGTCATTTGCTCTATCACCGAATACTCGGCAAATTGCGGATTATATGTTTTCAATCTCAAGCCACTGCTTGGGGAAACAACTGAATTAACCACAGAATCATCTTCTGAGTAATAACTTATGAATTGGGTTCCTTGAGAAGCACTGACAGTTGAAAACATTAGCAGAGCCAAAACGCTCGCATATAAAACTACTGCGAATCCTTGTCGCATGAAAAAACATTAGTGGTTCAATGATATAAAGGTTTGAAAAGTGAAAAAGTCGGCTAAGCAGAGACAAGTTTTGGAGGAATGATGATTTTGAATTGGCATCCGTTTGCCAAAACTTCCTCCATGTCAATATTCGTGATTTTCTCAACCTTAACAGGGGCATCGATTAATGCTTCCACAATACCAGCTACGCCTCCCGCTGTAAGCATGCATCCCTCGGGAAATTGTGGGTCTTGATGACAATAACAACCTTTAGCGTAGATGACCCAGTTCTCCCCCTTCTTTTCTGACTTGATTTCCAAGCTTCCCATAAGTATGGGATGATAATCCGAGAGATGCCCAAGAACGAAGGGCAACTTAAACTGCTCCCCTGCAAAATACTTCTTTAGCTCTTTTGTAGATTCAAGAGAAACTTCTCTAGCAATGTTATAGACCAATTCCAACGAATCTTTTCTAGCAAGCTTGTGTAATCCTTTCCCAACAGCCTCCAACACAATTCGAGGCATTTTGGCCCTTAATTCAAGTGTTGAATGGCTCGGGAACCAAACCTTGGTCTTACCATACGTTTTGTAATCGACTAATCCCATGGCCTCAAGAATCATCAAGTATTTCGAAACTGTATTGCGATGGTACCCTGTCTGATCACTGATTTCCTCGATTGTAAGACCCCAGGTAGATCTTGTCAAGTGGCTGAGAATAGTGCGTTTAATGACCGTCTGTTGACATTCGTCTTCAGTTCCGAACAGTGATGCCATGGTTTCACCTAGTTTGTTTCATGAATTCCTTTGTTTCAGTACCACCCTAGGTTTAAGAAAACTGTGGCTTGAATAACTTGTTCTGATTAACCATCGAATATTCGATAGCGTCGCGGATTAGGGTTTCAAACTCTTCCAAGTTCTGGATTTCTGTTGAGATTCGGTATTTTTGACTTCTCATATCCATGAGATCTGGAACAGAAACGATAATTCCTTCTTCCTTGAGGCGCTTGATTGCGTAACGCGCGGTTTTCGCGGGTAAATTAATCATGCTCAGAATTTCTTTCTGAGTCAATACTCCATGCTCATTTAATAGGTAAAGTATTGGTTTTGCGGACTTTGGGACTCTGATCTTGCTTTTGACTTGTGTGAACACTTGTTTACTCATCATTACTATGTATGTTGTCGGGGTTAATTAATGTTGTGCAATATTGCACATCATCAATGTTGTTCAAAATTACACGGGTGCAAAAATTTATAAATACCACAACAGCTAAAGAATGACCTTCAGAGTTCTATCCAGATAAAACATGGGTCAAGTGGACTTTGTAACCTTCGAAAAGATCAAGAAAGCCGTCTACAGAACAGGACAGTTTCTAAAAGAGAAACACGCTTCTGACGATCCCACTATATTTGAATACAAAGAAAAGAACGTTGGGGGACACAAGTCATTACAGATCGATCTTCTCGCAGAAGACGAATTTGTTCACACACTCAATACAGTCGGGGTTTCCGGAGTTGTGCTGAGTGAAGAAAGAGGAGAAATCCCTCTAGCAAAGCAAGGAACAAAAAATGACGTAATAATAGTGCTTGACCCATTAGACGGATCTTCAAACTACAAACGCTCCATACCATTCAGCGTCGTTTCCGCAGCCATAATCCCTTATGATCACTTTGACCATGCATCTTTTGCTGACCTCAGATACGGTATTGTATACGATTTCTGGAGAAACAAGATGTATGGCCTCCGGGACGGAGAACCATTTGAAGATAATCATCCCATGAAGAAAATTAATGACAATGGCTCGTCCCCTGCTATCAGTCTTTACACCTACCAGTCAGAAATGTATGGGGTAGTTTTTGAGTTTGAAAAACGAGCGATGATACGCTGTCTTGGCTCAGCGGCTCTAGAACTTACCTATGTGGCACTTGGTGCATTGAGTGCATACGTCGACGTGAGAGCTCTTCTCAAAACCTATGATTTTGCAGTTGGGGCAAAATTAGTTGAATTAATGTCTGGGTCCGTTACTCTTTTTAGGAAGGGAGAAATTCTATCTCCTCACGATGTAGTGTTAACGGATTTACGATTAGGCTATGGATTAGTAGCTAGCCGGGATATAAACATTCATTCCCTAGTCATGCCGGATGTCTCATCAATCTTTATTCCAAACGTCAAGACTAGCCAATAGCCCTGATTCTCTTGTCAATAGTCTGTACTGATTTGCATGTAGCTACCTTTGGCACGTCTGTTTTTCATGGAATGCGTAGTTTTCGTAAAACCTTTTTAAATCAAGTTGCGAATCGTAGGTTGAGCGATACTCTCCCCTGAGATTCAAGAATAAACGCCGTGAAATTACAAAACTCAAACGGTCTTAGAAGAACCCTAGAGGTCTGGAAACGCAAGGAGACTCATGCCAGGCTGAAATTCGTTGAGAGTCTTAGAAGAACCCTAGAGGTCTGGAAACATGAATTCCCTTGATTTCTCCAGTCCCTCGCCAAAGGTCTTAGAAGAACCCTAGAGGTCTGGAAACCCAGATAAGTGCTGACGGGACAACATGGAGCCCTTCGGTCTTAGAAGAACCCTAGAGGTCTGGAAACTCCTTTAGCCCCTTCAACAACGTATTATGTTAAGGTGTCTTAGAAGAACCCTAGAGGTCTGGAAACTTTGCAAAGTATTTGTTTGGTTCTTCTCCAACCTCGTCTTAGAAGAACCCTAGAGGTCTGGAAACTTCGAATACATATATAGATCAGTCATTTCCTTGCGTCGTCTTAGAAGAACCCTAGAGGTCTGGAAACTTCTTGAGAAAACCGTTTCCTTGTGCCTACGGAGTAGGTCTTAGAAGAACCCTAGAGGTCTGGAAACTGAGCTCAGCAAGAAAATAGACCAACTGGAAAAAAAGGTCTTAGAAGAACCCTAGAGGTCTGGAAACCCGCCGGCGATACGGTGACTGGCGATACTCGCATATGGTCTTAGAAGAACCCTAGAGGTCTGGAAACGTTGACGACGGTGTTTACATTGACGTATTCCTAGTCTTAGAAGAACCCTAGAGGTCTGGAAACCAATTCGAACCGTGAAGTTCTTGTCCCCCCATTTTGTCTTAGAAGAACCCTAGAGGTCTGGAAACAACAAAACACGCAGACGCAACAAGATCAACCACGCAAGTCTTAGAAGAACCCTAGAGGTCTGGAAACTAGAAGATTTCTACTATGGTGATATTGCGGTTGAAAGTCTTAGAAGAACCCTAGAGGTCTGGAAACGATTATATTATGAGGAAATATGACTCGAAAGGT
>JAJRWK010000192.1 GCA_024276795.1 archaeon | reverse complement strand
TCCCCTCGGACTATTTGATGAAAAAGACAACAGGGTCAAGGCAACTCTAGAAAAACTCAGAGAAAACTTCTGGTTTAACAACCTCTTCTACCAACAAAACGGCCATATGGCATTAGGCACGTATCTTTCTCTCCACGTGGCACATTCACATTTGTGGATGAATGAACCATTATTAGCAAAACCAATTTTTGACAAGCTTCTTGAGCTCGCAACACCGACTTTTACATGGCCCGAGGGAATCAATCCGCGAACAGAAGGTGGAGGTATGGGGGATGGAAACCACATTTGGATGGCCGCCGACATGAATTGGTATATTCGGGACATGATAGTTTATGAGCGAGAAAACTCTTGGTATTTCTTGAGCGGTATTCCTAATCCCGCTGAAAAAGAAATTATTGCGAAATACTTGCCATTTCCCTCTGGGATCATTAAAGAGTTATTAGTCAAGAATGGTGTTATGAGAGTAAGCGCTTCGAGTTTACCCAAGAAGATTCTTGTTAGAGGAAGAGAAGGGCAAGTACTGGACGTTGAAGCAGATTCTGTGGAATTTGAAATTCCCCTTTGACCTATATTTTCCCAATTTGTTGCATTTTTTCGCAACATTTTCTCTCTCAAATCAGCACTGTTTTAATAATCCTTTTGAAGAACCAACTGATACTCTCGCAAACAAAAGGAGTTGCATTTATATGCAAAACACCCCGTCGGTTCAAGTTCCAACAAACAATCTCGCTCAGAACGAAGAATACGAAGGCAAGGCCAAAATCATTCGAGTGCTGGACGAGCAGACTGTATTAGTAAAATTCAAGGATGACCTTACTGCCTTTGATGGCGTAAAAAAAGCAACAAAAAAAGGAAAAGGGCATCTCAACGCACAAATTACCAAAATATTATTCTCATATCTCCAAGACAAAGGCATTCCAACACATTTTCTCGAACAACTTGATGACACTACTTTTCGCGCAAGGAAACTTCGCATGATCCCTGTAGAATTTGTAATTCGAAACTATTCTGCTGGCAGTTTTGTCAGACGCTATGGCTTGTCGAAAGGGATGAAACTTAAGAAACCAATTCTTGAACTATTCGTCAAGAGCGATGCACTTCATGATCCTCTCATTGATCCAAATGTAGCAATCGAACTGGGCTTTCTAACGAGAGATGAATACGAAAAGGGCAAGCTGTATTCCTATCTCATCAATGACTTCTTATCACAACTATTCGACCAAATTGGACTTACTCTTGTAGATTTCAAATTAGAGTTTGGCATCGATCAGGAAGGCACTCTCTACCTTGGTGACGAGCTAAGTCCCGATTCTATGAGATTGTGGAAAAAAGGGACTCAGAAGTCATTCGACAAAGATGTTTTTAGAGAAGACAAAGGAGAAGTCATTGAAGCATACGAATATGTTTATCGACGTTTATCAGAAATAAACGATTTTCAGCCAAGTCCCCCTGAGTTTATGATCAACCTTTCCATCCGCTTAAAACCAGGAATTGTGGATGCTGAAGGAGCTGTAGTAAAACGGGCCCTAACTCGACTAGGTCTGACACAGCTCTCAGAGGCAAGGGTTGGAAAACTAATTGATCTGAAATTATCAGCGACTAATGTGCTGAAGTCTCTTGAAACATTTGCAGTGGGGAGAACAGAGTTCCTGATCAACCCTCTAATCGAGAAAAGCGAAATTAGCTTTGATGTGTAAACAAATTGGTCTTCGATTTGCGGGGTTGTGAAAATGTCAACGATTGGAGTAATCCGATTTCCAGGAACAAATAACGAGCTTGAAACAAAACGTTCACTGGAACGCCTTGGAGCACAAGCCAAGATTATTCCTCATTTTAAGCCAGAGTTGGTTCGCGAAGTAGCCGCACTTTATTTGCCAGGTGGATTTTCCTATGGGGACTATTTGAGACCTGGTGCAGTTGCAAAAACCACAGAGATTGGGATAGAAATAGTAAGAGCTGCTGACGAGGGCAAGCCGATTCTGGGTGTTTGCAACGGTTTCCAAGTGTTAACAGAGCTCGGGCTATTGCCAGGGGCTCTTGTGAAAAATACTTCAACTAGATTCATTGCAAAATGGATAAGCATCTGGATCGAACGCTCTAATTCTTACCTAGAAGATTTAGCTGGTACAACGCTTTCCCTACCGATTGCTCATTATTCTGGATCTTATTACCAAACCAAAGATGCGCTTGAACAAATGAAACAAAAACAGCAGATCGTGGCAAGATACTCCTTAACTTCAGGAGACGTGACTCCTCACGCAAATCCGAACGGCTCACTGGAAAATATCGCCGGTATAGCTAACAAGGTTGGAAACGTCATAGGTCTTATGCCACACCCGGAACGAGCGATCGAACCTTTTCATAGAACACAACATGGAAAGCAAATCATTGCATCATTTTTGGAGGCAATAAAATGAGTATATCTTCGGAACAAACCCTGATTGAAAACACGCTTGGTCGAAAACCAACCACTTCTGAGGCAG
The DNA here is from genome assembly GCA_024276795.1 of archaeon. Classification (GTDB taxonomy): domain Archaea; phylum Asgardarchaeota; class Heimdallarchaeia; order Heimdallarchaeales; family JAJRWK01; genus JAJRWK01. The sequence goes on along the minus strand of JAJRWK010000192.1, from coordinate 3,925 downwards.
CAATGCTAGAAGTCATGTGGTCAGAACATGTCTCCTATAAATCTTCAAAGAGATGGTTCCATCTGTTCAATACGGAAAGCCCAGATGTCTATCTAGGAATTGGCGAAGGAGCAGGGCTCATAGACATTGGTAACGGATATGTAATCGGCCTAGCTCTTGAAAGTCATAATCACCCTTCAGCTATTGATCCCTTCAATGGTGCAGCAACGGGAGTGGGAGGGATTATCCGAGACATTCTTTCCCAAGGATGCCGTCCGATAGCTTTGCTGGATGCGATTAGATTCGGACCATTGACACACCCGAGATCACGGTTCCTGTTCGAACAAGTGGTTCAAGGTATTGCCAGTTATGGGAATTCCGTAGGAGTTCCAACCGTCGGTGGCGAAGTAGAGTATGACGAAGCCTACCTCGGAAATTGCTTGGTAAACGTGATGTGCGTTGGAATTGCTCCCAAAGATAAGATTGTAAGATCAATTGCCAATCGTCCGGGAGACCTTTTTGTTCTTTTTGGGGCTTCGACAGGCAGAGATGGAATACACGGAGTCACCTTTGCTAGTGATGATTTAGCTGAGTCCATGCAAGAAGATAGAGGCTCTGTTCAGATCGGCGACCCACTCATTGAAAAAAAATTGATTGATGCTGTGATGGAACTTCGAGACGCGGGGTTGATTAATGCGATGCAAGATCTGGGAGGCGGTGGCTTAACTTGTGCAGTCAGTGAAATGTGCGAAAGAGGTGGAACGGGATGTGAGATCCATCTGGATCGAATTGCGGTGAGAGAAAAAGACATGGAACCTTGGGAAATCCTGATCTCAGAATCTCAAGAACGCATGCTCATTACTTGTTCTCCCCAGAACCTAAAAAAAGTAAAAGAAATTTTGGATTCTCATGACCTTACTTTAGCCGTCCTCGGATCTGTTACTCCCTCAAAACGCTTTGTCGCCAAATATCATGATAGCGTCGTGGCAGACTTACCTATTGACTTTTTGATCGAAGGATTCGAAGAACCAGAAAGACAATTGATTCCTCCAAACTCTAAACAAAATGTTACCTCTAGAAAAAACCTATTTCAAGAACCCGATAAGCTAGCAGATGAATTTCAATTCCTTCTTTCATCATCAAACATTGCTTCCAAAAGATGGGTGTATCAACAATACGATCACACGGTTCAAGGAAACACCGTTCTTGAACCCGGAATCGGCCCCGCCATCATAGCCTTGGAAAATGGAGCCTATCTTGCACTTTCTCTGGATTCTCTGCCGTTTCTAACTTCTCTAGACCCTTACTCTGGAGCTGCAAATTCTGCTATGAAGGGAATTCGTTCTGTTATCGCTACGGGAGCGAAACCTGTAGCCTTAGTAGATAACCTAAACTTTGGTAACCCCGAAAAACCAGATTCCTACTGGGAATTTGTCGAAGCCATAAAAGGCATCGCTCAAGTCTCTCATGATTTTCACATTCCAGTAGTAGGTGGAAACGTCTCTCTTTACAACGAAGCAACCATAAATGGCAAGCGTTCCAAGATTCTTCCAACTCCTGTAATTGGAGTTGCGGGCATTATTTCATCTTTGGAAAGCATTGTTCCTCAAGTACTAACAGCACCAGATCACTTGATTGCGATTGTGGGCCCGCCATCATTCAGTATTGATGGTTCAGAATATGCAAGATTGAAAGATATCCGTGTGAAGGAAGATATCAGTTACGAACCGAGGGAAGAACAAAAGTCTATCTCTTTTCTAGGAGTCGCTCAAAAACAAGAGCTTCTGAAAAGTTGCAAACCAGTTGGTCGTGGAGGAATAATAACCACTTTAACTAAAATGATGCTTCAGTCCAACACTGGTGTGAAAATAGATGATTCTCCAGTCTTTTCAAAGATCGGCTTTTGGGTTTCTGAGGGTTCTGCAAGATACATTGTTGAATTTTCTCGGAATGATCTCAACAAAATCCAGGAACTTGCTAAGTCTAAATCTGTGACAATAAAGATTTTGGGAAAAACCATAAACACCCCTTCGCTAATACTTAGCGAAGACGAGCAGATCAGTTTACAAACCCTAATGGGATGGTTTGAAACCCCTATCGTTCAAGCAATGGAAGTGTAGAAAAATGAATGAAATTGAAGTTCATGTAATAGCTGGTAGCAAAAGCGATCAAAGAATTGTAGAAAAAACAACAGCTGTTCTAGATGAACATGGAATCAAATATGCTGTCGCCTACGCTTCAGCACACATAGACCCTGACAAAGTTAAGGAGATTGCCATAACGTCGTCGGCAAAGGTATTCATCTGTATTGCTGGCCTTGCAGCTGCCCTTCCCGGTGTAGTCGCTTCTCATACTACGAAACCTGTTATTGGAGTGCCCGTAAATGCCGCACTGGGAGGCCTGGATTCTTTGCTAAGCATCGTTCAAATGCCCAAGGGAGTTCCCGTGGCGACAGTGGGAATCGACAACGGGGCAAATGCTGCACATCTCGCTATCCGAATACTGGGGGTTGCCAACAAATGATAGACTGGGTCTCCCGGTACAAGACAGAGTTGAATGATGTATTCGGAGAAGAAAAGAAACACGAATTGATGCTACAAATCGAGGCTACTCTCGCGGAATCTCTTGCCGAGCACAAGATCATCCCTCAAGAAGCCGCTGAGGAAATCGTCAATGTATGCAATCCCGAAATAGTTTCTCTTCAACGCGTTAAGGCAATAGAGGAAGAAACTAATCATGACATCATGGCACTCGTCAAGGCGATAGCCGAAAAATGCCCAAAATATGGGGGGTTCGTACATTTCGGGGCAACATCACAAGATATTAACGATAGCTTACTTGGATTGCAACTAAGTCAAGCAAAAAGAATTCTGAACCAAGCCATAAATAATGTACGCGCAGATTTGACCGTTTTGGCAATGAAATACAAAGATCTCCCTGCCATAGGCAGAACTCATGGACAGCACGCTGTACCAATCACTATGGGTTTCAAATTTGCAAACTTTTTATACGAGTTATGGGTCGCACAAGACCGTTTCAAGAGAGTTCAAGTCAATTTGGGAAAGCTTAGTGGTGCCACAGGAACGTATGCAGCAATAGGAACCCAAAAGGTTGAAAAAACATTTCTGCGAAAACTTGGACTAATTACACCACCAATCAAAACTCAAGTCATCACAAGAATATTCCTCGCCGAATATGTTACGAGCTTAGCAATCATTGCTTCCGTACTCGAGAGAATCGCCAATGAGATTCGCAATCTCCAACGAACAGAGATAGCCGAGATGTTTGAACCCTTCGGGAAAAAACAAGTAGGTTCCTCAACAATGCCTCAAAAAAGAAATCCACACAAATCAGAAAGAATCGTTGGCATCGCTCGGGTCATCAAGAGCCAAATCAATGCTGCGCTCCAAAATATCCCCCTTGAACACGAACGTGATCTAACCAATTCATCTCTAGAAAGAATTATCATTCCCACGGTTAGTATTCTGACTCATTATGTTTTGAAACAGATGCACTTCATTTTATCAAATCTAACAATAAATGAATCTAATGTGTTGAGAAATCTCAACCTGACGAAAGGTCGTCAGCTAGCAGAACGCATAATGATTGCTCTAAGCAACGAGCTCGGTAGGCAAAAAGCTCATGAAATTCTAAGAACACTAGCAGACGCAGAAAATTTCGATCTAGCCATTAGAACGAATCCTGAGATCGCTTCTGCACTTTCTCAAGATGAACTTGACCGTTTGCTTCGCCCCGAAACATATGTCGGACTTGCTCCACTTCTTGCTGAAAAAATCACTCAAGAATACGGAATATTTTCTGATCGACCTGTCTATTCTCCAGAAGAAGATCTAACTCCATTACTCAAGGCCGTTGAAGCCACAGCTCGAGAAAGCGTCCTTAGCACAAAAGCTTTTGCAAGAGGAGTTGAAGCAAATGGAATAAT
>JAJRWK010000191.1 GCA_024276795.1 archaeon | reverse complement strand
CGTGGGCATGAATCGCTTGACGAAATGCGATGATCCTGGTAGAGTGCTCTTGGGTAGGTTTCTTTTTGTTCACACATAAAGTTTCTACCCAAGGGCAGTTTTCCGCAAGGGAGCTGCCCTATTTTTGTCTAAACTCGAGTTAAGGAAAACATTATCAATATTTACAAAGAAATCATAAGAGCCCTCCCCATTGTCAACTACCTTGAGGGCACTGAAACGGTCAAAATCATGGCGACGCCAATCCTCCTCTCTGACTTCCATAACATGTGGAAGGGCTAAATGATCAGGTATTTTCCTATCACCCTTCCCTTCTCCTGCTGGGGGCTTTCGTTTTTTAGTTCCATTTCCATTTGGTTTATGTTCGCTCAATACATTCCGATAGAATTCACAATAGAATGGTTCAATTTGTGTGTCATCTGTTACCCAAACTTGGCCTCGCAATCTGTCTCCAACTTTTGTTCCTTCTGGAATTGTCACCGTTAAAGTTGCTACCCCATTCCAGAGATTTAAAACATAATCAGAAAACTCATTTCCATCGAGTTTAAAAACAAATCTGCCTGGAAAACGGTCACGCATAAAGTAGTCGTTGACTACATCAGTTTCAAATTGAACCCTAAATCTCAAATTAATATGACACTGTTTCTCTTCATGCCCCTTCATAAGCTTGAAGTACGTTGGGTAAGTTTTCCCCTTATATTCTTCTTGCTCTCCAGCGAGCTTAGATTTAAAAGGATTGCTCAAATCATATCCTTTGGAAAAGAGTGTTTGGAGAGAAGGTGATTTTTTTAGTATTTCATCAAGAACATCCCGAAGAGGCTTTGCATCAAGAAGTTGGGATTCGATAGCTTCTCTCCTCCGTCTTTCACGTAGTTCACGCAATCCCTGGTGCTTACCGAGGATCTCTTCAAGCTTCTTTTCAATAGCTGAGCGCAGCTCGCCTGAACTCAATCGATCTCGACTGTTCATAAAAAGGACTTCCCTTGCACGTAGGCTGATATTGTCACATTCAACCAAAACCAATATTGAATCAGCTATATATGACATTCCAACTCTTCTAAAAAAGCTTTGCTGGATCGCGCCGTGAGTTTGACCACAGTATGTGAATAGAATCCCTTCGTTCTTCCTATACTTGTCGGAACTCCCCTCACGAAATGCATAGATTGAAGCTTTAAATTTTTGACCCAGAGCTGTAAACTCAGCGAAGGTTGGAAAATTGGGTTCCAAGTTATCTCGCTTATCTTCGTCGAGCCTCACATGTAGCCCGGCCATTGTTGCTTCTAAAGATTTCCCCGAGTAATTGCGACGCTCATAGAATCTTATAGGCAAACCTACCTTCGGCAACAAGAGAGATATATTGTTGTATAAGCCAAAATGAATTTTTGACTTTAAGCCAGCGACCATTTCATATTCGAACAGTTTAATAACGGAGCCCCATTCAAGTGGGGGAATTATTTGTGTGCCTCTTCTTGGACAAGGAATTTCAAGCTCATTAGATCTAAAACGAAGGATTTTACCAAAGGGAGCAAGGTATGTATACATTGAATTTTTCCGTCCCTCTGACGGGTCTTCTCTTCTTGTAATAGTAAAACCCCAATAATCTGTTGAGTCATCATTTGGTTCTGGTATTGAAGGGTGGCGGCGTGAAATAATTAGTTGGAAGCCCTTATCCCCACAAAACCGTAGTACTCCTGATCCCCCCATATTGAACTTGCCCTGAACAAAAGGTATCCTTAGCTTGTTAGACTCTGCTAGGGATAAAAACGTTGTTGGCATCTTGTTGGGGGTTTGGCCTTCGCCTCTATCAAATACTATGTAATTGGGAAGTGTCTTGCGTCCTGTAGCAATTAACCCAATGTTATTTGACAGTTTTGTTCTGGTTCGGGAATCAATATTTGCCAAGTTGCCATCTTTGATATTGAAATATCTTTCCAATGCTTTGGAAATACTTTCCGGGGCTTCTTTGGCTTCAGGATTGACACCCTCTAATAAGCACTCTCTTAAGAGGACGGCATCAACAGAGTTCACAAGTTTTTCCACCAGTGCAGCTACAGAGCTTGCTTGTTGGGCACCAATTATTGAAAAGTTGTTCTCTCTATCTCCAAACACTCTCCAGGCATCACTATCATCCCAATATCCCGCATCTTTAAGAGTTGAAATCACTTCTTTTTCATTTTCTGCTCTTAACAATCGTTGACAAAGCAATTTGTTTTTGCCGTCCTCATCCATTAAGTCCTCCTTACAATTGAGAAAACAAGTAGTTGGTTCAACACCTGCAATTCATTTCCTTGTCTTCTTTCGACTTCTTCGCCTGGGTTTACGAGGCGCAGGTTTCAGCCCCCATTCTTTCAATCCATATGTTCCAGGAGATACCCGAACAAAGCGTTCGTCTCTACCAATGTGCGAGAGAGGGTTTGCTGCAGGGTCCTTTCCTGGTAAGGGTTTTCCATCTGCCATAATGGCCTTCGCGAGCTCCCTATAATGGATAGGCTCCTTGGAGTTCAATGAGTTTAGATATTGATAAACAAGGTCGGAAACGGATACTTGTCCAAGGGCTTCGAGTTCAGATTGTTCAAGCTGAACCTCTTCT
>JAJRWK010000190.1 GCA_024276795.1 archaeon | reverse complement strand
TACGATCGAAACTGGACCGATACAATTGTTAACTATGAAGTTCCGGGCTTAGATGGTCTCTTCAATCTAACCATCAGTATCTACTTCTGGTACTCAGAGTACTACACCTATGACGCCGCTGAGGGTATGCTTCTCCTAGCCAATCAATTTGCAGGAATCGGAGTAAACGCAACCGGCCCAGGGTACCTCATGATTCCCGGACAGACCAGCCCCACCAATGTTACCTTAGACCTCAATTTCACACTCACACATGAGTTAGAACGGGCCTTAACCACTGTTCCTTACTATTACCCATATACCCCACCAACTACAACAACTCCCACATCAACCACGACCACAACTACTAGTTCCACTCAACCAACGAATACTTCAACCCCCACACCAACCCCAACCCCTACCTCCCCTGGAGGTCCAACATTCCTGCCTGGGTTTGAGATTTACGTCTCGGCAGCCGCAATCTTCGTTCCTGTTGCTTTAACAGTACTAAGAAGAAAAAGATAGAAGCATAATTAAATAATATTTTTTCGCTCTCCCCTCCCCCTTGCATCTCTTTTCCCATACACCTCCCGTCAATGAATTAGAGGTAAAGAATTACTTTCTTTTAATGGGATTTATATTGAACTGAGCCCCCTACTTCTTTCTCTTCTTCGTTTTATTTCTATTCTATCCGCGTGATTTTACGCTTAGTATGGCAAAGTACTAACTCGTAAATACGTTGTATTGGTAAAGGTTTTATTTTGTGATCCCTTTCCTCGTCAGTATTGGTGATAGTTATGGTACGTTCGAAATGGATTCAGATAAGGGTTTCTGAAGAAGAAAAAGCATTGATTGATGAACTAAGATCAAGGGTTATCAGGAAACTTGAGTATACGGAGCTTTTCTGGTTAGCAATAGATCTTTTAAGACTCGAAATAGGGGATAAAAAGAATGTTAATCCCTTGGAATTGCAGCGGCAAAAAGCAATAATTGCCAGGGTAGACATGGAGAAAATAGAGCAGCTCTTCGAAATGTTAGCTGAAGGCATTGAGAAAAACCGCTTGGAACTCTATTCTTTGAAACAAGAATTAGGGATCGACAAAGACTTCAAGAAAGAACAAAACTCGTTCTCGAATCAGTGAAAGTAGCTGAAAAGGTTCTACAAGAAAGGCCAAGCACTATCTCAGAGGCAAGGCAATTAGCCCCAGATGCGATGATCTTGCAAAGAGCACTAAACCAGCTAAAAAACCGGAAGAAAATCACGATTCGGGGGAAAAAGATTCATTATTCTTAACTGACTGGATCTGCTGAAGAATACCTAAATATTCTCTTACTTTTTCCGCGTAGATTCGTTCATAATAATTCAACGAAGCAACAGTAGGGGGAAGAATCTCGGCAATGTATTCTCCCCATTCTTTTTCGAGTCTTTCAAACTCTCTTAGAGAAAACCAATGCGAATGCTTCGCTGATTTTGAACACTCAATCATTCTTTTGGTAATGAGCTTTTGTCTTCTCACTATTCTCCTTAATTCATTCAATTCATAAATAGGGCCAAAAAACATATCTAACGTCATATTCACCACTCTTTAGAAATCCGGGAGTTTTTCCACCGCTTCTTTCAGGATTCTCTCCTCGCCTCTCTGCAAGTACGTATCAGTAGTGGAAATATTTTCATGTCCGAGTAGTTTAGAAACAATATCAAGCGACAAACCAGAATCTATCAGAGTCACACCAAACGTGTAGCGTCTTCGTGCAAAGTAACTATCTTACCGATCTCGGCTCGTTTTACTATTTTGTTAAAATGGTATTGAATCGATCTTCTTGAAAGGCGGTGTTCATGCGGTTCCCCCAGAAAAGCAGGATCAGATTCTTTTCTTGAATCTAGCCATGTTTTCACGAGTTCAATGTCTTTCGGTTTGAGAACCATGAGCCTATGTTTTTTGGAACCAGTTTTCCCCTTTGCTCCCGGGATTTGTACCCGGGGAGGGTCCTCGTCAAGGAGGAAATCTTCTCTATTTAGTGCGGCGATTTCAGAAACTCGACATCCTAGTCTGAAAGCGCAAAACACCAGCATGTATTCAAACGCTGATTCGCGCGCAGAGTATATTTTCGATACTTCTTTTTGCGTGAGTGCTTTCCTGTTGCTTTTTGTTTTGACTTGAAAATGTTTGAGAACTTCCTCAAAAGAAGTATATTCTGAATACTTGATGATGGATTTTTTGAGCAGAAACTTTGCAAACGCGAGCAAATGCTGTGCATAGATCTTCTTTGTTTTTTGGCTTGCGGGGGTTCCATTCTTCGTTTTTAGATTCTTAAACCAAGTGGAGCATGACCGAGAGGAAAAATCAGGATTCTCTCGGAAGAATCTACGAAGACAATACGCCCTAGCTTTCAATGTTTCAGAAGAAAAGTGCTGGTGATCTGCGATGTAGTCTTCAATTAATTCTTGATAGTTCATGTTCCACCCTGCAAGTCTTGTAGTTTCTAGAAATGATTCAACACAAGTTGCGAAATTGCTTCGAGTTGCTCTTTTTGTTGCTTGAGAATCTGTTTCAAAGCATTGAGTTCAGATACTAATTCATCGAATCGCTTCTTTTCATATTCGCATACGGGATGGAACTCACACTCGCAGATTCGTAGTTTTTGTTTTTTCGGAATCAATTCAGCCATTTATTGCTCACCGCTTTTGATGTAGTTGATGTCGAGCTCTCCGCAAACGCGGCACTAGAATATTCGCCATGATTTTCCCATTGACCTGGATGGCATTGCTCGGGCAATTTCACAATGACAGGAAGGCTTATTCCGCAAAAAGGGCAATGGCGAATCGGGACCCATTCAGGAAATTCGTCAGCATGTACTTCGAGCTCCCAGAAAAAGCCCGCATCCATCACTTCCTTATTGCAATTTTTCTCTATTTTCAACGGATACAATTCCGGCTTGCTTGTAAAAGCATTTGCCTTCTTCATTTGCTCGCATACATGGTTGCTGCCTTTTTCGCTCTTTATGCTCTTTTTATGCTCTAACTGTTTTTCTTCTGCTTTTTTGTGCTCTCTCTCATTACGGCAGATATCGCAGAAATCATCTGTTGAAAAATATTGGTGGAACCGTTTTTGATGCTCGCTTCCGAGGTAGCAATTGCAACAGTAAATCTTTGTCCCAGCTAAGCAATTTGACTGCCCGATTTTTTCGCAACGCATCGAACAATTACAACATAGAATATCGGTCATTTTCCTTATTCCTCCTGAATAAAAGATTCGAGGGGGGGGTAAAAAGCTGAAACCAGTATTTTCTCCACAATTGAGGGATGAACACAGTTTCGCAAAGCTTTTCTGCGATCTCCCCTGAAATGCTTGGAGAGCTGAACCCCAAGTATTCTTCAAGTGCTCCAACGCTCACGTCTTGCAAAAAGACTCTCGTCTTTATCTCTTTCATCGCAAGACTTGGAGGTGTGATTCTTGCACCCAAGCCCCATCATTCACGACTCTGAATACAATATCCAAACGCTTCAACCAATACGGGGATTCCTCCCACCGATTCTGCAGATAAGAGATAAACCCGTCAGAGCCTGTTGCGAAACTGTTCGCGATTTTTTCTTCTTTCAGCATTGCATAGGCATTGTGAACAGCTCTTGCTTTGAAGCCGATTGACCCGTCGGCTGAAAACAGTGATTCTAACTCGGAAAGGCTTAGACCGTGAAGCGGATACTCGGAAGACGTGAGAAGATCCCGCAAAACGTTCCTGGATTCTTTTGTTGGGTTTTTCCCAACCTTGCGTTTGGACCCATAGCCAATCACAGTGTCCCCTGGAATCATTAGGCCGAAAATGTTTGAACTACTCATCGAGTATTTTTTGGTTTAACTGTACTTGGATGGAAAAAAATTCTTTCTTAGAATTTGACAAAAAACCATCGTGTCATTTTTCACCAGCCCAATAACTATTTTTTTTTCGGAAAAAAAATACATTCTCCCCATGAATTGCAAACAAATTTCAAAATCGGTCATACTCGGCTTAATCATGCTGAGCATGTTGATGCCTCCACTGGCTACTGCAACTGTTGAGTTTCCAATGCGACCTCTTAATTCACTCACAGAAAACATTGTCAAGCCCTACGTCAGTGTTGTACTAGTAGGGAGCAGTCCGGAGATTATGGAAGCATTTGATCTGCTTAAACCGTTTGTCTTTCTTGCCAGTGTCAAGTATGTTTATTCCATCGCTGAGCTCTCACAGCTAAGTGATCTTTCCACCGAAACTACTCTAGTCATTGCTCACGGCTCTCCTGAAGGCTTGCTTCTGCAAGATGGTAACATTGTTTCTTAGAAAGACCTTGCCACCACATACACAACTATGCGCAGTCAGACCATCCTAAATCTTGCCTGTTACTCTGCGCAACTGGATCAGTACGGAGTTGATAAGGAAATATACGGTTATGGTGGTTTAGCAGACGCCCAAGTCGCGGCCCTGGCCACTTTGACCTACCTCTATGCTTCCCAAGGAATGACTCTTGCCTTGAGTTTTGTAATGCAGGCATTGCTACGCCTGGAAGCGCTTCAAAACGGTCTTGCTCAACCAGCCTACTTGGCCGTTCTCCCCATATCTGAAGCCATTGAGATTGACGGCGTGGATCACTATCTGTGGGCCAAGATCACAACTTCTGAATTATTTTTCAGCGTTGCACAGACCAATGAGCTTATTCTCACGATCGAAGCAAGATTCATTCCTGTTCTCAACAAGGTCGTTCTAGTTCCTGTGTGGAAAGCCCCTGATCGCTATGATTTTGCTGGAATTATTGGAAACAAATGGAGCGCAAAAAACTTCGACGACAAGAAGCCGAAGTTATTCAATTCGGATTTAACTAGCGCTGTTCAATCCGCCTTTGGGTTTCTTGGCGTGCCACTTATAGGGGACCCGGGCTTTGTTGATTACTTGCTGTCTGCAGAGTTATACGAGGAAGGCTACTTTTATACAGGAGTAACAATGCTGGGCCTACTCATAGCCGTTGGGATAACTATTCCTATAGGATTGCTGGGTTCGGCCATCGTTGCTATGGTAAACACTGCCTTGTCGTATACACCCGTTGTTCAAGACGTTATTGATTACTTGATCGCTACTGATGAATGGACTGCGTCTGTAGCGGCATTATTGAATCTCCTTGGCTCTGGCACGATCATAATGGCTGCCATCACCACATTGTTGTTTGCCCCTGCTTCTCCCCTTAATTCGCCATCCGTGCCTACCCCTTGACGTCTGTGCGCAAGGGACGTCTTCGCTTCTTGGAATTCTGTATCCTTTTCAAAGGTTCAGACATGGGTAAGAGTGCATAAATTATTATTGGTGTATGGGTTTAATAAAAAGGAATAGAGGTAAAGATAACCATGGAAACGCGTGAGGAGAGTTACGTGCGGGAACGAAAGGAAGCCAAGCGAGACAAGAGAACCCACGCAGCCCCACTGACACGATGTTCTTGTTTGCCCCATGTTCCAAGAATGCGGACAACAGGGAAAGCAGTCCAGTTTCATGTCGCAGTGTTATTGTTTGTGCTCTTGTTTGTGTCCCCAATTCTTGCAAGCACGACCACCAAGCGCG
>JAJRWK010000189.1 GCA_024276795.1 archaeon | reverse complement strand
ATTGGTTTAGCCCCAACCAATGTTCCAAATACTTCTTGAGCCCTTCCAATTCTACCCCCTCTTCTCAGATAAGTCAAAGAATCAAATAGGGCGAGGATCTTGAATGACTTTTGTATTTCCTTGATTCTCTCAAGCGTGTGCTCAAGAGAATAGCCTGCTTTCGCCATTTTTGCTGCGAGGATGGCAAAAATTCCGGTTCCTATAGATACTGAACGGGAATCCCAAACAGTAATAGGGGCATCAATCATTTCGGCGGCGATTTTTGCACTTTGATATGTCCCCGAAAGTTTCGACGTTAGAATAATTGCTAGAATCGGCTTACCTGTTTGAGCTGCTTTTTCCATCACTTCATAAAAAGCCGCCGGGGGCGGTTGCGAGGTTCTAATCACTTCGTTTCTATACTGCCACTCTAGAACATCATCAATGCTGATTTCTTCTCTGTCAAGGAACTCCGTGCCATCGTCACGAATAATCCTGTCTGGAACAATGAAAATGCCTAATTCTTGAGCCAGCTGAAAAGGAACATCTGAAGCCGAGTCTGTTAGAACAACAAAGTCCACAAGAGGCGATTGAGAATTCCATTGATTAATATTCCCGTGAAAATGCGCAACTAAAATGGCCTCTGTTAGCCAAAACAATGACAATATTCTCCTTGAAGGCAAAGACCTAAGAAGCATGGCAAACAGTAGAAAATAGGGATACAAGATGACCATTATTGCTAAGCACTTACGATGTGATATGAGGGGTACGTGTTCCCAGTGTTCCATCTACTTATGGCCACCGAAATCAGAAACAAGATTCTATTATTACTGCCCAAACTGTCGAAAAGATATCCTTTGTGATAGAGGGCTAATCATGAGTTTCGAGTGGGATGCCGAACAACAAGCGAAAGGAGTCCAGCCCTTGTGCATGAGTTGTAGAACCCCTGTAGAAGAACGAACTTGGCCAGAAACACCAGAAAAGAGTAAATGACTAATGTCGCGAAATCATTGTATTTCTTTTTATCCTCCCATCCCTTTTTGAAATGGTCACTTACCAAGTTTTCGAACGATTGCTCGAAACCTTTAAGGATAAACAATTCAAACAAATCGTAGTCATGTCAGCAATCAATGACGTAGTATCTGCCATCTCATCCTTTGCCTCGAGCTTGTCTTTTCTTTTTCTTACTGCAATTTACGGAATCCTCATTTTTGTGATTTTCCAAGCATATGTGAAAAATAGGTTCCCCACTTCGCTAAGAAGGATTTCCCTCCTTGCACTCGGCATGTCTTGGTTTAGTGGACTACTTATGGTCGCCTCTGTGTTTCAATTCTTCTTCATTGATGAAACAACATCAAGAGTGGCAACTCTATTTGTAAGTCTGCTAGGCTTACTAGTTGGAACTCTTCTCTTTCTCTATTCATATTATACTTTGGTGAGAGACACACATCTTCCCTTGGAGAATCTGACTCAAGCCCTTGTTCTAGCTGATGAAGGTGATCTAGAAGTATTGATTTCAACTCATCCTAAATACGAATTCGCGCAAGCAGTTCAATCATTTAATTCGTTCTTAGGCAAGGTTGGAAACGCAGTCTATTCTGTCTCTGTGGCCTTGGAAAAGCAAGCAATTTTGGTGAGGGATTCGATTCCTCTCGTGGAATCATTAGATAATGTTGGAGAAAGCCTTCGACAATCTGTAGATCTGGCGCTAAACACGACTGCTACATTAACAGATGAACTTAGCAAAATGCGTGGAGAAATTGAACAAATGCTAACCTATTATCATGGTTTCTATCAGACCTCAAATGAGATTCTGAAAGAGTTGGCAGATACAACAGACAGGGCCTTAGTAGTAGCCCTTAACGCACAAATTGAAGCAATTCAGTCAACTGAAGGTGCAGGAGAAACATTCCAGATCGTTGCTTCAGATCTTCAAAACTTAAGTAAACAGAACGCGTTGATCGCAGAGAATCTACAGTCCCAGATTGACAAGCTCAAAGATTTGTCAATGAGACTTCGTGGATTGTTGAGTAGGGTGAACGCGTATCTTGAACAGCTCCACGAAATACCAGAGACAATGGCTCAGATGCCGAAATTTCTTCAGGACTACGATGCTAATCTAAAAGCACTTCAAAGAATTATTCAAAATAGTGAACGCTTATCCTTGATTACTCAGCAAGCTCTTGCGATCTTCAATGAAGCAACGTAAACAATTGCCTTGCAGTTGTTCCTACAATGGTATGATGAATGTTCGCGTTACAACAAATAACGTGGATTTGTTTTTTATATTACTTCCATTGCGGCCTAAAGAAACCAATAATATTAAAAGTCACGACAAATGAATGATCTTAGAACTATGAACATGGGCTATACTATAAAATTAGTGTTGATTGGGGATTATAGGGTGGGGAAAACCTCTTTGCGTCGTTCCTATTTGGGAGAACATTTCCGAAATAATTATCTCCCTACCGTAGGTGCTGATTTTTCATTTACCGAGGAAAAAATCGGCGAAAAATTGTTTCGATTTCTGATATGGGATCTGGCGGGTGAAACTCGCTTCTCAAAAGTTAGGCCGATGTATTATAAGGGAGCATACGGTGCTATTGTCGTATTTGATATTACAAACCGGGAAAATTTTGAGAACATTGACAATTGGATAGATGATTTTCTTAAATTTTCGCGCAAAGAAAACTGTCCTATAGTAATTGCAGGAAACAAGATCGATCTTGTTCAAGACGGAAAAGCAGAACAAGCGGTATCTGACGAAGAGATCAACCAGTATATTGAAGAGTTAAGAAAAAGACTTGGAAACTCTCACAAGCTGTTCTTCATAAAAACGAGTGCGAAAACAGGCGAAAATGTGAGAGAAGCATTTAATTCATTAGCAAATGAGGTCGCAAACATCCTGCTTTCAAAAAGCTAAACAACGTCTCAATCCCCCTCTTCTAGCTCGTAGCTATACCCAAACACGCTTCTATATCCTGATCCGAGAGCTATTCAGAATAAAAAAAACTCAACCAAAAGCACTTGAGAGTATCGCCCCAATGGTAAATTGATCGATTCATCGAAATTTTTGGATTCTGGCCCATTCCGTTTCAATTCCCTACACTTGCTCCCCTAAACATATTAAGGAAACGCCATATTGGTACTCGATAGCATCATGACTGATGAAAATTTTCCCACAGAAATGAGTGCCATTATCAAAAAAGAGAAGCAACCAGGACTAGAACTAACAAATTGGCCCGTACCTAGGAATCTTGGGCCTCAAGAAGTCCTAGTTAATGTAAAGAGAGCATCTATTTGTGGCACTGACTTGCATATTTACAAATGGGATCAGTGGTCGGCGGCTCATATGGAACCTCCACTCGTAGTTGGGCACGAGATGGGAGGTGAAATCGTTGCAGTGGGGAGTGATGTGCATCACCTAAAAATCGGCGATCATGTCTCCGTGGAAACGCATATTACATGTGGCCACTGTATGCAATGCCTAACAGGCAATGGTCACATTTGTGAAAATGTAAAAATCTTGGGTGTTCACGTTGACGGCACATATGCTAGTTATGTGAAAATCCCGGCCCTAAATGCAATACCAATGCCGAAAAACATGCCGTGGGAAGTACTCAGTATTATGGAACCTTTTGGCAATGCAGTTCACACTGTTTTTGCAGAGGACATTTCGGGAAAAAGCGTGTTGATTACTGGAGCTGGTCCTATTGGCCTAATGGCAATTGCTGTGGCAAAAGCAATCGGAGCCGGGCCGATTATTACGACCGACATCTCTGAATATAGACTTGATTTCGCGAAGAAAATGGGGGCAGATCTGGTTTTGAATCCCAAAGAAACGGACGTTATCAATGAAATCTTAACTTACACGGACGGTGAGGGTGTTGAAGCAGTTCTGGAAATGTCGGGGGCGGAGCCAGCAATTCATCAAGGATTCGAAGTCGTCCAACCAGGTGGACACGTTGCTCTTTTGGGGCTGCCTCAAAACAACGTTTCCCTGAACCTTACCGACTGGGTGATATTCAAAGCTATAAGGATTTACGGAATCACTGGCAGAAGAATGTTTGAAACATGGTTTAGAGCCCGAAAACTTCTACAAACGAACAGAGTAAATTTGAAGCCACTTATTACTCATTCATTCAAGCTATCTGAGTTTGAAAAAGGGTTTGACCTTTTGATGAAGGGAAAAGCTGTAAAAGTGACGCTTATTCCTGAGGATTAGTTAGCTAAAACTCATCTTATTCGTCTTCCTCTTCCACAATTTGTGCTTTTCCCAGAATAGTAATGGTGGCCGGGGCGTCATTGGGAATTCTAAGTTCTTTGAGCGTTTTGTCCGGGATGAATACGGCTTCTTTTTCACTTAGAACTACGAATTCTCGATGTACACCAAGAAGGGAACGTCCTCTGAGGTATATGATGAACAGCCGGTTTTGTAATTGGTCAAACAGCGAGCCGTAGGAAACCCCGACTTCCAATGCATTTATTTCGTTCATATAGTTGCTCGCAATTTTTTGAAGCGCTCTAATTGTTCGGGGTTGCGTATTAATGCTTCTCACTCTAGTGAGTATAGTTTGTTTCATTTCTAGTGAATCTATAACTTAGAGCCATATATTTCTTATCGAATTTTTTTTCTTTTCTATTTTGAAGGTGTTTTACAACAAAATAAACGATAGTTACTACCGCGGTAATCAGTCTCCGATGGGTTTATATAGGTTGTTTTCCTCAATTATATTGGTCTGGTCTAAGGGGTATGCGAAGTGTCGAATGCCGAAATAAGTAATCCTACTATTAATGATCCGGTTGTTGCATTAAAATGCAACGAATGTGGGTCCAAGAATTTGATAACTGATATGGCACGAGGAGAAATCATTTGTGCCAATTGTGGACTAGTCGTCGAACATCATCTTATTGACTCCGGGCCCGAATGGCGATCATTCTCGCTTGCGGAGGACTCTCGAAAAAACAGAACAGGGCTTCCCGTTTCTGTAACATTACACGATAAAGGACTGACAACACACATCAATTCCAATGCACAAGACGCCCTGGGACGCCCGTTATCCCCTTCACAGAAGTCTCGAATGCAACGTTTGCGTCGTTGGCAATTGAGAACCCGTCTCCGATCTTCAGCGGACAGAAATCTTGCTTATGCGCTTACTGAAATAGAGCGGATTTCCGGGCAACTTGGGCTCCCCAAAACCGTTCTTGAAACCGCCGCAATTATCTATAAACAGGCTGCCGGAAAATCCTTGATTAGAGGAAGAAGTATCCAAGCAATGGTTGCAGCTAGCGTTTATGCAAGCGCTCGACTGAGGAGAGTCCCGCGCTCACTTGATGAGATCAGTGCAATGACAAGAGCATCTAAGAAAGAGGTCGCAAGATGTTATAGGGTAATCTTAGCGGAATTACAACTAAAGGTGCCTATTCCAAAGCCAGAAGATTATTGCATACGCTTCGCTTCCGAGCTTCATCTCAGTGGGAAGGTTGTGCGAAAAGCTCTCGACATTCTCCACGAGGCAAAGAGAAATGGTCTTACTACTGGCAAGGACCCTGGAGGATTAGCTGCAGCTTGCCTATATATGTCTGCAATAATTGAGAATGAACATAGAAATCAAAGAGAAATCGCAAGAGTAGCTGCCATTACAGAAGTAACGGTCAGAAATCGTTACAAAGAATTGCAGTCAAATCTGAGAATCGAGCTTCATTGAGATTCCTCTCCATATTTTCTCTTTTCCCTTAAAGCAAATCTTTTTCTTTTCTTCTTACGTAGATACCTTGATAATCATGAAAGTTGCTATTCCTATTATTCTCAGGGAGCCGATTGAAGAGTCAAAGATCTCTGGTCATTTTGGTCGAGCCAAGTACTATGCAATCTTGGATACTTCAGAATCCAAAGTTGAGATTATTCCAAACCAATCCCGTCATATGGGGGGAAACACGAGTCCCCCAGATTATATCGCCTCTTTTGGAGTAGATGGGGTGATTGCAGAGAAAATGGGAAAGCCGGCATATGAAAAGCTTACAAAACGAGGAATCAAGATCTATACCCCCACAGCGCATGTGGAGACCATAAAGGAGCTTTGGCATGACTTTTCAAAAGTTTCGGAAGTTGAAGATCCCCAAAGCTTTGCCTCAGGCTGTGATTGCGATCACAATCATGATCATCACTGAAAATTCTGTTCTAAAATGCTCTGTGCAACTCATTTTCTACGATTTCTACGGGAATGTCAACGAGCTGTCTTTTGTCAGTAACCCATTTTCCAGTTTCGTCGAGATTTTGTGGGAAAAAGTAATATTTTCTGCTTCTTGTTTCGCTAACGTGGTATATTGAGACGTTTTCTGCGTGATCCCACAGAAATTCTGCGAGATCAGCTACAATGTGTCCTGGAATGAAAGCGTCTAGAAGAAATGTTCGAGGACTCGTATGGCCCATTGCTTCAAAGGGGAACCAATTCTGGAAAAACTCTAAGAACGTTTCTTCGTAGAATGCTGATTTTGGCTTAAAGTCTCCGGTAATGAGTAGGTGTACTGTCATTTCAAAAATGCGTCTATCATAGATAAGATTGTAAGACGACATGTATCTTTCCTTTATTTTCGTAAGCTTTCGGGAGATTAGGGAAGGATCTTTCTTGTAAATTGTTGAGAGAAACTTAACAGGAACTCGAGCATTAATTGTTAATTCTCTGATCAGGAACGCATCTAACTGCGATATTCTTGATGCTTCGTTGATGCGAGGTCTCGCGTTTGCAAATGGGCGAGTATCTTCTGTGTCGAATGT